>NZ_JAFCLY010000005.1:0-278253 GCF_018130185.1 Bradyrhizobium sp. AUGA SZCCT0182 | reverse complement strand
GTTTGCGCTGAGACGACGGCGCGGACGGGCGTACGGCAAAACCGTGTGGTCCTGGCGCCCGTTGCAGGCGTCAAGCTGTCGGAGAAGCGCAAGCGGAAACGGCAGCGACGGAGTCAACCAAGAACTCGTCTCGGGGGAGAGCGCGGCATAAGCCGTAAAGCCATTGCGCAGGGAAGGCCGGGTGTTCTCCGCTGCCCTGTATGCTCGTGTGCACCTTGTTTTGTGCAAACCGCACGCGAGACCGCGGGTGCAGCGCGCACCCGGTCTTCCCTGCGCCCTCTCGTTTCACGCAACGCGTCGCGAGATCGCGAAGGTGTGTTCAGTGCTCAGTGCAGCAACAAAGAACGCCCGTCGTCCCGGCCTTGAGCTCAGATGCGCAATTGCGCATCGGGGGACCCATAACCACAGGGAGAAGTTTTGCGAATGGTCTCTGCTACCGAGGCTTTATTGAGAGATCACGCGGTATGGGTCCCTGCGTTCGCAGGGACGACATGAAGAGGCGACGTTGCGCCTCTCAATCGAACAAGCTCGAAACCGATTCTTCCGCCGCGGTACGGCCGATGGCTTCGGCGATCAGCGGCGCGATCGAGAGCGTGCGGATGTTGGCGGCCTTGTTGACCGCCTCCGTCGGCAGGATCGAGTCGGTGATGACAAGCTCTTTCAGCCTGGAGCCGGCGATGCGGGCGGCGGCGCCGCCCGACAGTACGCCATGGGAGATGTAGGCGTAGACTTCCTTGGCGCCGTTGGCGATCAGGGCGTCGGCCGCGTTCACCAGCGTGCCGCCGGAATCGACGATGTCGTCGATCAGGATGCAGGTATAACCGGCGACGTCGCCGATCACGTTCATGACTTCGGATTCGCCGGCGCGTTCGCGGCGCTTGTCGATGATGGCGAGCGGCGCGTTGATGCGCTTGGAGAGGCCGCGGGCGCGCACCACGCCGCCGACGTCGGGCGACACCACCATCACGTTGGCGAGGTTGAAGCGCTCCTTGATGTCGCGCACCATCAGCGGCGAGGCGTAGAGATTGTCGGTCGGGATGTCGAAGAAGCCCTGGATCTGGCCGGCATGCAGGTCGAGCGTCATGACGCGATCGATGCCGGCATGCGTGATCAGATTGGCCACCAGCTTGGCCGAAATCGGTGCGCGCGAGCCGACCTTGCGGTCCTGCCGGGCGTAGCCGAAATAGGGGATCACCGCCGTGATGCGGCGCGCGGACGAGCGGCGCAGCGCATCGGTGATGATCAGCAATTCCATCAGATGGTCGTTGGCCGGAAACGACGTCGACTGGATGATGAACGCGTCCGAGCCGCGCACGTTCTCGAGCACCTCGACGAAGATTTCGTTATCGGCAAAGCGGCGGACGCTGGCCTTGGTCAGCGGCAGATCCAGCCCTTCGGCGATGGCCTTCGCCAAAGCAGGGTTCGAATTGCCGGCGACCAGCTTGATGGAGCCGTTCTTGGCGGACATCGAGGCCTCTCCCCGCGCCTTGCTGGATACGACGTTCAGCATCTGGGATACCTGTAAACCGGCGGGTTTCGATGCGCGAGGAGATATCAGGCAGGTGGCGCGGCTGGCAACCCGTCGCAGCTGTTTTCCCGGTTAAAAATGAGCCGATACGGGACTTTACGGGGTAGGCTTAATGGCTGCTGAAGCCGAGCGCGGCGACACCAAATACACCCTCGGCGGGTGCTGTCTGCTCCACACTCGCGACCGCGGAGCCGCGGCGGCCGGGCGAGGGGGCTGGCGCCGGCTGCGGTGCTTCCGGCGCGCCGTTGATCATGCCGCTGAGGCCGCTAAGGCCGGCCTGCGCGATTTTCCGCAGCACGAGATCGTCGGCGGCGGCCCAGGCGTCGCGTCCGGCCTTGCCCGCCGGTTCCTCGCCGGACAGCCGCAGCGCGCGCTGCTGGTTGTTGTCGTAGACGTCCCAGACCCAGGCGATCATGGTCTTGCCGCGCACCACCTGCGCCGAGAGATAGCTGCGCACGCGGTAGGAAGCGCCGCCTTCGCGCGAGACGATCTGCAGGTTCCGCAGCTTCGATTCGCTGTCGATGACGCCGACCATGCGGTCGAAGACGTGCGGCGGCGGGCCGTCGATCGATTCAAAGGCCACGGTCGAGCCGCCGCCACTGGTCGCCATCGCGAACGATCCGCTCGCCGCGCCGCCACCGGCGCAGCCGCCAAGCGCACACGAAACGGCGAGCAGCGCCGCGGCGATAATCGCACGCGGGGATCGCAGGCAGGAGGCTCGGATGACGTCCCTCATTGCCCTGCGATATCGTTAAAATGCATTAAGGTCTAGGGCAGGGGATGGCGGCCTACTCAGAAAGCCCGGCGCTCTGGCAGGACAGCCACACCTGGTCGAACATTGGACCGGACTCTCGCTTTATCGCCTGGCCAATCACGGCATTTTCACGATGGGGCCGCATCGGCGAGATGGTGCTTCATGGCGGTCGACATCCATTCCCATTCCCGGTTCGGGCTGCTACTCGGCGATTGGCCCCGCAGGATGGCAACCAACTCCCAATAGCGGCCCGCGCGCGCGTCATGGTAATCATATTTGGCACGCAACCAAGTTCGGAAATCCGGATCGGGCTTGCGCTGCGTGAGTCGGGCCGAGATTTCCACCCATTCCCTTGCAAGTGCCTGGCCGGCTTCCGAAGTCGGTTCAAGGCCGCGCGCGATGGCGTCCTTGGCCTTGACTAGGATGGCGTCGCCTTCGGTCTTCCAGGCGATGGGATCGAAGGTCGCGTCGTCCCAGATGTCCTTGGCATTGTTTCGCATGTTGGCCGCAAATTCGGGATCGCGCAGCATGCCCGAAAGCTCGATCCAGGCGTCACACTGCTCGGGCGTCGGGTCTTCGGGCAGTTCGGGGACGCTGTCTTCGATCATCTGGCGCATCCATTTGGGATCGATGTTCACGCCGTCAGAGACCCGTTCGTAATAAGCTTCGACGACGCTAAGCCGTTCATCGCGCGACAATTTGGTCATGGTCCAGAATCTCCTCAAATCGGCTTCGGTCAGTTCGGGCGAACGAAGCGCCGCACGCAGCGCCGCCGCGATCCGGCGTTGCGCTGCGATTTCGGCCTCGAGCGCCCGCAGGCGAAGCGTCAGTGCTTCGGTCAGCGAAAGCTCCTTCGACAACACCTCGCGAATGGCATCGAGGCCGAGGCCGGCGTCCCGCAGGCAGCTGATAAGGTCGAGGCGGACGAGCTCGCTATCGGTGAAGACGCGATAGCCGCTCTCCGTTCGCCCTGCCGGCGGGAGCAGTCCCTGGTCCGAATAGAAGCGCAGTCGCCGAACGGACACTCCGCTGAGGCGCGACGCTTCGCCGATGCTGTAGGTTCGATGTGTCATGCCGCGGGTTGTGCAGCCTCCACCCAGTGGAGAGTCAAGGCTGGATTCCAGCTCTCGGAGATGATTACGGAATTGCGCTGGCGGAACTCAGTCGGTCAGCGCGATGGCGTGAACATGCCTTCCGTAATCCGGCTCTTTCCGATGCACCGAGCGGCGGTAGCTGTAGAAGCGTTCGTCGGAATAGGTGTCGACGCCGATGTCGTCGATCATCAGCACGCCGGCGTTTTCCAGCCGCATGCGGATGTAGCCGGCAAGGTCGAACATCGAATGGCCGGCGCGCTCCGAAGCAATGAAGTAGGCGGCATTGCCGGCGTCGGCATCCAGAAAACGTTCGACGAATTCGCCGCCGACTTCGTAGGAATGCTGGCGGATCAGGGGGCCGATCGCAGCGACCGTGCCGGTGCGGTCGGCGCCGAGTCTTTCCATCGCATCCACGGTGGATTCGATGATTCCGGTCAGCGCCCCCTTCCAGCCGGCATGGGCCGCGCCGATCACGCGGGCCGTGGGATCGACGAACAAGATCGGCCCGCAATCGGCTGCGGTGACGCCGATCGCAAGGCCTTCGGTGCGGGTGACCAGGGCATCGGCGCGCGGCTTGTCCCCGGTCCAGGGGCCGGTCGCCACCACGGCATCGGGCGAATGGATCTGGTGCACGCTGAGAAAACGATCCGGTGCGACACCCATCTGCTCGGCCATCCGGCGGCGATTTTCCGCGACGTGGGCGCCATCATCGTTCGAACCGAGGCCGCCATTGAGGCCCTCGTAAATCCCGCCGGATACGCCGCCCTCGCGGGTGAAGAAAGCATGGCGCAGGCCCGGAATGGCCGAAAGCAGCGACGATCCGTAGGTCATGACGCCTCTTCGTCGGCAGATTCCTGTTCGTCGGACAGGCCCGCGACCGAGGTGAGATGCGGCTCCGTGATCGCCAGCACCTTGAACATCGAGCCCATGCCGCCGCGGCCACTATCGGTCAGCCGCTTCAGCGCATTGGAAATATCGGCGGAAACTTCCGGCGTGGTCTTGCCCATCAGCGTCAATGCGCGGGTCTCGATGCCGAGCCGCTTGAGGAACTCGCCCTGCGTCACCGGACCGTGGGTGCGCGCGCCCATATCTTCGGCGGCGCGCACCAATGCCTGGAAATCGACATGAGCGGTCACGTCGGCCTGTCCTGGATTCTTCAGGGGATCGGTGAAGCTGTGGCGGGCGATGGCCTGGAAGGTGTCGCCGGCGTCGCTGCGCAGATGGCCGTAATCGATGATCAGCGCAGCGCCGTCCTGTTCGCGCACGCGCCTGGCGATCTTCATGATCTCGGCGTCGGGCCGCCATTCGAACACGGCGCCGATCGGGGCGGCACGCACCAGCGGCGGCAGCAGCACCTCGAAGCGGGGGGTCGGTTCGTCGGCGGCCGCGAATACCAGCTTGCCGCCGTCGTCGAGCTTGATCACGCGCTCATGCCAGCCGGTCTCACGCTTCACCACCTGGTGAATCGGCAGCACGTCGAAATACTCGTTGGCGAAAATGACCGCAGGGCCCTCGGGCACGTCGTCGATGCTGTCGTGCCAGCTGAGATTGCGCACGCCCGACAGCGTCGCGCTTTGCTTCTCGCGCAGCACCGGATTGATCTCGACGAGGTGTGTGCTGAGCGACTGATAGAGCGGCGGCAGCACCCGCAGCGCGCGCAGCGCGTCCGCCATCATGGTGCCGCGGCCGGGCCCGAGCTCGACCAGCCGCAGCGTCGGCGGCGAGCCGATCGCCTTCCAGACCGAGGCGGCCCACAATCCGAGCAGTTCGCCGAACATCTGGCTTACTTCGGGCGCGGTGGTGAAATCGCCCTCCCGGCCGAGCGGATCGCGCGAGACGTAATAGCCGTGTTCGGGATGCATCAGGCACAATTCCATGTATCGCCAGACCGGCATCGGGCCTGACGATTGGATCAGCTTCCTGATCTCGGACTGCAGCGGCGAATATTCGGTCACGGCCTGCCTTGCCTTAAATGGACTTCTGCGAATGCTCCGGCGCCTTGCGCCATGCCATCACTATCAGGATGGCTCCGGCAATGATCATCGGCACCGACAACAGCATACCCATAGTTAGCCCGCCCCACAAAAATCCGAGCTGCGGGTCCGGCTCACGGAAGAACTCGCTTATTATTCGGGCAATTGCGTAGATCGCGATGAAGCTGCCGAGGATCAGGCCCGGCCGCTTCAGGGCGCCCATCCGAATCATGACCGCCAATATCGTAAACAGCAGGATGCCCTCGAGCGCCGCCTCATAGAGCTGGCTGGGGTGGCGCGGCAGCGGCCCGCCATTGGGGAACACCATCCTCCATGGCACGCTGGAATCGGCCGGCCGGCCCCACAATTCGCTGTTGATGAAGTTGGCGAGCCGCCCGAGGAACAATCCGATCGGCCCGACGCCGGTGGTGATGTCGCCGAGCGACAGGATCGAGATGCCGTGTTTGCGGCAGAACAGCATCACCGCGGCGACGCAGCCGAGGAAACCGCCGTGAAACGACATGCCGCCGTTCCACAATTCGAAAATCTCGGCCGGGTGCTGCGCAAAATAGGCTGGATTGTAGAACAGCACGTAGCCGGTGCGGCCGCCGACGATGATGCCGATGGTGACCCACAGGATGAAATCGTCGAGCTGCACCAGCGTGATCGGCGCCGGCCCGCCCCATAATTTCTCGCTCTTGACCAGCGAACGCGCATAAATCCATCCCAGCACGATGCCGCCGATATAGGCCAGCGCATACCAGCGGATTGCGATCGGTCCGATCGAGAGCGCGATCGGATCGAATACCGGAAAGGCGATAGTGAGGAATTGCATCTGGCTCACAGGGCTTTGGTGTAGACGGCATAGGCCACGCCGAAGATCGGCGGGGGAGCCTTGTATCGGAATCTTGCGATCAGGTGGCGAGGTTGCGGCGATACAGCGCCAGCAGCCGCTCCCAATGCCGCTCGGCGGCGTCGCGGTGATAGACCGGCCGCTTCGGGAAGGCGAAGCCGTGATGGGTGCCGGGGAAAACCTCGACCTCGTTGTTCGATCCCTTCATGCCCTGCTTCAATTTCTCGATGATCTCGGCCGGCGCGTAGATGTCGGTTTCGGCGCAGGCGAAGTACAATTCAGCCTTGGTCTTGCCGGCGGCAATATGCGGGCTGTCCGGCTGGTCGGTCGCCAGATGCGTGCCGTAGATCGAGGCTGCGGCTTTCACCTGGTCCGGAAAATGCGTCGCCGCGTTGACCGCGTAGCGGCCGCTCATGCAGTAGCCGACGGTACCGACGATGGCGGTGTTCGCGGCCTTTTGGGTCGCCGCATAGGCCAGCAGGGCCTTGGTGTCCTCCATCACCATCGGGATGTTGATCGAGGCCATGAACTCGAACATCCGCTTGCGCTCGGGCGCCTCAGGATCCGGCGGAATCGGCCCCAGCTCCATCACGCCGGAGCGGTAGTACATGTTGGGCAGCATCACGTAATAGCCTGACGTCGCGAGCCGCCGCGCCATGTCGCGCAGTTCCTCGCGGATCGCCGGCGCATCCATGTAGAACAGGATGACGGGAAACGGTCCGCCGCGCTCGGGATGGGTGATGAAAGTGGTGGTCTTGCCGTCCTTGGTCTGGATGTCGATCTGCTGGTCGATCATGTGCGTTTCTGTTTTCTGATTCTGGTTTTTGGGGGGTCGGCGTTCGGTACGATTGCAAGGAAAGGAGGGCATGACAAGGCAAACGGACATCACCTTGGCGTTGAACGGCACTCTTGAACCCGGACGTCTGGATCGCCATTGTCTTGGTGGAAGCAGATCCAGTTGCAGCGACCGGAGCGTTTAGCGATGACCCAGACCAACAATCGGTTTTTCGACGAGATCGGCCGTTTGATGAACGACGCTGCCGGCGCCGCCCAGGGCGTCAAGCGCGAGGTCGATGCGGTCGTTCGCAACCAGGCCGAACGCATCCTGCGCGACCTCGACCTCGTCAAGCGCGAGGAGTTCGACGCGGTCAAGGACATGGCCCGGCTGGCGCGCGAGGAAAACGAGGCGCTGAAGACCCGGATCGCGGCGCTGGAAGCCAAGATCGGCATTTCGCCGCCCGCGCCCGGTCCGGACAACCCGAAGACGGACTTCTAGGACTCGGCCAGGTACGGTCTCTCCGTTCGTTCGTCCGTACGGGGCAGCGGGCAGGGAGAGGGCACACAATGCTGCCTGCCCCTGCGTCCAGAGCCCGCAGAAAAATCCCCTGATTTCCTTGTCATTTTGGCGCTTTGGGGCTAAAAGCCCGCCACGTCCGCAGCCCCCGCACCCCTGGAGGCTTGCTGTCGGACGCTACCGGGCCGCGTTGCGGCCTTTAACTTTTTAGAAAACAAGGACTTAACACGATGGCGACCGTCAAGGAATTGAAGGCGACCGCGCGTCCGCAGAGCGGCAAGGGGGCCGCCCGGGCAGAGCGTCGCGCCGGGAGAGTTCCCGGAGTGATCTATGGCAACAACCAGCCCCCCGTGACCATCTCGGTCGACGATGCCGAACTGCGCCAGCGCATTCTGGCCGGCCGGTTCCTGACCACGATTTACGACATCGATCTCGAGGGCAAGAAGCACCGCGTGATCCCGCGCGACTTCCATCTCGATCCGGTGCGTGACTTCCCGCTGCATGTCGACTTCATGCGGCTCGGTGAAGGCGCCACCATCCGCGTCAGCGTTCCCCTGCATGTGGTCAACGGCGAAGTCTCGCCCGGCGTCAAGCGCGGCGGCACGGTCAACATCGTCACCCACACCATCGAACTCGAGTGTTCGGTCGACAATATTCCGCAGTACATCGAGGCCGATGCCAGCACGCTGGAAATCAGCCACTCGCTGCATCTGTCCGACATCAAGCTGCCCGCTGGCGTGAAGTCGCTGTCGCGTGAAGATGCGACGCTCGTGACCATCGTGCCGCCGTCCGGCTACGCCGAAGAACTCAAGGCGGCTGCGGCGGCTGCTGCTGGCGGTGCTGCGGCTCCCGGTGCTGCTCCGGCGGCGGGTGCGGCTGCTGCGCCCGCAGCGGGTGCTGCTGCTCCGGCGGCTGGTGCGAAGGCGCCCGCGGCTGGCGCCAAGGCGCCTGGCGGCGACAAGAAGAAGTAAGCGAACGCGGGATGCCGCGTCATGCGCCTGTTTGTCGGCCTCGGTAATCCCGGCGCGAAGTACGCGAACAACCGGCATAATATCGGTTTCGCGGTCGTCGATGAAATTGCGCGGCGTCATGGTTTCGCACCATGGCGCCGCCGTTTTCAGGGCGAGACGTCGGAAGGCACGCTGGAGCGCGAGCGCGTAGTCCTGCTCAAGCCCACGACCTATATGAACGAGTCCGGGCGCGCGGTGCAGGAAGCCGCGAACTTCTTCAAGCTCGGGGTCGGCGAGATCATCGTGTTTCAGGACGAACTCGAACTGCCGGCGGCGAAAGTACGCGTCAAGGTCGGTGGCGGCATTGCCGGCCATAACGGGTTGCGCTCGATCTCCTCGCATATCGGCAACGACTATCGCCGGGTGCGGCTCGGGATCGGTCATCCCGGCGTCAAGGAACTGGTGCACAGCCACGTGCTGTCGGATTTCGCCAAGAGCGATCGGCCCTGGGTCGAGGCGCTGTGCGAGGCGGTCGCCGACAATGCCGGACTACTTGCCACGAACCACGACTCGTCGTTTCAGAACAAGGTGCATCTGGCGCTGCAGTCCAAGGGATTTTTCGACAAGGGCGATGACGGCGCTGCGTAACGCGCCGCCGATCGCCAGCAACAGACTTCAGGACACGTCATGGGATTCAAATGCGGTATCGTAGGCCTGCCCAATGTCGGCAAGTCGACGCTGTTCAACGCGCTGACCGAGACTGCCGCGGCGCAGGCGGCGAATTATCCGTTCTGCACCATTGAGCCGAATGTCGGCGAGGTGGCGGTGCCTGATCCCAGGCTCGACAAACTGTCCGCGATTGCCAAGTCGGCCCAGATCATCCCGACGCGACTGACCTTCGTTGACATCGCGGGCCTGGTGCGCGGTGCCTCCAAGGGCGAAGGCCTCGGCAACCAGTTTCTCGCCACCATCCGCGAGGTCGACGCGGTGGCGCATGTGGTGCGCTGCTTTGAGGATTCCGACATCACCCATGTCGAAGGCAAGATCGCGCCGCTGGCTGATATCGAGACCATCGAGACCGAGCTGATGCTGGCCGATCTCGACAGCCTCGAGAAGCGCGTCGACAATCTTACCAAGAAGGCCAAGGGCAACGACAAGGACGCCAAGGAACAGCTCGACCTCGTCAACCGCGCGCTGGTGCTGCTGCGCGACGGCAAGCCCGCGCGGTTCCTCGAACGCAAGGCGGAAGAAGAGCGTGCCTTTGGCATGCTTGGCCTGTTGACGTCGAAACCGGTGCTGTACGTTTGCAACGTCGAGGAAGGCTCGGCCAAGGACGGCAACAGCTTTTCCAAACAGGTGTTCGAGCACGCCAAGAAAGAGGGTGCGGTCGCGGTGGCGATTTCGGCCAAGATCGAATCCGAGATCGCGACGCTGTCACGCGAGGAGCGCGTCGAGTTCCTCGATACGCTCGGCCTCGAAGAGGCCGGCCTCGACCGCCTGATCCGCGCCGGCTACCAGCTGCTCGACCTCATTACCTACTTCACCGTCGGGCCGAAGGAAGCCCGCGCCTGGACCATCAACCGCGGCACCAAAGGGCCTGCGGCGGCCGGCGTAATCCATACCGATTTCGAAAAGGGCTTTATCCGCGCAGAAACCATCGCCTATGCCGACTATGTCGCGCTGGGTGGCGAAGCCGGCGCGCGCGATGCCGGCAAGCTGCGGCTGGAAGGCAAGGAATACGTCGTCGCTGACGGCGACGTCATGCATTTCAGGTTCAATACCTAAGCATGAACCGGAAAAGTGGGTACCGGTTTTCCGAACGGATCATGCTCAAACAAGAAATAAAGCGGGATGACTGTTAGTCATCGCGCTTAATGCGTCTGGCCCTGGTCGCGGATCGCGCCGAGGTGCTCGTTGATGCGGAACACGATCAGGATGAATTCTGCGGCGATGCGTGAGAACACCACGCCGACCACGACGCTGGCGATCGAGGACAGCAGCACGATGAATCCGCCGAACGGGCTGATCGCCATCGCAGCGAGGCCGGAGAAAATGCCGGATATGCCGAACAGCACGATCAGGCCGATCACCAGCCAGTAAAAGGTCTTGATGATCGTGGGCGTGATAAAGCGGTCCCACTGAAACAGGTCCTGAAAATCGAACATCGGTGGTTCTCCCGGCAAGTCGAAAAGTGATTCGCGTCCAGCCTCGCTCCTGAGAGCACAGGGCCTAGCTCCGAATGCGGTCCCGAGCAAGCCGAAGACGCGCACCGGTTGCAACGGTGTTCGCCCGTCGGGCACGAGCCATGCGGGTGGGCGGGTTGAGATTGCTGCAAATAACGGCCACAATCGGGCTTCCGCACTGTAAAATCCCATCATGACAACGCTCACCTTCGAAGATTTCAAACCCGGCCATTTCGGTACGTTCGGACCGCGCCACGTCACGCGCGAGGAGATCCTGACTTACGCTGCGGAGTACGACCCGCAGCCGATGCATCTGGACGACGCGGCCGCAGCCAAGTCGATGCTGAAGGGCCTCTCCGGGTCGGGCTGGCATCTTTGCTCGCTCATGATGCGGATGATGTTCGACGGCTTCATCGGCCGCACCGCGTCGATGGGCTCGCCGGGCGTCAACGAGATGCGCTGGCTGTCACCTCTGCGGCCGGACGATGATCTGACGCTCGATATCGAGGTCGCGGAGGCGCGAGTTTCGCGCAGCCGTCCCGAGACCGGCATCGTGACGTTCAAGGGCGTGGTCAAGAACGCCGCCGGCGTGACGCTGTGCGAGATGGTGTCGCCGATCATCGTGCGCCGTCGCGCCGATGTCGCGGCGGAATAGGATCTTCGATGCGTTTCTTTGAGGACATTGAAATCGGTTCGCGGCGTGAACTCGGATCGTTCACCTTCACCGCCGAGCTGATCAAGCAATTCGCCGCGCAGTTCGATCCGCAGGCGTTTCACCTCGACGAGGAAGCGGGACGCCAATCGCTGTTCGGCGGGTTGGCGGCGTCGGGATGGCATGTCGGCTCTGTCTGCATGAAGCTACTGGTCGCCGACGGCCAGCGCCTGACGCGGGAGGCTCTCGCGCGCGGCGAGGAAGTTGCGGTCTGGGGACCGTCGCCCGGCTTTCGCGAACTGCGCTGGATCAGGCCGGTATTGGCCGGTGACACCATCAGTTTTTCGAGTGTCGTCGAAACCAAGCGCACGTCGGACAAGCGTCCCGAATGGGGCATCCTGCAGGCCCGCAATACCGGCGCCAACCAGCGCGGCGAACAGGTGTACTCGTTTTTGGCCACCGCCTTCGTGCCGCGGCGGAATCCCGGTTCCTGACCCGAGCCGGTATGCTTAGCGAACCGTTTCTTGGTCCGGGCGCGTTTACCATTCTGCGAAGCAATTTATTTGCTAACACATTTTGAACTTTCTGCCTGCCATATGAGACTGAGGGGAAGTACCGAGGGGATGACCATGGCAGATCGCAGCCACTTGAAACTTGTCGGCTTTATTTTCGCGACCATCACGCTTTGCGTGATGCTGACGACTGCAATGGTAGTGAAGGGCTATGCCGACGGCGGCTACACGCTCGAGAGCACGTCGTCCGTCCAATAAGGTCAGGCTTTGCTAACCATGGCGCTGGATCGTACCAGCACTGAACCGCGCGACCTTAAAGCTGTGCCTGCCCGTCGCCGTGTCAGCTGTTCCAGATCAGCGTCATGAGCACCACCGCAACCGTCAGCAGTCCGACGAACCGGACCATGAGCGTGCCCATGCCATGTGCCGAATGCGGCAGTGGATGAGTGTTGTTTGGCTGACCGTTTTGCATCTCGTATCCCTGGAAGTTTGCCTACCGTTGGTGGCGGCACCCGTCCCTTGATCCCGACGCGCTGCTTATAAAGTTCAAAACAGCCACATATCAAACGAAACCGCCGCCTTCTGTTGAAGAAGACGGCGGGTGTAGGATTTTTGCAACGGTCTGGAATCAGTACAAGATCCCGGATCAGCTGTTGCGCAGCCCGTCGGCGGCGCGCTTCCACTGCGTGACGTTGTCGGCGATCATGCGCGTCGACTTCATCGCCGCCTGGCTGAGCTGCGCATAGCCGGAGATTTCGCGCTGAACGCGCTGGCCTTCGGCATGCAAGAGATCGCGCAGGCTTTCGAGTTCCGAAATCAGCTTCTCGATTTCAGCAAGCGAGGTGCCGGCGACGCGCTGGATCAGCGAGTTGACGTTGTTGACGGTGGCTTCCGCGCTGGCATCGAGCGGCACGGTTTCCGCGGCACCGGCCGGCGGACGGCGCAGATAGGCGATGTCGTTGCGGACGAAGTCGCGGATCCCGGCCTCGACTTCCGAGACCGCGGCGAGGTTGCTGTCGACGGCATCCTCAGTTGATTCAACTTGTTCGGTTCGATTGGTAGCGTTCATCGGCCATTCCTCTGTTTCGCGATAAGCGAGCGCGGACGTCCCCCGCACGACGAAGTGAGCGTTCCTATCAGTAGTGTGGAATTTGTCTGCATCTGGGCCAATATGCGGCAATGCTGCATCATTCTGAAAAGGATTGGCGAAGAGGCGCAGGGGCTTACCAGCTGCGCTTGAAGCCTGCGCCAAAACTCTTGTTAACCACGCCCGACGGGGTCTCGCCGACCGAACCCGAGATGGTGACGCCGTCGAACAGTTTTTGTTCGGCGCCGACCTTGCGCAGCCATTTGTCATCCGAGGTCGACAGCGTCTGGCCGGCCACGAAGCTGGTGCCGGTATCGGCGATGCTCAGTCGCGCCGACTGGTCGGTCTCATAGCTGCGGGTCGGATGGCTGATGATGCCGGGCACCGGAACGATGCCCTGCTGGATCAGATTGTAGCCATTCTGCAGCGTGAGCGAATATTGCTCGTTGAGCGGCAGCGATTTGCTCAGGGAGGTGCCGAGCCTGCTCTGGTCCGCCCCGGGATCGACGCGGGCTTCGACTGACGTCTTGTCCCAGATCGAGCCGACACCCGGCGCTGTGATCGCGGCCCAGGCGGTGCCGGACGATTGCGGCAGGCTGCCGCCATTGGCGAGTTTTTCCGACAGTAATTCCTGGGCCGTCAGCGTGCCTTGCCGGGCAACCGTCATGTCGGCGCCGATCCGCGCGTCCCAGAACGGGGTCAGCGATTGTTTCACCGACACGGCGGAGCTGCCGTTCGCCTTTTCGTTCGCCGACCAGGCGGTGTCCGTACTGGTCGCGGCTTTCGACGCGGCGCGGGTTTTTGCGGCAGGCCCGGTCAGCGGCGCGGCATCGAGATCGAGCTGGCTCCAGTCGAGCTTGGAGACGTCGATATCCTTCATGATATCAGGGTCATTGACATCAGGCGCTACCGCGACGCCAGGCGCCGCTGCGACGTCGGGGGCTGCTTCCTCCGCCGGCTCTTCGGTATCTTCATCGGCGGGCGGCGTTTGCGCCGCCACGGCCAGCACCGCGCCCAGACTGAAGCCGGCCACCAGCAACGGCAGCCTTATCCAGCCAAATCGTGTCGTGGAAGTCATAACCCGCCCGCATTCCAAATCAGGTGCAGAATGCGTTGGCGGTGGTACGAAATTATGGCGAGGGCGCATTCGCGCGCCCTCGCACTCCGTCATGTCCGGGCCACAGCGCCGAGTGCAGCTTCGCAAGCTCGATCAAGCACGAAGCGCGTCGTTACGCCTTTGTCGCAACCACGTCTTCCAGGGGCTGGTGAGGAGGACGTGGGTCGCCGCGATCTCCAGCGCGAAGACGCGCTTCGCGCTTTGGCCCGGCCATGACGAAACGGATTGGTGCGGGCTAACTAGACCGCCATTCGCGGCAGATGGATGGGATACCCCACCGCCTGCTCGACCAGGTCGAAGGTGTCGACCAGCACGCGGAGATTGGTCAGCTTGCCGGCCTTGAACTGCGCGAAATGCGCAACCCGCAGGCTGATCGGCTTGTTGGAATCCAGCGCGGTCAGCGAATAGCGCATCATCGAGGCGGCGGAATCGACCCCCAGCATGATCGACTCGCGGTCGAAGCGATGGACGCGGATGTTCTCTGCAATCTGCCGGATCACCTCGATCACGGCTTCCTTGCCCCGGCGCGAACCGAAGAACGGAAACATGTCGATCGGGCCATAGATCGCCCAATCGACGTCCTCGTCGAGCAGGGCTTCGAGATCGGCGGGCTGGCGTTCATTGATCGCACGATGCAACGCGCGCGAAAAACGCCAGAGACTATGCTCTGTCATTTGATTTCGTCCTTGAAACTGATTCAAACGGCAACGGCCCAGGGGGCGTCCGCGTCGACGCCGTGCAGTTGCTAAATTCTCGCCGCTAAATTCATTCGTACACTAACGATAGGCGTTTTTTGTTAAAATACAACCGACGTTTCTGCATTGCACAAATGCAGGATTTTCCGCGTTTTTACCGCCGCTGGCGCCGTTTTTACCCCTCCCGGCGGCGCACCGGCTCGCGCTCGATGGCGATTTCGGCGTCCTTGATCGCGATCACGCCGAACAGCAAAGCGCCCCCGATACCGCCGATCGCGGCGCCCAGCGGCATGAAGGTGAAGAACACCAGCATGCCGTTATAGCCTTCAAAACTCGTGGTTTTAAAGATCTCGACCCAGGCCAGCCCGGTCCCGATTCCAAGCGCCGCACCTCCCAGAGCCCCCAACGCCAAACCAAGCAGAGCCAGCAACGCGATCTTCATATGTTCTTCTGTCCCGGAAAAAGCCTTGTGGTGTGTCGCCGCCGGGGCGGCGAGGTTCAACGGTGACGGGAAAATAAGGCGGGCTGTCATTCCGGGATGGTCCGCAGGACCAGACCTCAGGTGCGCAATTGCGCACCGGGGAATCTCGAGATTCTCAGGTGCGCAACTGCGCACCATAGTTCGATGCTTTGCATCGCCCCGGAATGACGTCGTCTAGATTTCTACCAGCCTCTCTCCCCTCAGGATCGCGCTGAGATCGCGCTCCAGCACCTGCTCGACCATGTCGAAGGTGTCGATGATCTCGCGGATCTGGGCGATGCGGCCGTCGCGGAAGGTATAAAACGCCGCGATGTCGAACTGCACCATCCGCTGATTGCTGCGCTTGCGGAAAAACACCCGGATGTTCGCCGCCACCCTGTCGCCCTCGGCGACCAGGATCGGCACCTCGCAGCGCATTTCGGAATAGCGGGCGCGGACGGTGGTCCACATCTCGCGCATCGCGGCGGTGCCCCGGCGATGACCCATGTGGGGAAGCAGATCGACCGGGGCGTTGGCGACGAACGCGACATCGTCGGTGCAGCGCGCCAGCGACCCCTCGATGTCGCCGGCATAGTAGACGTCCAGGAAATTCAGTAGGCGCTGCCGATGCAGGTCCGCGGTCATCCAGTCTTTCTCCGCCGAGTTTCAACCTGCCCCGCGGCGGCCGATCCCACAGCGAACGCCATAACACAGCGGCCGATCCGCAAAAGCAGGCACAAAGTCTGACGTCGCCAGCGTGGAAACGGTTCACTACCGTGAGCTGTGGTTGGTCAACCTGCGCTTGTCCTGGCCGGCGCTGTTTAGCTAGATTCGAATCTCAAACAGCCTGGACGACGCAGCCATTGCGGACGACGTCGCCTATAATTCGTCGTCCCGGCCTAGTGCGCAATTGCGCACGGGGGCCGGGACCCATACCGCGTGATCTCTCGATGAAGCTCAGTAGGAGAGACCATTCGCAAAACTTCTTCCTGTGGTTATGGGTCCCGGCCTTCGCCGGGACGACGTGGACATAGTTTCGCATTCCCGCGGCGCATTGCGCCCGAGGTTTGCAAGAAATCTCTTCCGCCCTCGAATCCAGAGGGCGCAGGGAATGCCGGATGCGCGCTGCACCCGCGATCTCGTGTGCGAATTGTGCTAAGTAGGCTGCACACGAGCATACAGGGCAGCGGAGAACACCCGGCCTTCCCTGCGCAATGGCTTTACGGCTTATAACGCGCTCTCCCCGGTGAGACGGCCTCTATTGCCACCGTCGTCCCTCGGAAGCGTTAGCTCCCGCAGGACTTGACGCCGTTAAGGGCGTCAGGACCACACGCTTTCGCCGTACGCTTCAGCCGCGACCGTCAATCGCAACCTCAGCGTCCACCGCAACCCGCCCCTCGTCGTGACGACGGCCGACGCCCTCTGAGTGGGACGGGATGGCGATAGATGCGCACTGATTTGGGTCGGACGGCAACAAGAATATTTTTGATTTACAGAAATTTTGAGCTTGACGCGATTTCCGCAAATCGGAAGTGAGTTGCCCCAGCTTCGCCCAAGGCTACGCCGGGCGCGGCCGTCGGGTTGTTTTGTCGCAGTCCCGGCCGTCATTCCCCGCGGCCCATCTTTCGAAACATTAATTTCACCGCCAGCCTCCCGTAATGGCGGGGCTGGTAATCCTGCGGCCGACCAACAAAGCGCGAGGTTTCGTTGTGGGACGTGCGTTGGAATACAATTTTACAACGCTGCGAATTTCCCGAGCCTATGTCAGCCTGGTGTCCCGCCCCGAGGGTGAGGCGATTTCCCTGGCGTCGATCGGCGACTATGAAATTCGCATGCACGCAGCCTCAGCGGCTTGCGCCGCAAGGCAGCCCCTTTTCATCGTCGAGATCTTCGACCATGACGCGCAAATCTTTATTGACAGTCGCGCGTGCCACACCCTTGCGGAAGGCGCCGTCGCCTTCGACGAATTCCTGCATCTGGCGGAGCCGGTAGCAGGCGGACCGCACGACAAGTAGATCGTAAGATGGGTAGAGCCAATGGCCTTCGGCCGGCCCGATGATAAACGCCGCGAAGCCCGTCGATGCTTGAGAGATGATGGGTTTCGCTTCGCTCTACCCATCCTACTAGTTCTCCGCCCGATCCTTCAGGATGACAGCCAGCGGATTCGGTGTCGCCGCCGCAACAAGCTTCAAGGTGTTGGTATCGTGATGATTGAAGGGCTGGTCTCGCCCCTTCACCAGAAGCTCGGTTTCAAGCAGATAGGTCCAGCTTCCGTCGTCGTTGAAGGTGATGTCGCATCGGTAGCTTTCGGTGCGGAAAGCTTCGTCCAAAAATTCCGTCGAGCAGATTCCGTACCGCGTATCGCCGCGCTTCGCCGTGACCGAGATTCGCCTGTCATCCGGCTTCGCATGGCCCGCTGCGAGCAAGACCTGGCCTCGCGGGATGGTCACGCTTTGCAGGATCAGGCCGGTTGCAGGCTCCCAAAGCCAATAGCCGACCTGATCGTGGAAGGTGATGTCTTCCTCCGGCGTATTGATGTGGATGTGATAGCGCAGACCATAAAACAGCTGCGGTCCGTTGGCCTGCGGATCGATCGGGTCCATCCGGACATGCTCGCGAAACACCCGACGCTCCGGGCCGTCGGCTTTGGGGTTGACGTCCACGCCCTTGTCCGCCTGCCAGATACCCGCCAGATGACGGAGCGGTCCGAGATTGGCGAGGCTATCAGGCGATACGTTGTCAGGCTCGGTAAAGATGTCGGCGGGAATGGGCAGCATAGGAAAACCTCGCGTGATCGCGGTTTCGGCCATATCAGGCTTCGCGGGCGACTACGTCGCCATTTCGGTGTCCACCGGCTATAAGCTTAAATTGCACTCGCCAGAGCGACAAGTCGCGCAGGAAAGCAGCTTGTATGCGCCGGCAATGTTTGCCGGTGATCGAGCGTGGAAATAATCATGATCAAGAACGGGCTCTATTCGCTCTCTGCCAAATCCCGCGATGGCGTGGCCGACGACGTTGGCGGCATCCTGATCTTCCGCGACGGCCAGATCCATGGCGGCGACGCGTATGTTTATTACACCGGCAGCTACGAGTGCTCGGGTGGAAGCTGGAAAGGCAAGATGACCAGCCAGGAACATACCCCGACCGGACGACCGATGGCGGCCCGGGTCCAATACATCGGATTTTTCGGCACCTACAACGACGCCGGCGCCAAGGTCGATGCGATGGCCCTCGTTGGGGATCAGAGTGTTCGGTATGATGCGGTGTTAAGGTTGCTGGTGGCGGGTTAGCTTGGTTGGCTGTGCTGCGCGCCGCGCACTCGAGAATGTTTAGCTCACCGTCACGTAATTAGCTCACAACGGCGGATTACGGCTTCGCCTCCAATCCGCCCTACGGGCTTAAAATTTCGCTTCAGGTGGTCGCGCCGCGCGCCGCAACAGGCCAAAGCGCTTCTACCCGGGCGTCCGGCGTATCGAAGCCGCGCACGCCGACATACCAGTCGTAGAGATTGACCGTCGGATCGCAATGGCCGGGGATCAGCGTCAGCCTGTCGCCAACCGCCGGGCGCGACGAAACGCTGTCGAATTCGAGAACGCCATGTTCGTCGGAGGGCCGATGGTAGCGCAGGTCGGGCCGGCCCCGGACAGAAGGAAACCCGCTGTCGTTCGACAGGGCCTTGTGGCCCGCATCGACCACAGCACGTTCGCCGGAAGCGGTGCTCATCACGGTCGCCAGAACAAAGAGCGCATGCTCGAACGGGCGGCGGTTGCGCGCCCCGTCGACAACATTTTTGGCGTAGTCGGCGTCCATAAAGACATAGGAGCCCGCCTGCAACTCGTTCCAGATGCCGCTGGCGCCTTCGAGTTCGAACGTCCCCGTTCCCGCGCCACCGATGGTGCGGCAGCGAAAGCCCGCTTCGTTGAGGACGCGCAGGGTTTCGGTGGTCGCATTCGCTGCATTGGCGATGGCCGCGCGCCGCTCCTCTGGCGTGCGCAGATGCTGGGCTGAACCGTGATAGGCTTGCAGGCCGCCGAAAGACAGAAAGCGCGAACCCGCTATCTGTCGCGCCAGCCCGGTTGCCGCGGGGCCCGGCCTGACGCCGCAACGCCGGGCCCCCACGTCGACTTCAACCAGCACTTCGATTTGCGAACCGGCCCGTTCCGCCGCTTGCGCCAATTGCTCGATCATGACGGGATCATCGGCGCAGACGCTGATCCGCGCGTGACGCGCGAGGGCGGCGAGCCGTTCGAGCTTCCGCCCGCCCACCACCTCGTTGCTGACGAGCACATCATTAACCCCGCCCGCCACCAGGATCTCGGCCTCGGCCACTTTCTGGCAGCACATGCCGACCGCGCCACGCGCGATCTGCTTGGTGGCAATCACCGGCGACTTGTGCGTCTTCGCATGCGGACGCAACCTGACGCCGAGCTGGCCTACGGCGGATGCCATCGCATCGAGATTGCGTTCGAACGCATCCAGATCGATGATCAGAGCGGGGGTATCGATCTCGGAGAATGGTGCGCCGATCTCGGCTGGTGGAAGCGATGGCATCGGGAATCCGGTGGTTGTGGGTGGGGCTGGCGCGAATGTACAGCAGCGTCCGCCGCCGCACCAACCGGTGTCACGTAACGAGACGCTGCAGATCGAGTAGCGTGGCCGGGAAACCGGCTGGGGTTCCATCGACCCGGAAAGGCCGCACCCTGCGAACCTCGTCAGAACGGGAAAGCGGCGCGGCCGCGGAAGGTCCAGACCCGGAAGTCATTGCCGTTCCCGCCGAGCTCGCCGCCAACCGAGAGCTTCGCGCCATTCCTGACGTCGCGCGCAAGGCCGGACGTGACCCGCGCCGACAGGCCATGCACATATTTTGACGGTAGCAGGCTCGGCGCACCGAGCGCAGCGACGCTGGTGCTGTTGAAACAATAGTCGCCGAACAGGCCGACATAGGGCGAGACACTTAGCGACGGCGACCACAGCCAGGGATAAGCGACCTTGGCGCCAAGGCTGGCGCGTCCGGTCGAGAATTTCTGCTCGGGATGGGCGATGCCGAAATTGTCGGTGTAGGCGTCCTGGTGCTCCCACAGCGCGTAGACCTTGGCGGACGGCTCGATTGCGAAGCCGGCAGCCTTGTAACTGCCGGTCAGCCCTGACGTGAGAAGCCAACGTTGACCCGAAAAGGTGTCGGTGGCGGTGCCGGCCTGCCCGCCATAACCGATCCCCGAGCGGGCCAGACCCACATCGAAGCGTACGCCCGGCGTCAGCCGCCAGCCGAGATAGGTGCCCGCGGCGATTACGGTGACAGTGCATTCAATAATGCCCAAACAGAGCCAACCAAAACCCGGATGTCGCTTCGCTCATCCGGGCTACGCTCGCTGCGGTGTTCGGCGTAGCGCAGGCGGGATTAGCATTGAATCGAAGGCGGCGGATTACGCCTTCGGCTTAAATCCGTCCTACGCGTGCTGTCACGCCACGGCCTGCCGCTCGCTCTCGGGAAGAACTTGCAGCAACAGTTCACCGAACGGCACGGGCTTGCTGAATAAAAATCCCTGGCCCAGGGCAATTCCGAGCGCGCGGATCTTTTCGACCTGGTCGTAGGTCTCGACGCCTTCGGCGACGATCGAAAGGTTCAACGTCTTCGCAAGCTGAACGATCGATCCGAGGACGGCAACGGTCTCGGCGCGACCGATTCTGTCGATGAAGGACTTGTCGATCTTGACCTTGTTGAATGGAAAAGCGGTCAGATAGGACAGTGACGAATAGCCGACGCCGAAATCGTCGAGCGCGATGGAAACGCCAAGCCGCTTCAGGCGTTCGAGCGTCTTGAGATTTTCCTGGCTGTCGGCCAGAAAGACGCTCTCGGTGATCTCGAGCTCCAGCCGCGTCTCGGCAAGTCCGCTGTCCGCCAGCGCGGCCATGACGGAATCGACGAGAGTGCCGCCCGCAAATTGCAGAGCCGAGAGGTTGACGGCAACCTTGATATCATGCGGCAGCATCACAGCATGGCGACACGCCTTGGCGAGCACCAGATCGCCGAGCTCGCCGATCAGTCCCCCCCGTTCCGCAACCGGAATGAATTCAGCGGGAGGGATCAGGCCTCTGGTCTTGTGGCGCCAGCGCGCCAGGGCCTCGACCGATTTCGCGCGGCCCGTCGAGAGCTCGAATATCGGCTGATAGAACACCTCGATCTCTTCGCGCCAGATCGCCTCGCGAAGCTCGATTTCGAGGATGTCGCGCTGGTCGGCTTCGGCCTTGAGCTCCGGCGAGTAGAGATGGAAACAGTTTCGACCGGCATTCTTCGACTTGTAGAGCGCAAGATCGGCATTGCGAAGAATTTCATCGGTGCGCGTGCCATGCTCGGGCACCACGGCGCCACCGATGCTGCATCCGATCACGACCGGGTGGCCGTCTATTTCATAGGGTTCGGCAATGGCCTGGACCAGGCGCGCGGCGAGCGTTGCGGCGTCGTCCTGCAGCGCGGACGGCCCCGGCGCCACGATCAGCGCAAACTCGTCGCCGCCGATCCGGGCCGCCGTATCGACGGTTCGGGCCTGCGCCTTGATTCGACCGGCGACCTGCCTGAGAAGCGCATCGCCGCAGTGGTGGCCGAGCGCGTCGTTGACGGACTTGAACTTGTCGAGATCCAGCAGGAGCACGGCGAACGGCGTATGGTGCAGAAGATACTTGTCCAGCGCTTCGTCAAGGGAACCCCTGAACAGGTTACGATTCGCAAGGCCGGTCAGGCTGTCATAGTGCGCCAGCCTCTCGATCCGGTCCTCGGAAGCCTTGCGTTCGGTGATGTCCTCATGCGTCGCAACCCAGCCACCGCTCTCGCGCCGTCCATAGGAAATATGGATGACGCGCCCATCCGGAAACTGCACCGTGTTCGAAGTGTGCTCCGATTTGGCGAGCCGGTCCTTGAGGTCAACCAGATAGGCGTCGAGATCACGCACGGCCTCCTGGTTTGCAAACACCTCGCGGAAATTCATGCCGACCCTGATGTTGTCAGGCGAAAGCTCATAGGCATCGAGCCATTGTCGGTTGAACGCGATCAGGCGATCGTCGCCATCAAACATGCTCAACCCCTGCGGAAGGTTTCGCAGCGCGTCCTCGAATTTGCTCAGGGAGTCGCGCAGTTCGCGCTGCGCCCCGTCGAGCGCTTTCTGTCTTCGCCAGTGCAGCGCGGTCGCCATCAGGATGATGAAAGTGAGCAGAAGCGCGCCACCGAGATAGATTTTCTGCCTGGCTTGAGAGCGCGAATAGATCTCCTGCTCCGAAATGCCGGCGGTAAAGATCAGCGGAAAAACGCGCGATCTGCGCGCGGTGACCAACCTGTTGCTCCGGTTCGCGCGGCCTTCGCTCCCGCTCCAGTTCCAATATTGGCTATAGGCGCTGTCGCGTAACGCGCCTTCGACGTGGCCGGGATTGCGCTGTCCCAGCACCGTGCCCTGGTCTATTCCCCGCGCGGCGAGCACGATGTAGTCGGCATTCCTGAGGACAAGGGTTCCTCCGATACCGAGCTTTGCCGTGTCGTAGAACCTGCCGACCAGATCCACGCTGATCGAGCCTACGACGACGCCCGCCGGACCTTTGCCGTGGTCGAACAGCTTTCTGGCGATCTGGATGGTCCATTTGTTCGACGCCCGCCCGAACACCGGCTTTGCGACATAGAGCCGATCTTCGGCCAGCTCCATCACCTTGGCGAAGTGCTCCCGGTCCCCGAGATAGAGCGGCGGGCCGGAGTAGCCGGTCGTGGTATCGAACAAATAGCCGTTTGCTCCGATCAGCGAGAACTGCACCACGTCGCCGCTCGCCATCTGCGCTTTACCGGCCCAGAATTTCAGGCTGAAGGCGGCCGGATCCTGGGCGTAAAGCGCACGCACGACCAGCAGTGACTGATCTACCCGTTCAAATATCCGCTCGGTATTTTCCTCAAATAGTTGAGCGACACTGTTTCCGTGCGCCCGCGCCTGTTGCAGCGCCTCCGCCCGTTCCGAAGACGTGATCGCGAAGTAGCCGATCCACACCAGCGGCAAAAAGAACAGCGCGATTTGCAGCGGGGCATTTCGCAGGATTCCCTTTGCAGCTTTGCGGACCAATCTGCGGGCGTGAATCACAGCACGCAATCCCGCGCGAGCCGGAAACCCACGGTTGCGCTCTCAGAGCATAGCAACGCCTTCAAATATGACATCGACTATCTTCGCCTGAACCGCCCGGGGATCCGCATCGCCGCGGCCGGACACCGCCGAGATCTTGCAATCCCCGAACGTAGCGTCGGCAGCCTTAAGTTTTCGTGTTCGCGCAGGTTCAATGTTTATGTCAAAACCCCCCGTAACATCACGGAGATAGCTGCGATCCTGCGCTTCGCCTGACGGCTACGCCGCGGCGAGCCGTTGCTCGGCGACTTCTTCGGGATGCGGCGTTACTGAGGTTAATGGTGCCCAGGGGCGGGTTGTCGGCCTCTGCCAACAACCTAAATTAAATCAATTACTTAAGGGACTCCCGCGACATGCTGTGTACCACCGACTTGTACCAATGTCGACCGTCTACATCGAGCCAGTTTCGAACCGAAATTCTCTCGCATCCTCATGTTAAGCTCTCAGCTCATCTTGGCCTTATATAAAGATCTAAGAAGCACCCATCCGCGAATTGATACTTATATGCAGCCTCCGATCGTCAATGAGCGCCGAACCTTGCCCTACCGGCTTCCAAGATTGCCACCGCAAGAGTTGAATTTTGGTGACGGTTTAAAGGTTTCGGCATTATCGGGCTAAGTAGTCAGTTCCCGAACGCGAGCTGCTAGCGCTTCCATTGCAAACGGTTTGTAAGCACGGCCATGCCCGATTCTAGCCTTCGATTTACATGAGAACAACGGCCGCCACGCTTTATTCCCGCGCAGAACGGCGCCCGAAATCGAACGGCGCCATCCGAAACAGTTAAACGCCACGCAGGTTCTATGTCTAAAGTGAAAAAAGGCCGCACCGACGGCAAATTGAGGCCAAAGCCCCTCCCGCACACAACGATTTCTGCTCAATCGCTCGATCGGATCATTCGCGCGACCGACCTCGATCATGTCCCGGCCGATGCGGCAGACCGATTGGAAACTATGTTGCAGATTCTGCTTGAGACACATGAGGTGTTTAGGCGAAACTCGAGCACCGTAAGCGATTCTTCGGTAGCAAGACAGCTAGCGTCTCTTAAGCGAGGGCTGTCCGCGGTCTCGTTGGCACTCGAGAATACCAATAGGGGCACTGTACCCGGTGTCTTATATGCGTCCGGCAGCCATTACAGTCGAGAGCGGCGTCGAAGGCCTGCTTTTTTGCCTTCCGACATTGCGACCCTCCTGCGGTTAGCAAAAATGCTTACCGAAATCGTCGATCATTTTTTTAAAACAAAAAGCGACTTTCGCAAACTCTCTGATCTTGATCAAGAGTTCTGGGTCGACCGCGGCAACGGCGTGCGCGATAAATATGTACGAAGCCTCATCTACCCCTATCTGACCAGAGCCCGTCAAAGGTACGGCTTCCGCAGCCTATTGACGGCGCTCGCGCAAATCTATGTAAGAACATTCCGAAGGGAATTCCGCCGTTCCACGAAGGACGGCAAACGCAAAGTGAGATTCGATGGCCCAGGAATCAGATTTGCGAAAGCGGTTATCGAAGAATTCGAGTTGATCAAAGACTTCGAGGTAAAACCTCGGGTACGCCTGGAAAATAAAATCGGCGAGACTTGGCGTAAGCTGCCAACCAAAGACAAAGCCTTGATCAACGGAACGTTGCACAAGCCGTAGCGTCAGGTGCCTCGTCTAGTATCTAGAAATAACGCCTCGTCTAGTATCTAGAAATAACGCCTCGTCTTGCTAACGAGCTCTCTAAAGCCAAAATCCTCAGTCGGCGTATCATCGAGCCAAAAGTTCGCCAGGTCGAACCATAGCGAACGGGATAGGCGCTGACATCGCGTTTGCCAAACCATGCAAAGCGAGGCCTTACTTGTGAGGCTCACTATTTCTATCGCCGGATGAGGGATAGGGAGCTCCCCGGGCACCACCCCGAGGTACAGTAACACGTGCCGTAAGCGTTCAACTGCCACCGACACGGGCACAAGCGGTTCAATCTGAGGACGAGAGCCGGCCTTCATCATCCACATCCAATACTCACAGGCCCAATCACCCCATCGTATATCGAGCGCGTCGTAAGCGCTCGGCACCGTTGCACTTCCATTACCCAACTTCTCGCACAGTGCTACCAGGCGGCCTGGTAGATTGGCGGAAAGCGTTACGAGGATGTCCAGGGTCTGATCGCAGGCGGGGTGTTGACCACCGTCCGCAAGAAACTGAATGGCAAGACGGCGCGTCTCGGAAGGTTGCAATTCGCGCAACACGAATTCAACAGATCGCGAACGGATCGTGCCGCCCAGCTTCTGTAGATTGGTGGTACACAATATAAACGTCACGCTGACCCGCTCAGCTTCCATAATTTTGAGAAACGCATCCAGCGACGTTGCAGCATCGGCATTTTCGACGATAACGACCCGGTGATCTGCAAATGTTGGCTTGTCCAACGCATCCCTAACTATAGAAAGGACGGAAGCGTCATGCTCTCGCGCATCAATTTCGATAACGCCGAAACCACCAAAGTTGTCCCCGCAGGTGCCGCAGGCCTCACAAGGCATTCCATTCGCTAACGGCTCCTCGCAGATGAAGCTTCGCGCAATCGCTCTCGCTACAGCGAACTTGCCGACGCCCAGAGGTCCACTCAAAATAAGCGGCTTGCATATGCCATCGATGAGGTATCTCTTAGCAATTCGTTTGATGACAGTGCAATTGCCGACGATATCTTGAAGCGACTGCGGCGCATTCCTGCGTTTTTGTTGCGAACGGAGCGGCTCGACTAAGCTATGAGCTAGACGTTCAATCCAAGGAAATTCGCCAATCGGTCTCTCACCAAGATAAACAATCAGCGCGGCGAACAGATCCTTAAGCCACGACGGGCGCCGATGCGAATCCCAGATCTTCGAAAATTGGGGCCAAAGACCGTGCATCGGATCCGCTGAAACCGACTGGTCGCAACGGTCAACAAATAGCATTCCGAGCTGTGAGACATCCACTAAGAAAAGGTCTGCCGCATAGGGATCACCACTCGTGAGATTTGGCATCGCGGCCAGACGTGGCGAGGCCAGTATTATCAGTGATGACCAAAGTGCCGGTTCTGGCCGCCATGCACTGTCAGCGCCGACCCGTTCGGTGAGCACGTTCACGGTGATTCTGCTCAGCGAAGCAATCAACTCTTTGGGTGGTGCATCTTTCCGATACCTACGCTCCAGTCCACGCAATAAAGCGAAAAGCGCCGATTCTTGCGGCTTTTCAAGCAGTGATCGTAGTGATCGACCGATCTGCCCTCCGGCACTTAGTTCATCGTCCTCGTCAAACCTCTCGCGAATGAAGCGGCCTTGAGAATCCGTGTGCAAGACGACGGCGCGGTCAAATTCATGGATCAATTGCGGAAGATCCCAGAGCTGTCCATCGAGCCGTGCGAGTAGATGGTCTATGAATACGTCGGACCGCAACAAATCGGCTGGTGCACCCAGGTCGGACACTCGATGCAAATAATTCAGATAGGGCAACATCGTGCCTGCAGAAATTGGCTGCTCTTCAATTACGACGCAGGAGGATGAAGCAGCTTTTACCTCCAGTTCGGCGTTTATTGCAGCCGTCACCGGTACAAACACCACAAAAGGATTGCCTCCTGAGATGGTTAAGGTCTCGAGCAGACACTGGTCCGCGGCAGGTTTAGTATTGATCCAATATGAGATGACGAAGGTTTTAAAGAATCCTTCGCCCGCTTGAGAGATACGAAATTGATCGGGCGACGCGCTGACAGGCATGCGGCCGTTCTCACCAGCGAGGGCTTCGAGCACGGCTTGGACCTTCGCCTTCAAAATTCCGGAACGATACCGGTAAATGAATCGCGGGGTCGCAAAACTCGGGCTCGCGAGAAAATCGATGTCATTCAGCGAGATACCGACGGCGGCGACGAGGGTCATTGCCATGGACGCTTTCGTAAGCTTTGACCGGCAGGGCCAATCCAATTTTGCTGTAAAGCCGCTAGCGCTTCGCGACGGGTATCACCTTCTAGACTGTCTTCAATTTCCTCGACCTTTTGGCGACGCCGAGCGATCTCGGCAATTCGACGTTTGAATTCTTTCAGCTCCCAGCGTGCGCGATGCATTTCGGGACGGCTCTCATCGAACGCTGAAAAGGGCTCCATATCGTACGCGCAAGCTGAGCGAACGGCCGCCTCCCGCAGTCGACCGAAATAGCGTACCGGCTCTGCGAGCGCGCGTGGTTGTCTGAAGTCCTTTTCTGGGATCTGGAGAGCCCGTAAGACCTCGCGGCTGTCAGCAGTATTGTCGGGATCTTCGTAGCCAGCGCAAAGCCGGAACGCTTCTCGATGATGAAAGCGCCATCCGTCGGACTCAGCCGTCCGGCAGTTCGCACGGCCGGTGCCATTGCGGGCATTCCATTCGTCGCACCAATGGACCACCGAATTTAGTATCTCAGATGAGACATGCCCAACCATCCTGCCAACGATGCCTTCAGCCTCGCGTTCTAGCACGCATATGCCGCTGAGATCGCTCGAACATCGCCGTTCGAGTTCGAGACAGAAATTATCAATCGCCGCCACTGCAGCCGGATCGTCACTGTTCGAAATCTCGAATGGATCAATATCGATAGCTATATTCATCAGTTGGCCGTGGTGTTGAGCAAAGAAGCTCACGGCGTTGAGGACACGCCGGACGTCTTCAAGCGTGATAAACTCAGAAACTTCGACGCCGCTCCTGGTCGGTGGCGCTTCGAGGGCCGAGGCGGCATCTGGCGGAGCACTAGGCGTGCCGCCCGAGTATTCATTTGCGCGCGGGTTGACATTGGCCAAATACTCGAAGCGAGCCCGTCGCAACCGGAGCGAGATTTGCTCCTCTTCAAATACTTGCCAATGGTTCATCAACCGCTGCCAGAAAGCGTCTAGCTGACTGGCGTCCAGACTGAGCCGCGAGCGAAACTGATGAACGATCCGCGAGCGCTCCTCTATCGTGTTAATGAGTGTATCGGTCAGAAGTGCCGAGTGGCGGATCTCACTGAAATATGTCGCCGTCAGGAATAAACGGATCCAGTCAACCTGCTGTCGTAAGGATGCCGTCCAGCGCGAGAGCACCCGGCCCTGCTCGGCAGCATTACCGGTCGAAAGAGCTAGAAAATAGTCGCGGACCTGATCCAAATCCTCCAGATCATGGAAGGCTTTCACGACGGCTAAGGTGATGTGGTCGTGTTCGGCACCGATTTCCTCTAACTTGGACAGCAGGCTTCGAGGATGCCCGAGTTCTTTGCCGGCGATCAGGTAGAGGGCGCTACGTTCGGCCGCGAGGCCAGCCCGCGCGGCTACCTCCTCAAGAAGCAAAACGCTATCTTTAGGGTCAAGCGCATGAACCCGGAATTTGTTAAAGCGGGATACGAAGGCGCTGTTCAGTTCAGAAGGATTCGTTGTCGCTATGCAAAAGCTGACATTGGGCGGCGGCTCTTCCAGAATTTTCAAAAGCGCGGCGGTCGCGCGCTCGCTGATCAGATGAACCTCATCCAAGAAAAGCACGCGGTTTTTGCGGGGAATTGTGTATGTGAGCTTCTCGCTAACCCATTTTGCAGCATCTACACGGCCCACATCGCATTCGAACAGTCCGTAGCCTTCTGACGTCTCTGAATTGCAGCTTCTGCAATCGTGGCAGGGCGATCCGTTCACCGGGGCGGCACAGTTAAGAGCTTTGGCATATAGCCGGACTAACGAAGTTTTGCCGGTCCCATACGGTCCGAAAATTGCGAGGTTGCGGCAGAGCTGGCCGCGCCGGATGAGGCCTCTCATGAAGGTGACTATGGTCACCTGTCCACGGACCCGTTCAAATGTGTCCGGTCGATATTCGATGTTGAAGCTGCGTGAGGTTCTGTCCCCTCCGATCATTTTTCTGTCCCGTCATCAGGGCGACGTGGCGGTGATAGTGATGACAGGGATGACAGGGGTGACAGGGGTGACAGGGGTGACAGCGGTGACAGCGGTGACAGCGGTGACAGCGGTGGCGCATCCTTCATAATTCCTCCCGAGACCGGCGACGGCTTAGGGACGTAGAACCGACCATTTTTTGCAGTCTTGTAGCTGACCGGGCACCAGCCCTCCTTCATCGCTTGCTGCATTTCGTGAAAAAAAGCAGCCGAAACTGAGCGGTCATCGTTCTGAATGCCCGCTTGCTCGGCGTACAGATTGAAGAAATCGCGGACTGCGATGCCTTGATTTGTGCGCAGCCTTTTTACAACGGGCGACGAAATGTCAATTTTCTTGAGCCAGCGGTACACGCTCGAATCGCGGTCCATTGCGCCTTGATGCGCAAGCAGTTGCGGGACCACTTCTTCGATGGGGCTGCGCGCGAAAGCCAGGACCGACCGCCATAGCAAGAGAGAATCAAGTCCTGAAATGGTCGGCCACACATGCGGCTCGCCACCCGCGTCAACCTGGCCATTCCTGAAAGGCATCATTGGGAACCGACGGTGGCCCGTCGGATCAGGCATCAGTTCGCTGATCGGTCGGTTCGAAGTGGCGATCAGTGTGCACCTCTGTAAAACATTTTGCATCTGCGAGGTTTGCATCTTGCGTTGGCGAATTTTGTCGGCCGTTGTCATTGCTTTGAGAGTGGCAGCCTGCTTTGCATTTGCAAAGCCGAGGTCGTCGAGAAACGCGAACAGATCCTCGAACGCTGTACTACGTGAATCGCTCAGTTGGTCGACGAGGATCACGCAATCGCCGATTTCCTCCAGGGGTTCGACGAGCTTGTGGACAGCGGTCGACTTTCCAGTCCCTTGGAGGGCGCTGTAAATGACCGGCGCAAGATGCCTGTATACTGGAAGTCCGATCGCCTTCCGCTTCAGTTGCCAAACAAAATGCTTGGTGATCGCGATCGACAAGACCGGATCCATGTCGAAAACGCTCCCCCATTTGAGCCATTCCAGATCAGCGGCGACTTTCCGCTCGTCGCTTAATTCTACGTAGAGTTTCTCCATAATCTCGCACCGGCGGGCAGCAGCGCGGACCTCAACGACCTGATTAAGCGCGGCCTTGAGAAGCCCATCCTTAACGCGATAACCACTGGCGGCTGCGCCGAGACGCAAGCGATCGAGCAGGGCATTGAAATCCAAACGCGGGAGGCGCAGAACTTCTGAGACCTCGTCGGCGGTCTCGGCCCTCGCCAATTCACCGCGTATTTCGAACGAGCGGTCCGCAAGCACAACTACACCCTCTCGTTCGACGAATTGATGCGCGAACTGCACCGCGTGATCGTGCCGCCAGTCCTTCATGTGGAAGGATCGTTGCGCACGCACAGGGCCGGCCGCATTTGAGGCGGCTGCATGCGCAGGCGTGCGATGATGCTGAGCGTTATTCTCTTGTACGGGATCGGTTGTGTCGAATACGTCTGCCATCGGAGTCTCACGGTTAATGGCAGCAAATCTAGCCTGAGCAGACCCGGCGGTCCCGGGGGCGACTTTGACATTTGCGGACTGGTTAGCCCCTCCCGCGGAGAGAGTGATCCGGCCGCATATGCTAGTCTTCGCGCGCTATGCCTACGTTCGCCGACTATGGTGCGGTCGTCGGCTGGTTGGCAGGCCGACCGGTGTCAGAAAGCCAAAACGTGCTGCCGAGGAAGCCGTCCTGTCTGCCGGCCGGCAATTGACCGTAGACGGGAACCGTCTGGGGCCGTCAACGAGGCCAATTGGAGCGTTCTGCCCGTGGAACCGGGGACTGAGTGGTACCTTCTGACGGCGTCTTGTCTGGCAGCCTCGGCCAGATGCTCACGGTCAGCTGGCTAGCTAGCTTCGGCACGATCGATCAGGAGGCAGAACCCTCGAAAGCTACTAGGATTGCGACCGTTGATCTGACTGCAAAGTCTGGCATGGTCGATGTCGAGGGCAATAAGCTCTGCCCGTTCCATGTTCGACAAGAGCCTGTCGCGGTATCTGGGCTTCAGGAAGGTGCATCCGCTGCGGCCGAGAGCCTCCTACCAGATCGCGGCCACCTCCGAACCCGTTAGGGTATCAGGGCCGACCAGATTGATGGTCTCAATCGGCAGCTTGCCCCCAGCCTGATCGCCGCGACCTCGGCGATGTCGCGAGCGTCGACCGTGGCGACGCCCTTGCCGCCGATCGGCATCGGATAGACGCCGTGGTGGAGGATGACGCCCTTGATCATGACCTGGTTGTCGATGAAGTAGGACGGGCCCAGGATCGTGGCGCTGAAGCCCATCTGCTCGGGCAAGCGCTCAGCGCCGGACTTCACCGCGAAGTGCGGGACGTTCACGGCGCGGTCGGCGTTGAGCACCGATAGGTAGACCACCCGCTCTAACCCGACTCCCGAGCAATGTTCAGGGTGATGATCGCCTGGGTGAATTCGTCACCGGTGACCGAATTGAGCAGGAACAGCGTGTTGACGCCACCAAACGCGCTGCGCAGCGAGTTCTCCCCGACTGGTGGATTTACCTGGTTGGGCGGTGATAGCGACGGGACCTTGCGCGGAGCTCGGCATCGCGCAGCGCCAGATCACGGCGCGGGTGACAGGTCATGGCGAACTCGGACGGGGTTCTCCATCCGAGCTGCGAGTGTGGTCGCGCGTCGTTGTAATCGGCCCTCCAGCATGCAAGCACGACGCGGGCTTGGCCAGTGACGTGAACAGTGTCTCCTTCAACAACTCATCCCGCAGTCGACCGTTGAAGCTCTCGATGAGGCCGTTCTGCATGGGTTTGCCTGGCGCATGTAGTGCCATGCAATACAGCTCTGGTCGACGCAGGGAGAATGGCATTGCTGGTGAGCTCGGTGCAATTGTCGCTGACCACCATTCTGGGCTTGCTGCGCTCGATCATCAGCCGGTCCAGTTCCCGCACCACGCGGATGCCAGAGAGCGATGTGTCGGCTATCAGCGGCCAGACGCTCGCGGGTACAATCATCGGCCACGGTTAGGATGCGGAAGGGGCGGCCGTCGGTGAGTTGGTCTGACACAAAGTCGAGCGACCACCGGTCGTTCGGATCATCGGAACCAGCATCGGCGCCCGAGTCCCGATCGTCCTCTTGAGCAAAACATGCAGCCGTCGGTAGCCGAAGCGGTGACGTTCCTGGGCTATCGCCCTCATGAGCTGGCGAAGGTTGGAATCATCGGCCCGGGTCTCGTCCGATATCTCGCTCATCCCGAGAATGCCTCTCGCAGATGGACGACAGCTTTCCGTTTCCCCGCGGGCGTCACCACTTCTTTCTCAAGAGGTCCTTCAGCGCCGTGTTGTCCAGCATGGCACCGGCCAGGAGCCGCTTCAACTTCGTGTTCTCGTCCTCCAGCGTCCTCAGCCGCTCGGCCTCGGAGACGTCCATCCCGCCGAACTTGGCTTTCCACTTGTAAATGCTGGCGTCGCTGACGCCGTGCTTGCGGCAAAGATCGGCCACCGAAACCCCGGCCTCGTGCTCCTTCAAGATCTCGATGATCTGCTCTTCCGTAAAACGACTGCACTTCATGCTCTGGTCCTCGTCGTGGGCCAGAGGGAACTTCAAACTGGATTAAGCCCGTGGGGCAAGGTCAGCAATATCTACAATGGAGCCTTCGGGCTGCGAGGTGTCAGGTCTACAAGAGCGCTTAACTCGGCACACCGTGGCGTTGAGGAAGCCATTCTTTCGAAACGCTAGGAGTATGAGACCTCAAGAGAGTTGCTACTGTCTTGACTGGGAATTATTTTCCGCGAACTCCCTCCGCGTCGGCTCCGGCGCCACCACCTACCGTCTGCTAGTGAACGCCCGTTTGACAAACCTAACATCAAGTCAAACCTTCCTCTGTAGTCACCGCGAAAATTCTTCTGGCGAGACCTACGGAGGATGGTCATCAGCGTAACATGACGCAAGGCGGGCAGAGCCAGGCAAAACGGCCGAACCGCTGTACGACACTGGCCGTCGCAAGGCCGCAGGGCTTCGGAAAAAAAACGCTCACCCCCTAGCTCGAGAATCAGCTCGCCACCGATGCTTCCTAGCTGCCGACGGCACTATTATATTTACCCTTACTGTCTGCCACTGCAGACAGACTACTCTGCCTTCCTCTTCCTCTTCCTCTTCCTCTTCCTCTTCCTCTTCCTCTTCCTCTTCCTCTTCCTTACTCCGCTCTGCCTCCGCTCTCCCTGAGCATTCGTTTTGGCCCATGCGATCCAACGAATTCCAGTAAGTTCGATCACGCCGAACGATTACCGCTCCGATGGGTAAACTTCATCCATGCCTGCACGAATCTCCCTCGCACGCTGATGTGCTTGGAGACTCATATGTCCGCTTCTTATGCTGCGCCGGCTCTGCCGCGCATCCCGCTTGTTCCGCAGTCGCTTCTCAAGGCCCATGGGGTCGACTGTATTATCGACACTCGGTTTCGTGCGGCCGCTCGCCTTCTACAGCGCCTCTGGTTGAAGGACAATAATATCGCTACGGGGCTTCATGTTCGGTCCGATGCTGAGGGGCAAATCCTACTCCCGCTAGAGTCATTGCTGTCCCGCGAAGCGGCCCATGCCGGCCGAAATTTCCTCTCACCGGCCATTCATACGTTCGTCCGACATGAACTGATCATGCGCGAAGAAGGTGCTTGCTACGACGAGGAACGACTTTTCGGTAACGCGCTAAGCTCAATGCCTCTTGCGTTCAACGTATTCGCGCCGTTAGCCATGGACCTCAAGGTCGCCTCAGCCGTCTTCCGGCAACTTCTGCCCAACTTCGTCAACGATGTTGTGGCAATCCGCTTCGAAACGTCGCCAGGGCGTCGAGAAGAACGTTTCCTCAATGATGGGACAGCGTTCGATCTCGCAATCGAAGTCATCACGCCCGAAGGCGAGCAGGGTACCGTCTTCATCGAGGTCAAGTACTCTGAAGCAATGGAAGGACCGGCTGCAAGGTGGCGAGAACGCTACGACGAAAGCTCACGCCAAGTTGGTCTTTTCGTCGACCCCGACGCTGCTTCGCTCCGCTCCCTCGCGTTGGAGCAGCTCTGGCGCGAACATATGGTCGCAACCTTGGCTGTCCGTGAAGGTGTTACACCCCGCGCTATGTTCGTTGCGATCGGGCCCCGTCTTAATCGCCGCGTCCACGCCGCCTTCCGCTGCTACGCGAATGAGCTCATCCCGGAGGACGACTTGGCCGACGACCGGGTTCGTTTCCAAGCCATTACTCTCGAAACCGTCATCGATGCCATCCGCCAAGCCGGCGCGGTCGACCTCGCCAAGCAGCTATGGGCGCGCTACTGTGATTTCGAACGCGTCTTTCATCTAGCTATGGCGGAGTACACGCAACCCGATCCGCCCAACGGTAATCCAACAGAAAAGCCACGCGCTTCATCTCCCACAACTCGCACTAGCAAGGCGAAGAATGGAAGCCGCGGCAACGGCGATATCTGACGCATCCGTGACCAGGTAGGCCGTTTTCATTCGTGCCCGGTTTCAGTTTGGAGACCGGGCACTGGAAAATCCCACTTTTCCCGGCTGACCGGCATGCGGCCAAACGCTCACCTCCTAACTCAAGAATGAGCCCGAAACAGCTGCGGATCAGCTGGCGAGCCACCTATTACATTTCCCCCTTTTCGTCTGCAACGCAGACGCCACCTACTCTCACTTTCACTCTCACTCTTCCCTTGCCCACTTGTGCCGCTCCTCGGACGCAACATTTCCAACGCAGCACGGAATCCATCTCAGGCATCGGATTGCGGGAGATGGCCAAATGAAAATTCCGGACTTACTCACCGACGCAGACCTCGACCAGCTCTTAGCGAATGCCCTCGCCGGCGACCTTGACCACCATCCGGTCGTCAAGCTTTTCACACCTGACACCAATGCCACCTGGCTCATTAGCGAAATCGATCCCGACGACCCCGACCGCCTCTTCGGCTTATGTGACCTGGGCCTTGGATCTCCTGAACTGGGCTACGCCTCGTTGGCCGAGCTGAAGGCAGTCAGAGGGCCGCTAGGGCTGCCGATCGAGCGCGACAGGCATTTCATCTCATCCATGCCTTTGTCACGCTATGCCGACGAGGCGCGCGTCGAACGTCGCATCGTCGCCTGATCAGTGAAGGCCACCCCGTCGGTAGTCTCAGTATGCACTCTCTTGCTCAGCCTTGATTGGCTCAGAAAATGCAGCTGATGACGTGCAGGCATGGATCAATCGGAATGAAAATGGTTGAAATCAATAAACCGCAAGGCTGGAATGGCAAAGGACTAACCGGCAATTGGTTACTCACCTTAAAAATTGATGGCGTCCGCGCCCTCTGGCATAACGAGCTGGGCTGGCTTAGCCGTGCCCACAAGCCGCTTTACAACATTCCAGCGTGGCAGCGGGGCGCCCCCCATGACTGCGAGATTCGGCACTCACGGCGGCACGATCAGAGCGACTCGGACTAAGTTCCTTAGGGGCGACACCCCTTCCATTGAAAGCAAACACTTGTACGGCCTCGAACCACTCGATCCGCGCCTAAGTTGTGGCTATCTCACCAATCCCAGTGCCGACGACATTCTCGCTCAGCTCCAGCGCGCCAATAAGCTGGGCTAGAAGGATTGGTGCTTCGTCAGGGCGACCGCTGGATCAAGGTGAAACCAGAAGAAACGCACGACGTGGCAATCACTGGTTTCGCCGAGGGTCGAGGTAAACATCTTGGCCGGCTGGGCTACGTCACAACCGACAAGGGTGCTGTGGGTGCCGGCTTCACAGAAGCCGAGCGCCAGCTGCTATGGGGGGAAGCCAAGGCCAACAAATTGGTGGGACAGGTCATCGAAGTGAGCTGCATGCAATTCACGCCGACCGGCCAGTTCCGTCATCCGTTTTTCGTTCGGTTCCGCCCTGATAAAGGCGCTGCATGATGCCTAGGCTTGAACCTAGCTGCTCGATCTTCGGCCCTTGACATCGGCCGATTGTGTAATTGTTGTGTCGATTTATGGATACTTGCTGGCAATTTCCTACCTCACTAAATCGCAATTCTAACCATGGTCATGGTGAGGAGCTCGCGTGACCAACATCTACGCAATTGGGGACGTGCATGGCTGCCGAGACCAGCTTGAACGCCTTGTCGAACTATGCGAGCGCGACGCGGGAGCGCAAAAATCGAAATTCATCCTGCTCGGTGATTACATCGATCGAGGCCACGATAGTCGCGGGGTCATCGACTTCCTGCTCCAACTACAAAGATGGTCACCCGACGAGTTTGTCTTCCTTCGTGGCAACCACGAGGATCTGTTACTTGCCGCCCTCGACGGTAATGACGCCGAGGTGCACTGGCTCTCAAATGGTGGAGACGCGACACTACGTAGCTACCAAGCTTCTTGCGCGTCAGAACTTCCAGCTCCACATATAGAATGGATCCGTACGCTGCCTCTCTCCCACGATGACGGACTGCGGTTCTTTGTTCACGCGGGCGTCGATCCTGAGAGGCCGTTGGATCAACAGCGTTCGCGCGACCTTATGTGGATCCGAAAGCCGTTTCTCTTAAGCGACAAAGATTACGGACGACTCGTTGTCCACGGTCATACGCCGACTCAAAGCGGCGTTCCCGACCAGGATATAAATCGGTTGAATATTGATACGGGAGCGGTTTATGGCCGGGCGCTGACCGCTGCTGTCTTCAATGACGAAAGCGCAAACCCGACTAGGTTTATTTTTGCAACACACGAAGACGCTTCCTAAAGCGGTTCAAGAGCGCCGAACCTTCTCGTCAGCTCGATCAAAACGGTAGTAGATTCATCAAGGAATATTCCGATAAGAACTGGTCGAACGGCATGCTAACATCAATATTCTACAATATCCTACTTACACCTACTCTGCCTTACCTACTCTGCCTTACTCACTGAAATCGAATACATCTCCCGCCACGGCTCGCGAGGCGCTCTGCGCGAGCGCCGTGCAGTTGAGTTCGTTGCTGTTGAGATCGGCCGCCGTCCTCGACGAAGGCGATGGGGCCGCCAAGACCGGCTTCAGGGCCGATATGGCCGATCCCGTGCATGTCAGACACGGCAGCCCCGAAGCCAGCATCTGCACGCGACCGGTGATATGGGTGACGCCGTCGCGCACCGTGACGCTCACACCCATGTCGATTGTAGTCACGAGGTGCTGCAAGGCGAGCTGGCAGGCGACGGCCCAGCTCGCATACAGAGAAAGATGAAGTCGACGCCGGTCAGCTCGGCGGCGGTGTTCTGATCGACAACGTCGGCTCTCAGGCCGCGCCCCGGGGCCGTGGGCGAGCACGCGCGGATTTCCCTCTCGGCGACATCGATCTTGGCGGCGCCAACGTCGGCCGCGCCAACGCCTGCGAGTCGGTTCAGATTCGTGGTTTCGACCGCGTCGGGATCGATCAGGACGTAGTCGCGGACGCCGAGCCGGGCCAATTGTTGGACCAGCACCGGCCCCGTGCCGCCCAAGCCGATCAAACCCACTTTCAGTAAGCAGATCGCGTGCTGCCCCGCGGCGCGCACGCGCGAACCTGCCGGTCGTGCCGGGGTTGAGCGAGCTCCGCAGCTTCGCGTTGCGACAGCAAGACCAGTCTTTCGCCAACTTCCCAGGTTAACACCTCCTCGTTCGTGCCGATCCGGCGCACGCGACAGCCGCCCTGCCCCAACACCAGCGTCAGGTGGTCGCCGGTCGGAGCTCGACGCCGTAGATAGTCGGCGAGCGCCACCTCGCCTTCGTCGTCTACCTTTGAGAAATGCGGATTGGCCCCCCGTGGGGTCGTTTGAAAAGCCGCCCTCGGATTTGATGACGCAACGCCTATAGCCCACAACGTAGGCCGCATTGGCAGCCACTTCCGCCATCGCTCTGGAGTGGTTCTCGTCGTTCATGCCAAATGTTCGCGCTGGTCTGTTTCGGCCCCGGTGGCTTAGTTGAGAACGCCAAATTTGCCCAAGCTTCAGGCATGTAAGCGTTGTAAGTCATCTGGCCTTCGACACGCACCTTCAGTTCCCGACCGCCTTTCTCGAACTCCCACGCGTATTTCGGTGCGCCCGAAATCTTCGAGGTCATTATCCCAGCTCGTTCCTCGAGGCCGCAGGCGCACGCCTTGCCGACGACTATGGATCTCGAACGCACGCCGCTGGGCGATCTCTGTCCTCCAGAAAGCCAGCGCCACCCCCGCGGCGCGACGAGCACGGCTGGATGCAGGACCGCGCCGATTCGCAGCCGCGAGCGCGCCCGTGCCGCCGCCAGTCAGGATCCGCCGTTTGGCGCCCCCTTCGGACTGACGCTGTCCCTGCCGTCAAAGGCGTCCTGGACCCGATTGGCGACACCTATCCAGGCTGCCCTCCCGATTGCGGCTGGGCCGCCTCCACGGTAGTGTGGTGGGTTGCCGTGCGGCCGTCCGTAGCCGAGTTCTCGCCATTCCATGGCTAGACTGAGCTCGTTCTTGCGCCCACGAAATCGGTGGCCGAACCGATGAAGATGGCCCAGATGCTCAAACTTCGGCGCGGCGGACGCCGCAGCGCCCGGTGGACGATAGGTAATCGGCCTGCGCTCGCACACCTAAGTATGATTCTCCACTCCTGATTTGCGTCGCACTCTGCCATAGAGCGGCTTGTGGCAGTACGCATCTGCTTGCAGTCAGGAAGGAGTGCTTTGCCCAACCCACCCGTCATTTGAATCGTGGACGATGACGAATCAATTCGCGCCGCGACCTACAATCTCGTGAGGTCGCTTGGATACCTCGTTCATGCTTTCGCGTCGGCTGAGGAATTCCTGGGGTCGCCTCACCTGAACGACACCTCGTGCGTGATAACCGATGTTCAGATGCCGGCCATGAGCGGCCTCGATCTGCAGGCCCACTTGCTGGCCGAGGGACGCCGCCTGCCCTTCATTTTCATTACGGCTCTTCGCATCGACGGCGCTCGCGCGCGAGCTATGAAGGCGGGAGCATTCTGTGTCCTTGCCAAGCCCTTCGCCGGAGAAACCTTGATCAACTGCCTCGACGCCGCTCTGCGAGGGCACGGCGAAAGCCAGAGTGAATGACGCGATTGTTGGTGGAGTCCTGCAACCTGCGACAACACCAATGGGCCGGCGAGAGCCGCTCCATTCACTAATTTCAAAGGGCCCGTAACTTATACGTAGGGATGAGCGGACAAACATCCAGACGAGTTGAACACGGAGGGGGCATGGAATGAGACGGCGGTATCGTAGCCTCTGATACCTTTCCAGCGGTTGCACGCGGCAAACTGCGTCAGCGATCCGTGCCTTGACCTCGTCGTTCCATGGTCGGCGGCATCAGAAACGTGCCACATCTACTTAACAATTGCCAAGACTTAAGGACGGTGGCAATGTTTCTATCATTGGTTTCAATAATTGTAGTAGGCATCAATTGACGAGCACCAGGCGCGCCTTCAGCAGATGCGAGCTTATAAGTACTACACGACTTACTTCAGCTGATTTGATTTCGAAAACGTTATGGAGCACGACATTGGATAATTCACGCATAAGGAGGCTCTCCGACCAAATGCTCGTGCATCAACGAGCATTCGCTCAGCATCAAATTGCGGAAATTCAACGTGAGCGAAAGAACTTCCGCCGAAACGCGAGTGAGGATGCTTTGATCCATCAAGACCAGCGATTAGCTAAAATTGACGAATGCGAGCAAGACATGCAAAGCATAGATCTTGAGATCGCTCGCCGGAAGAAGGCCGGTACGTTCGATCCGAAGCCCGTCGAACGGGAAGCCCTGGCAAAAAAGGGAGCACCTGTGCCTCCTAACTTGAAGCCAGCCAAGTCTGCTAGCGTCGAATATTTGGAAGGCGAAGAATTGCCGATCAAGATCATGGATCGTGGTTATCCGCGAGCGTGGCGGCCAGAAGACGGTCCCATCCATGACTCCGATCCGACAAAGACGATCACCGACGTAAGTCAAACGACAAACAAGAAATCGGAGTAATGCGCCTTGGTGCTATTCCTCCCGAAACTAAGCTCGCGCTTTAACGCCTGAAAGCTCACATCTGGCTAAGATCGAGACATCCGTGCGGGAAATTTCGAAGCCGAAGCACTTCCTCCGCAAGCTCGTCCTCCGACGTGTCATCACATCCGAGATGCAGCGGCTGACACTAAGGCCAGCCCTTCCAAATTAATTGCCGTCGTAATCTCGTGAGCGCCCCGCAATTGGCTTGGTTGACCAGTTTTCCATACCGTCCGCCACACTATGCCCTCGTCCGCATAGCCCTATCACAGCGCCGCTTCTCGTGTCACTTGCGCCTAGAACCTCGGAAGCCCACTACGCGTCATCTGAATCGAAGCGCATGGCCCTTTCTTAATCGCGCTATCGGAATAAAGGTGCGAACTCGTATTTTATACAATCTGCTGTATATTTTGACCTCCGTTTCTCAGCTACTCCTGGATGGCTGGCCTAGTGTCGACTGCGTATCCCCTTGCTCACCAACCGAAGGTCGCCCTTGCAATCCGCATATCCATCCCTTAGATTTTTTTCTTGAAGTCGCCAGCTCCGACAAATGCCTCAATCGATCAGCTATCTCGTGAAGTGCCAATCTGGACAGAACTCCAGTCTGATCTAAGCCTCGTGGGGGCTGGGGCCGCCGGAATACGGACTACCGGCTGTCGAAGAAGAGGCCGATCCAGAAAGGGGATCTTTTGCTTCGCCATCGGCAGCAGATTTCAAGACTTCCGACCCTAGAACGAGCGCTGGGCTGTGTGAGCCATGAACTGACCGCGGTTGCAATGAAGATTTGTTAAAACCCCGCGTGTGCAGCGTATTCCCCGTCCGATGAGTCTATTATGTATCAGAAGCCAAATTTGATATCGCGTCATCTAGCGCTGGTATGTGCAGTAATTTTAGCGTTTGCGGTGAGCACCACAAGCGCTAGGTCGAACTTCGCTGAGCGCACCTCACTCGCACAGAGCAAATTTTCCATCTCGCTTATGCGGCATTTGCAGAGTTCAAATGGTGACGTAATCGTCGTCTCGCCGGCCGGTGCTGCCGCAGCCATTGCCTTGGTCAGTTTGGGTGCGAGCCAGCGTTTTCGCGAGACGGCCCAGGCTACTCTCGGCTATGATAGCAGTCGACGCGCCGACCTTGACCTCGAGGAATTCCTACAGTCAATTTCAGGCATAGCGGGTGCAGACGGGTCTTGTTCGATTGCCAACGCCGCGGCGCTTGATTCGAAAATCGAGCCCGACCCAAACACCATTTCCCGGATGCGCTCAAGCGGGCCCGAGATTTGGATTAAATCACTCAGCGATGCGTCTACAGTTCAATTCATCAACCAATGGGTATCGGAGAAGACGCGAGGTTTCATCGGAGAAATTGTGGATAATGGTATCGGCAACAGTGGAATGGTCGTACTGAATGCTCTCTATTTCAAAGACGATTGGGCTACAAGCTTCGATAAGGCTCGCACTCAGTTGGCGCTTTTTCATAATGCGGACGGCACGGTAGAAAAGGCGCCGATGATGCGAGGTACGATAACAGCGGCAGCCCGTCTCGAGGGTCGAATTGCCGCAATCAGCCTCCCATACAAGTCTTCTCGGTTTTCGCTCACGCTCGTAACAACGCGTGATACACCTGCGGCTTTTTCGGAGTTCACAGACATTGAAAACTGGCTGAACCAGACCGATTATCGGCCAGCTCGCATGGAGGTCATACTCCCGCGCATGGTCTTGCGGAAAAGTTCGAGCTTGATGTCGTCTCTTAATTCGACGGGGCTGGGGGCCGCCTTCGCAGACAGCGGAACATTCTTGCCTCTTTCAAAGAGACCCATTCATCTCGATGGGGTGCTGCAGAAAATATATTTCAAAATTGACGAGCAAGGATCACAGGCTGCAGCCGCGACTGCCGTTTACGGACGGTCTATCGCTGCAGCTTCGGCCGAACCGAACCTGATCAGCTTCGATAAGCCGTTCGTTTTTGCCCTTCGAGATCAGGTGACAGGCATGTGGCTGTTGTCTGGCTATGTTGGGCGGCTTCCGGCTGGCGAGTAAAGCCGAGGGGGATTTGCAAATCCCGCGGGCGATGACGCTCGTGATCCGCTCAACGCGTTGACGTCAGCAAACGGGCACATACATGGGCTGACGAGAACACAACTTGCTACGATACCACCTTTCTTGACCCGGTTGGCTACAACACCACCCGCGCAGAGCCCGTCCGCAGATCGTAGCGCTAACTATCCCGTACGGCTAACGGATCAACAATCCCAGCTTGGCGGCCGTTTGCAAAAACTGATGGAGTCGTCTCGATACGGCTTCCCGATCGGGCTGTAGTGTCTGCTGAGGGTCGTCATTATGCTCAAGCCGCGCACAATCTCGGCAAATCAAGTCGACGAGTTCATCGAATCCTCGCGATCCATCAAGTAGCTGAAGGATCTCGCATCCTCTCTGATCTTCAAGCCGCACCGTCTGATGCAGCATGTTCGTCACCATGGTCTCGCTTTCGGATTGCCGGCGAGCAACGGGGCTGGCGAGAGGCCGATCGCTGACAATCCTCGCCACATTCGGACGGGACAGGAAGAAATTCACCTCTCCGCTACAAGCAAGCACAAACATGGCTTCGACAAGCAGCTGCACATCCTGCGTCGAAGGAAGCCCCGCATGTGCGATCTCCAGTTGGCGGCCTGCCTCCTCGACCAATTGGTCGAGTGTCAACGTGGACGGCCACGCTCGACCAAGGCACAGATAGGCTGATTTCAGCAACGGATGCGAAACACGGAGCGAGCTTCCTTCCTGCGTCTTGAACTCCATATCGGAGTGGTCCGTCAGGCAGAATTCGGTCGTAACCGGATCGGTCGACGCCAAGAGATAGAAGCGGCTTGCGAAGTTCATGTCGAGTGTCCGCCGGAGGCGCACATCGTCGTGACAAAGTAGCGTTCGACGGAACCCGAAGCCGTCGATGAAATCTTGATATTGGTCGCGCGCCGCGAATTCGTCATCCGGGAATCTCTGTAGTGCGGCGCGAACCTCCTCCGAGTATCCCGCCAGGTTTCTCCGAGAAAATTCGGCGTCGCTGAGATATTGCAGGCCATGTTGCTCGGCGGCTTCCACGACCTGATGTAGAAGGAACGCTTCCGCACTCTCGTTGAGATCGTCGTGAAACAGCACTTCGTCCATCATCTTGGCGACGCGTGTGTATTGCTCGCGCATGATCGCACCATGGACGGTATCAGCCTTGGAGCCCTCACTCAGAAACTTCATTATCGCACGCGCCTGCGCCACTTTCTGCTGCATTTCGCTGAGATGGCGGGTATGAAACAGCATCATGTCACGTGCGAGATTGCGGACGTGGGAGAAGGGGTGCGCATTGTAGCTGACATAGGCTACTCCCTGATGAGATAAATGCGCCTTGAAGATGGCCATCATCTTGTGGCGGACCGATGCCGGCACCCAGGAATAGACGCCATGGGCGACGATGTAATCAAACTGCCCGAACGACGGATCGACTTCCAAGATATCGCAATGGAGCAGCTTGATGTTGGTAAGCCCGAGGCCGGCGAGATTGCGCTGGCCCCGCTCGATGGTCACTCCGCTCAGGTCGATCCCTACGAACTCGCTCTCTGGATACTGAAACGCGAGGGGCAGGAGATTTCCGCCGACGCCGCAGCCAAGTTCGAGAACACGGCAATGTTCCGCCGGAGGCGGACTCATGCCGTACAGGCTGGCCAAGGTCGCGAGGCGATTGGGATGGGTGTGTTCGTAAGCCCGGCCGGGATAGAAGACATCATCGTAGAGCGTGGGTGACGCCGAGATGGTCATCGAAATAACTCCCGTCAACCCAAGACCCGGCGAGGCCGGTCACGACCGATAAGCTCTGGAACGGCTAGGAATAGTCGCCCGAGTAGATCCGCCCGGGGCCGATCTCCCCCACCACCCTGAATTTCAAGGGCTGGATCAGCTTCCATTGCGGAACCCCTGTACCGGACGGATAGGGCATCGCCCCACTTTGGTCTGCGACCGGCACGACCTTGGCAAGCCGATCGGGTCCGGACAGCCGAAACGTCTGCAAGATCGTACGCCGCTTCATCCCGAAGACGTCGAACTTGCCAGCCTTCAAGTGCTGCTCGGCCGTCGGGCCAGGGCGCACGTGCCCTTGCGCCATTCCGCCGGACATGTAGGAGTATCCCATGAACTCAAAATCGTTAGGTGTTGGCATTTGCTCCAGGAATAGCAGCCACCAGCCGTTTACCAGGCGGCCCTGCGCGTAGCCGAGGCGACGTTCGAGCTCCGGCGCCGGCTGCTGGCGCAGGAATCCCGCCTTCGTAAAAAATCCCGTCATCGGTATCGATTGGCCGGGCAAAAAAGCGGGCGGCATCCGTTCCTGTCCATGAAATGCAGAGGCCTGTAAAATATCAGCAAAACCAAATAACGAAAACGGAAAGGATATAAAGGATTAACGGAAACCAGCCGGTTCAATTCGCAAAAGCTCCTTATCCTCGGTAGTTTTCCGGGAATTAGCAAGCCCTGGTCCACGCCCACCGGCTTGGCCCGGCCGCCATACTTCCAAAACGTGAAGTAAGGGCATTAGGCGTCGCCCCGGCCTCGCGCTCCAGTTCGCGGAGCGAGCCTATAGCTGCTCGACCAGATAAATATCGGGCGCCCCTTCGACCGTGTGGAGATGGCATGGCCGCGGTGTAGGCCGCGGCGGCGCCCAGCGGATCGCGCGGGATCGCGGGGCCCGCCGGTCCGGCCGCGCCTGACGCACCATGCGGCCATGAGACACCCGTATCCGACGTCGAACAGGATAGCAGAAGTCTGCCGCGCTCGTCGAGATGACGTCGCCGCAGCGTCTCCTGGCGAAAGCCGAGAACTACTCTGCCTCCAAGGGCTTTCAGGAAGAGAACGGCGCGATCACGATGGCCGTCGCTCAAGGCCCAACGTTCTGAAAACGGCAGACGTGTTTGACTGGTAGCGCCGGCACTGCATGACCATCGGCGCGCCCATGTCGGGGGAGGCACCGAGAAGCTTCGACGCGAAGCAACCAACGACCTGATTCAGTTCCTGAATAAGCAGGGGTTCTGACCGCGGCCCGTTGCCTCGAAAGCTGAACCATTATGATGCAAGCGCTCGGGGAAACCGAGAGACATGGAGAAACGTACCTCAAGCTCGACTTGAACGCCGAAGGCAATTTATTAATGACGCCGTAGCGGCCGAGGCTTTGCTGGAGAAAATGCGAGCGGCAAGATCGCCACGCGCCTGCAAAAAGCCCGGCTCCGACGAATACACCATCAACGGCTGTTCCGACCTCGCGAAAATGATTGAGTTAGAGCCAGATAGAGAGGTGAGAACGCGGGCCAACTTAAGCGCTACTGCGTTCATGGCAGAATTTTGAAATGAGAGTGCTCCGGCAGTCCCTCGATCTAATGACTCCTCTAAGAGCCTAAGGACTGCTCTTGGGTAGATGTCCAAGGCTCCCTTCCTTGATGAAGCATTTGCGGTATAAGCCGGATGGACTACCGTTTCTAACTTCATCCCACACGCATGCCCATCCCGAACGCGTCTTCTTCCTCCAGTGTATCGCAATGACTGATACCGGGTTGTGCGGATTTAAGACCGCATTGACTCTTCCAGCATAACCAAGCGAGCCCTCCGTTCTGTCCCTTCTTGCGAGACACACATAGGGGTCTTCACCAGTCGTTTGTTCACTCAGCTTACACTCTCGGTCCATATCCTTTAAAAATTGTGCAAAGTGCTGAGACGCCTCTTCCGCGGACATTCCAATCTCGGCACCTTCTCTCATTGCCTTGAGGATTATCTCTATTTGAGGCGGAACCTCATGGTTATTTCGTTTAAGTAGATCTATGAACTTGAGTGCGTCATCTACGGCGTTCTTAAGTTTTCCCGGATCGCTCTTAGACAAGATAGCCTCCATTCGCCGCTAGGCTGGACCGGACAAGGCTCTGCAATCCCAGCCACGCTTAAGAAACGCGTACTACTTCTGCAGAGCTGAATCTGGGCAGACCTATTCGAGCATTGTCATGAACCGTCCCTCGAGTGATTGATCCGATTCGCGCGAATCGGAACGTAGCTCCGCAAGATTTTGGAATTCGGTTTCGATCAGACTACTCCCACGCATAAACGAAAATCCCGTTTGCAGTCCCCACCCTTGCCTGTTTGATTTCCTCCTTGGCCAGCGACCGGTTGAGGAATTCGCGCGACAGCGCGGGCAGCAGCGTGTTGGTGACGATGTTGTCGATCATGCGGCCGCCGGAATCCGGGTCGTTGCACAGCGAAACTATGTGTTCGACAACAGCATCATCGTAAGAGAACGCGGCGTCGTGGTTGTCGCGGATGCGGCGGCCGATGCGGTCGAGCTGGAGGCGGACGATGCCGCCCAGCATGCTGTCTGACAGCGGATAATAGGGGATCGCGACCATGCGGCCGAGCAGCGCCGGTGGAAACACCTTGAGCAGCTCTGGACGCAGCATCTGCGCGAGCTCTTCCGGCGCGTTGCGGTATTTCGGATCGCGCGACAGGCCCATGATCATCTCGGTCCCGACATTGGTGGTCAGGATGATCAGGGTGTTCTTGAAATCGATGCGACGCCCGTTGCCGTCTTCCATGATGCCCTTGTCGAACACCTGGAAGAAGATCTCGTGTACATCGGGATGGGCCTTCTCGACTTCGTCGAGCAAGACGACGCTGTAGGGCTTGCGGCGCACGGCCTCGGTGAGCCTGCCGCCCTCGCCATAACCGACATAGCCGGGCGGCGCGCCCTTCAGAGAGGAGACGGTGTGCGCCTCCTGGAATTCGGACATGTTGATGACAATCATGTTCTGCTCGCCGCCGTAGAGCGTCTCGGCCAGCGCGAGCGCGGTCTCGGTCTTGCCAACGCCGGAGGGGCCGGCGAGCATGAACACGCCGATCGGCTTGTTCGGATTGTCGAGCTTGGCACGGTTGGTCTCGATGCGCTTGGAGATCATCTCAAGGCCATGCGACTGTCCGACGACGCGGCGGCCCAAGATTTCCGGCAGTTTGAGCACCGTCTCGATCTCGTCGCGGACCATGCGGCCGACCGGGATACCGGTCCAGTCGGACACCACGGAGGCCACCGACTGCTCGTCGACATGTGCATAGATCATCCGCTGCTCGGGATGAATGGCTTCCAGCGCGTCGAATTTCGTCCGCAGCTCGGACCGCTTGCCGTCCAGATCGGGTTCGTCCTTCGGCTCGGCCAGGATCTCGCGAATGCTGCGGATTTCGTCAACCAGTGACTTCTCCCGGACCCATTCGGACTCGAGATTTGCGAGCTTGTCCCTCAGCGCCGCGATGTCCGTCTCGATCTCGGCAATCTGCTCCTTCTCGTCGACGCCGAGATCAGTGTCGCTGGCGAGCCCTGAGCGTTCCGCCTCGCGCGCAGCAATGCTGGCGCGGGTGTCCTCGATCATCGCGGGCGTCGCGCTCTGGCTGATCGCAACGCGCGCCGCCGCGGTGTCGAGCAGGCTCACGGCCTTGTCCGGCAACTGGCGGGCGGGAATGTAGCGATGCGAAAGGTTGACGGCGGCGACGATCGCGGCATCCGAGATGCGGACCTTGTGGTGCTTCGCCATCGGGCCAAGGATGCCGCGCAACATCACGCAGCAGGTTTCGACGTCCGGTTCGTCGACCTGGACCGGCTGGAAGCGGCGGGTCAGCGCCGGGTCCTTCTCGATATATTGCCGGTATTCCGACCAGGTGGTCGCGGCGATGGTCCGCAATGTGCCGCGCGCCAGCGGAGGCTTGAGGAGATTGGCGGCATCGCCCGTGCCGGCCGATCCACCGGCGCCGATCAGGGTGTGCGCCTCGTCGATGAACAGGATGATCGGCGTCGGCGAGCCCTGCACCTCGTCGATGACCGAGCGCAGGCGTTGCTCGAACTCGCCCTTCATGGAGGCGCCGGCCTGCATGAGCCCGATATCGAGCGCGCAGAGGCGGACGTTCTTGAGCGGCGGAGGCACCTCGCCTGCGGCAATCCTCTGGGCAAAGCCCTCCACGACCGCCGTCTTGCCGACGCCGGCCTCGCCGGTCAGGATCGGGTTGTTCTGGCGGCGTCGCATCAAGACGTCGATGAGCTGGCGGATCTCGTTGTCACGGCCGAGGATCGGGTCCATCTCGCCGGTTTTGGCCTTGGCGGTGAGATCCTGCGAATAGCGGTCAAGCGGCGTGGTGCCCTTCGGTCCGCTGGCAGCCTCGGCACCCGGCGTGCCCGCTGCGCGCAGGCCCGAACCATCCATTGGCTGGAGATTCTCCTCCTCGGAGCCGGACCAGACCGCGCGGTGCTCCGCAGCCAAGGCATCGACATTGATCTTGGCGAATTCCTTCGAGAGATTGTTGAGAGCGCGGCGAATATCATTCGACTTCAGCCCGGCCACGAGAATGTGCCCGGTCCTAATCTGCGTCTCGCCAAAGAAGAGCGTGGCGTAGTGCCAGCCGCGATCCAGGACGTCCACGACCGAGTTCGAAACGCCCGGCATGTCGGTTTCGTTCTTGCGGAACCCGTTGATGACGCCCGCAAGGTCCGACATCAGCCGTGCGCGATCGATCTTGTAGTGATCGGCAGACAGGCTGAGATCGTTGCCGTCCTGTTGGAGAATGTGAAACAGCCAGTGCGCCAGTTCGACGTTGCGGTTGCCGGCGCTCTTGGCGTGACGCAGGGCCTTGATGAAAGCATCATATCCGGTACGGTTCAGCTTGCCCGTAACCGCTTCTAAGCTGATGTCGGTCAAGTACCCCTCCTGAAATCACATCTCTAGAAAACCTCAAAGAACGTCAGTAGCTTCGCGCCGGAGAGCCTGCTTGTCCAGAGGCTCGGATGGCCGGCCTTACGCACTGGCAGTCCTCCTCAGCCGCTCTGTGAAGCGAAACCGCGCGTCGCACCGGTATTCGTCGGTAGAAGTCCAGTTCGGGGAGATCCAGCTGGTCCAGCCCAGCCGCCCGGTCATGCCGAGCTTGACGGGTTTCACCTCTCCCGACGGGATGGCCAGCTCGACATCCCAATCGAGCTCGTCGCCGATATAAAAGAAAACGGCGTCGGCGAGCGGCCTTGCCAAGTCGCTGCCCTCGGCAGGAAGAAAACGCTCGTACTGGGCGAAGTCTTTCACAAAGAGGCGTATTCTGATCTTGTCCTCCACGCTGAATACGCTCGATCCGATCAGAAGATCCTTGCCCAGGGCAGCATGTTTTTGGCCGAGAGCCGTGCGGTCGCTGGGATCGAAGCTTAACCAGGATCCCACGAACTCCTCGATCTCGATCTTGGTACCGAACAATCCCCGCAGAAAGCGCGCAAGGCGCGAGGCGGACTTGGCCTTCGGCGCGATCAGGCCGGCAAATTCGAGCCTGGCAATGTCCGGTACCGAATCAAGATTGCGGAGTGGATCCGTCCCTAGTCCAATAGCCGAGCCGATATAGGCGAAGAACCGATCCTCGCTTGGGCGATCATGTTGCGCGATGGGGCGTGCATCAGCCCAGGCGCGAAAGAACAGTTGTAGAAACCGGTTGTTGAACAGATCAAGAAATCGCGGGAAGGCATCGTCCCGCATGATGAGCCAGCCGAGGCTCTCGTCGGTGGTCGCGAGCGGCAGCGCACCCTGCGGCCCGAGAAAGCCGAGAAATTTCACCATCAGCTTAAGCCGGCCATCCCGAACCGTCGCTTTCTCAAGATTGGAGGCCGGGAATTCCAGATAGGGATTCTGACCGAGATCCACGTATTCTTCGCGGCGGGCCGCGCTCTGCCCGATTCGGGGGAGCTGTGGATTTGCCCTCTCGAGCTGGCGCAGCACGTGGTAGAAATCGAACCGCCACGGCTCGGCTGCGAGTTCGTCGAACAGTGTCACAGTGCCCTCCGCATGCCCATGCGAGGCGGCCACCGCATGATCTCGCCTCGTTCGGTCGAAGAGACGACAGTCTGCGTGAAATAGTTGAAGCCCGAATATTCGGCAAAGAAGCGCTCGAGGACCGCGCCGAGCAGGAAGATGCCGCTGCCCTCGAATGCCTTTTCATCGAAAAGCACAGAAATCTCTTGCCCGCGCGCTGCGCCGCTTCCTGCGCGCTCACGAATGCGGCGTACCACCGGCCGGCTGTCGACGCTACGCACTCCACGAATTTTCCGCTCGGTCGCGTCCTCAACGAAATCCGCGAACAGCGTCAGCATCTCGCGAAGCGCGGCGGCGCCTTTGCCGGCGCCCCGCTCCACCACGCCTAGGTAATTGAGACTCAGCATGTTGATGAGACGCCAGCTAACAAGTCCCACACTGGCGATTTCGCTGCGCGACCTCATCTGCGCCACGATTGGTTCGCGGGGACGCGTGGGTCCCGAGACGCAAACGAGGCCAAGCGATACGTCGTCCAAGAGATGGAAGTCGGCACCACCCGCGCCGACGGGCAGTTGCTCTGGGAGATGTCGGTTCGAGCAAAGCACCTTCATGCTGAGCTCGGCGGCCGCAGTGCGGCCGCTCAGTTCTCCTGGCTCAAGCAGGGAAATGAACAAGTCCGTGCCGGTATAGTCGGACACGGTGCCATAGGCCTTCTCCTCCACAGTCCGGCGCCGCGGCAGGCGGCGAACGGTGTAGTACATGCCCTCAACGGAACTCGTCCTACGATCGACCGCGGCCGAGTACAGCGGCCGCACTGGAATCTTCTCCCTCACCCCGGGAAGATGCGCATAAACGTCGATGACCCGATGGGCCTCATATTCCAGATGGCGACTGCGATCCGGAACCACGTGGTATTCATGGGTATTCGACCTGATCGCGATCCGGTCCGTTGTCTTTTCGAACAGGTTGATGGCTGGCGCCGTGTACAGCGAGAACATCTTCGGCTCGACCGCTGCCGAGAGCCGTGAATTCTGCTCGCTGAAGGCAATCACGATGTCGATCGATTTCGCATGCAACCGGGGGAATACATCGCGCAGTCGCGTCAGCTTGAAGCCTAAGAACTTGCGCGGAAACATAAAATATTCACGGAGCAGTTCGGAGCCGCGAAAAACACGGTTGTCGATGGGGAACAACGATTCCTCTTCGTCGAAACCGACTTGCTTCAGACAGTCGACGGGCATCCGGTGCACAACGGGATCGCCGTAGTCGTCGAGAAAACGAAAGTAGACGCCGACGCAATTACCGATGATCTGCTCGTATAGTGCGATTGCATCGTCCTCGGCCCCACACAGATAAATTGGCAACTCGGCCGTGCGGCAGCCGGAAAACCAGTATTCCGGCTTTTTCCGGGCCTCCTCGTCGGAGATCTCGTCCTCGATCCGCGCGGCCATACGGTGCGTCAGCGAAAGCCGCAATCCAGCGATCGCGTTACGTTCGACCGAGATGCCGAGGGCCTGCATAGGCCCGGCCGTCAGATAGTATTCGGCGCTCCGGACGTCGAATGGCCACAGAACGATATCCGAGCACAGCCTGAATCGGCACGCGAGACTGCGGTCGCGTTCGCGATAGGTTGCGTCAAAATAGGTGCCGCGAGTGTAACGTTTGCTCTCCCGCAATGCGGGATCCGCAAACGGTGCCAACGCACGCACCAGCATTGCCGATGGCGTCGGCGCAAGGAAATTCGGGACCAACTGCTCCAGCAAATTGGATGTAAATTCGGGAAATTCGTGCTGCAGCTTGAGCTGGACCCGGGCGGCGAGGAACGCAGTGCCCTCCAGCAATCCGGCAATCATCGGATCGGTGCGCTCGCGCACCAAGCCGCCAAGCCGCTCAGCTATTCCTGGATACTCTTCGGCGAAATCGCTGGCCTGCTCGTACAAGAGGGCCAGCTCGCGATTGTACAAATCCAGAAATTCGCGATCCATCGTCGCTAAAGCCGATTGATCTGGATACCGCCGCTGTCGAGGTCGACGTCAGCGACGAACTCGACCGGGATATTCATTGGATCGCAGCGCAGGTCCGCGTGAACCAGAAACCGAAGTTTCAGCTCTTCCGCACGCACCGTCGTGTCCCGCATAGCCCGAACCGAGTCGCGGTGAAGGCGAGGTTCATAGCGCAACAAGACCGTTCGAATTTCTTCGGCGAGATCGTCGACCGAGATCTCGTCAATCGAGCGATGCGCAATGTCCGGAAAGCCATAATTCAGGATTGACTTCTGGACATGCTCGAAATTCGTCAGGTCTTCGGTCGATTCAAGCGCCACCGTGTTCATTAGCGCTTCGAGGTCACGCGCAACTTCCTTGCGCAGCACCGATTCGGAGATCGGGGCTCTCCCGGACGCGCGGCGGCCGGAAATTACACGCTCTCCGTGCTCGTTCCTCAGATCAACCTTAGTCTTTGCATCTCGTTCGGCATAGGCGGCGCGAAACGCCAGCATAAGCGGAGGGCTAAGACGATCCTTCTTGGCCGAACTCGTCATTTCAATTGCCCTCCGATGCGGCTCCAGAGCCAGCTCTCGAGCGGGTAATTTCCGAACACGAGGTCCCGCGCGGCAGGCATCAACCAAGCCGAACCGTCGGCTCACGTCTCGGAGTTGCCGGCAACATCCCAGCCGAACTGAGCGGTCTCACCCGCGCCGCCCTTGTCGGTCTGAGCGGTATATTCGTACTTGAATTTCCGGAAATTCAGGCTGATATTCTCCGTCAAACGCTCATCTCCGTGCGTTCCGCCCGGGGTCACGCTGCTGACGATGACGTCTTCCATCGTGATCTTGATGTACTCGACGGCCGACTGCCCGCCTGCCTTGCGTACGGTGAGGACGCCCTTGGCGATGTGCTCGCCCTTCGCACACGCCTTGATCAGATACGCCGTGGATTTGTCGGCCCAATGGGTGAAATGGAGATCATGCACCGTCACTTTGCCGGCACCGCCGCCCGCGCTGTGATGCTGACTACCGGTCTGGTTGAGACCCCAAGACCAGCTCAAGACGTCTATCTCGTTTTTATGCTTTTGATCTGCCGATTCGCCCTTGATAGGGTCAAGCTTCAGAAACATGTCAACGGCCATATGACTTTCCTTTCAGGCAAACTGTCTGTCAGTCAACAAATTAAGAAAGGTGATTAGGACGCAGGGCCTGGCAAACGCGACACGAGACTGAGCCCGACGTCCATCGCTTCGAGTTGGAAGTGGGGTCGCAAGAAAAACCGCGCGTTATAGTAACCGGGATTCTCCTCGTTGGGAATCACTTCCACTTTTGCGGCCGCCAGAGGCTTTCTCGCCTTCATGGCTTCTGACGACATCGCCGGGTTAGGATCGACGTACTCGTTGATCCACGTCTGGAGCCAGATCGTCAGCTCGTCCTTTTCCTTCATCGAGCCGATCTTGTCGCGCACCATGCACTTCAGGTAGTGCGCAAACCGCGATACGGCGAACATGTAGGGCAGTCGCGAGGAGAGATTGTCGGATGCCGTGGCGTCCACGCCTTTCTCACCAAAATACTTCTTCGGTTTGTAAAGCGACTGGGCGCCGATAAAAGCCGCCTTATCAGTGTTCTTTCGGTGGATCAGCGGAATCAGGCCGGACTTGGCAAGTTCATGCTCGCGCCGGTCGCTGATCGCGATCTCGGTCGGGCACTTCAGGTCCTTGCCACCGTCGTCGGTCGGGAAGGTATGGGTCGGAAGGTTAACGACCTCGCCGCCGGACTGCACGCCGCGAATTCGCGTGCACCAGCCATATTCCTTGAACGCGCGATTTATGTTGACGCCCATTGCATAGCTGGCGTTCATCCAAGCGTATTTGTCGCCTGTGTGCCCGTCAGTCTCCTCTTCGAAGGCGAACTCTTCGACCGGCTCCGATTTTACGCCATAGGGCAGACGTGCAAGCACGCGCGGCAAACACAGGCCCACATAGCGAGAATCGTCCTGGTCCCGGAGACCCTTCCACGCAGCATAATCCGGTGTGTCGAACACTTTGCCTATGTCGCGCGGGTTGGACAGCTCGGTCCAGGAGTCCATCCCCATCAGGTTCGGATCGGCTCCCGCAAAGAAGGGGGCATGTGCGGCACCTGCGATCTTGCTGAGATCGCGAAGGAGCTGGACGTCCGTAGGCGCATGACTGAAGTGATAATCGCCGATCAGGCAGCCGAACGGCTCTCCGCCGAGCTGACCAAATTCGAACTCGTAAATCTGCTTAAATAGTGGACTTTGATCCCATCGCGCGTCGGGATAGAGACGCAAGTTTTTGTAGAGCTCGGTCTTCGAGACGTTCATGACCCGAATCTTTAAATTCGCGTCGGTTTCCGAATTAAAGACTAGATAGTGAAGGCCGCGCCATGCACTCTCGACCTTTTGGAATTCTGGCGCGTGAATAAGTTCGTTGACCTGAGCAGTGAGCTTCTGGTCCAGACGGGCAATCATCTCCTCGATCGTGTCGAGCACGTCCGACTTGATGACAGTCGTATCCTTCAGGGCCTCAGTAACGAGCGTGGAGACTGCATTCTCGACCTCTGTAGCCGCACGCTCGGTCCTCGGCTTGAAGCTTTGCTTCAGCAGGGAAGCAAATTCGTCCGCCTCTTTGACTTGGACCTGTGTAGCCGCCTCGCTTCTGCTCGCTTCCGTCGCCATGTGCACGACTTCCTTTACTGCTTGTCGGGCTCGGAGCTGGGCTCTCCAACCGCGGTCGCCCGCTCCTTTAGAGCGGCCATCAGCTGCGGATCCGAGAGAAGTTTCCTAAGCTGGTCTTCCGCGGCCGCCTTGCCGTCCATGTATTTCAAGAGGTTGGCCAATTGCTCGCGAGCCTCCAAAAGCTTCCGGGTAGCCGGAACCTGGCGAGCAACCGCAACGGGCGAGAAGTCCGCCATCTTGTCGAAGTTTAAGCTGACTGACATCTTCTCATCGGGATTGTCGCCGAGCTTGTTGGCCACTCGCATCGTAATCCCCGGCTGAATGGCTGCCATCCGGCCTTCGAAATTATCCATGTCGAACTCAAGGAACTTGCGTTCCTCGATCTTCGGCTTCTCGACGGACGAATTATTGCCGGAGAGATCAGCGAGCACTCCCATGACGAAAGGAAGCTCGATTAGCCGCTCGGCGTCATAAGGATCTTCGTAGGTGATGTGGACGCGCGGCGCGCGATTGCGACGAATAAATTTCTGGCCACTGTCAGTCGCCATAGCTTTCCCCTGAAACCAGCTAATTGCCGATGTAACACAGTTAAAGCGCAATGCGTGTGTACTATTTCGAAAGGCTAGCTCGCAACGGACCTCTCGTCAACGTGGGCAGGCTCTGGATCGCTAGCCTTGATTATCAAGCGCCCTCAGCGTCCCTTCGGGCAACACCTCGCGAAGCAGGCTGAGAAAGTCCCGTTGGGCGAGTTCGCGAGCCCGGTCCGTCAGATAGGGTACTGGGCTGGACGGCTCGACGACACGGTAAAAGGCCCCTACTTGCTCAAGAAGGGCAAGCGCCTGGCCGCGCTGTGTCACCGTCAGTGCAACCGGCTGCGCAGGCAGGGCCTGCGTCGGCGCCAGAGCTCCCTCTTCGAGCAGACCGGCCATCCGCTCGATAGATAGGTCAAAAAACCTGTCCTTTCCGATATTGATGACCGCCGTCTCGGCATGTGAGGGCAGCAGCATTCGTAGAGCCTCGACGAAGGATTTCCCCAGCATCTGCTGGGCCTGAAGCACTAAAAGAAGGACAGGACTGGACGGCTCGGACTGCCGGAAATAGGTCGCGACAGCTCCAAGCGCAGCCGCAGCATCCGATATCGAATTCACGCGTCGAGCCCCATCTGCGGCGGATGCAGATGAGGCCACCTCGCCCACCTCAGCGTCCTGCGCGAATTCGGGCTTCGCCACGGCTGTCGGATCGCGCTGCTGGATCACATCGGCCAGGAAGGTGTTGATTCCGGTCACCAGGCCAAAGAGCTGTCCCAGGCTAGGCGCTTCCGGCGACTGGCTTTTCTCGTTCCATATCCGCTTGATACTTCCTAAGGTCGCGGCCAACGAGGAAAAGCGCCCCGACATCGACTTGATCTGTTCAAGGTCGGCTCCTGCGATAACCTGCGCGAGGCCACCTCGGTCAAGGACGATGTCATCGTCGCGTGGCGGTGCATCACCTTTGACGATCAGCCAGGCTCGGTAACTGATCCAACCGTAGCGGCGACTGTTCAAGAGTGGATGAAATTGGAGAGGGATGACAACGGTGGTAAGCGCGTCCAGCGCCTCGATCGCGAATTGGCGGTGCGAGAGATCCCCGTCCTCCATGCGCGGATGAACATCGTCCCAATGCTGTTCGAGCAGTACTGCCACGGCTTCCAGGCAGCGCGCGAAGCTCTCGAGATCCCGCGACAGAATGGCAATCTTCGCCAGAAAGACCGTCAACCGAAGATCGCGTGTGCGGTTTAGAAGCGGCTTGGCCTTAGCAAGCTCCTCATCGAACTTGATCGAGTTGGGATCGAAGCGCTTCCTGTTACCCTCGGCGTCGGGAACCTCGAAATAGGACCTAGGCAGTAGCGGCTCAGTAGAAGCAAAGAAATTAAGATAGGCAATATCGCCCTCAAGGTCGAGATCAGGCCCACAGGGACTGTTGCCCGAAATGGGCTTCACCAAAAGATCGAGATCAACCATCGATCGCAATCCGCAACTGAGCACCGTCCGCCAGTGGGATAAAATTAACTATAGGCGTTCGATCATGGCACCCAATCCGCCCTCCAGCAAGCGCGACACCAAAAAGTCGTTAAGGGCGGCTCCTCCGCTTCTCGGCTTGAAGTCGCCGCGAAACGCGCATTTACTGGCCTACGGGGTTCGGGTAAAACAGACGCCAAAGTCATATTGATATGCTTAACGTTTGCTTTTGGGATTCGCGTGTTCTCCGGCAGGCACACGTACAAGTCATGGAGCCTAAGTCTTAAATGGGCGGCGCTCTCAAACAGGACTCTCGAATCGGAGCATTCACGACGCCTCTTGGCAAGGACGTCTTGGTGCTGGTTCGGTTCGATGGCACCGAGGGACTGAGCGAACTTTTCGAGTATCGTTTTGAGTGCTTGAGCGAGGATCCGGACCTTGATTTCGACAAGGCTATCGGTCAGCAGTGCAGCCTCAAACTCAAAATGTATGGCAAGGAGCGGGAGTTCAACGGCATTATGGTCGAGACCCAATGGTTGGGCGTCAAGGACCACTATTTCACCTACCGCGTCGTCCTCCGTCCCTGGCTGTGGCTGCTATCTCGAACGACCGATTGCCGTATTTGGCAGGACAAGAAGGCACCTGACATCATCAAGGAGGTCTTCGACGACCGCGGATTCACGGACTATGAATCGAAGCTGACGGAAGAAGGTTCCTGCCCTAAGCTCGAGTATTGCGTCCAGTATCGAGAAACGGATCTCAGCTTCGTCAGCCGGCTGATGGAGCAGCATGGCATCTACTACTTCTTCAAGCACGAGGGCGGCAAGCATAAGCTCGTGCTTGCGGACTCGAAGTCCTCCCACGCCCCTGCCCCTGGACTTGCCCAGATTCCCTTCATTCCCTTGACCACGCCGGACCGCAGCAAGGAGCAGCATATCTACGAGTGGACCACCGAGCGACGGTTCAGGACTGGCAAGTTCGAGCTCAACGACTATAACTACGAGAAGCCCAGCGCCAAGATGCTGAGCGATGCCCAAGCCTCGGAGAGCTATCAACGTTCCAACATGGAGTTCTACGACTACCCCGGTAAGTACAAAGAGAAGTCCGACGGCGAGCGCTATGCGAAGATTCAGATGCAAGCGGAACAGGCCCTGGACCACCGCCGTCACGGCAACGGCGATGCGATGAACCTGTTCGCTGGCACACTGACGACACTGAAGGACCATGGCCAATCGTCGCAGAATATCGAGTACCTCATCGTCCGTTCGAGCCACTCGTTCCTGGCCGAAGCTTATCGCACAGGGAGCTACGGCGCCGGAAATGAACAAATCTATTATGGCGCATACGAGTTCTTGCCCAGCGACAGACCGTTCCGCGCGCCAATCATCACCCCAAAGCCGCTGATTCACGGCATCCAGACCGCAAAGGTCGTTACCAAGGACGATAACTCGAACGAAGAAATCGATGCAGAATCTCTCAGCGAGATCTACGTCCGCTTCCACTGGGACCGCAAGAAGAAACGTTCCTGCAAGCTCAGGGTGGCCCAGGTCTGGTCTGGCAAGCGCTGGGGCGGACAGTTCATTCCGCGCGTTGGACAAGAGGCCGTGGTCGAATTTCTGGAAGGCGACCCCGACCGCCCGCTCGTGATCGGCACCGTCTATAACGACGAATACAAGCTGCCCTACGAGATCCCAAGTAACAAGACGATTTCAGGCATCAAGTCCGACTCGACCAAGGGAAGCGGCGGCTACAATGAGTGGCAATTCGAGGACAAAAAGGGATCGGAGAAGATCGGGCTCCACGCCGAGAAGGACTACGATCTCGTTATCCGCCATGCCGAGACCCGGACCATCGGTGAGACCTTCGGTAGCGGCACCTCCCGCGATACCACGCTAAAGAACGGTGACGACCAACTCGACATCAAGAATGGCAGCCAGCACGTCAAGATTTCGAAGGATCAGACAATCGATGTGCAGCAGACCATCACGGTGACTGCCAATATCAGCATCGAACTCAAGGTCGGTGCGAGTAAGATACTGCTCGAGCAATCCGGAATTACGATTGAAGCTCCTACCATCAACGTCAAGTCAATCGGTCCGATGACTGTCCAGGGAACGCCGGTCAACATCAACTGAACTTACCATGAGCCATGTACGCTTCGCGACCGTTCGCGATCTCTTCGACAGTTTTCCCTCAGCCGCCTCCGACGTCGGGGCAGCCAAGGAGGATCTGAATTCGCTGGAATTCCTCAAGTGTCTCGTCGGCGATCAAGAATGGCAGGCCGCCATTTCCTTCTGCGCCTATCTCTTGTCACGCCGGGCGGCCGTAGCCTGGGCAAGCCGGTCCGTACGTCGAATGATGCCGGCGCCGCGGGCGGACGAGGAAAGGTTGCTGGGCTTCGCCGAGGCATGGATTACCGATCCGGAGGAACCCCGCCGACGCAAGGCGCTGTCCGCCGGCACAGTGGGGGATGTCAAATCGCCGGCGACCTGGGTCGCGCTGGCGGCGGGCTGGTCTGGGGGCAGCGTCGTCCCCGAAGAAATGGGTTATGCGCCAGCCGACCCGGAGCAGACCCCAAAGGCCGTTCGCGTGGCTATGTTCATTGCGCTGTCAAGGATCGTTCCTGAGGAAAAACAACGGGTAATGACGGCGTGCCTGCATGATGGTATTCAACTTGCCAGCGGTGGGCAGGGCTCGCCTCTGTAGCAGGAATATTGATGGCCCTTCGCCTTAGTATTGAGAACGTTCCGAGCTTACCGGACGGCGGACCGGTCTCTTTCAGCCTGTCCGGAGGTCGCTCGATCGATATCGGCAGGGATCAGCATCTCGATTGGACGCTGCCTGATCCGACCCGGTTCATTTCCGGCAAGCATTGCGAAATTCACTGGCGCGATAACAGCTACTGGTTGCACGACGTCTCGACCAACGGGACCTTCCTATACGGGTCGGACCAACGTGTCCGGAGCCCCCATCAGCTGAAGGATGGTGATCGTCTCGTCATCGGCCACTATATCGTTGCGGTCGCAATTGGCGAGGACGGACGATCGCCGCTCCAAAAAGGCCAAGTGTCCGCGCAAGCAAAAAGCAACCAGCAGCATGCAGCTTATCCGGAACTATGGAATATGGACCGGGATGCGCCGCCACCGGTCGACAGATATCAGATTCGAGCGCCACACGAAGCGGCTCGCCCTCTGAGTCCGGACTTTCTGGACTGGGCGGCAAGCGTACCGGAGGCCGAGGTCAGGCCTGCACGATCGAGGTCGCCGGCACCTCCGGTCGATCCCAATCCCGATATGGACTGGGCGAGCGGACCAACCTCGCGCTCGAATGCCCCGGTCGAAAGACCCTCGTCGCTCGCAACCCCCCGCCGGCCAATCTGGAAGGACGAGGAGCGGATAGAGCCGGAGAGCAACCCGTTCGTGGGGGCTCAGGCTAAGGCTGGCCCCCAGACGCAGACTGTCGAGGTTTCGCCGAGGAGACGGCTATCTATAGAGCCGCTGCCGAGCGCCGAAGCTGATCAAGTACCGACGCCGCGCGGTTCGGACCCGCAGGCGGATGGCCAAGACTTCATGCACAGGGTTGCTCGGGCAGCGGCGCTTCCCGAAGACTTTTTCGACGGCAAGGATACGGGCCAGTTAGCGGAGCAGCTCGGGGGGCTGATGCGGATATCGGTCAGCAACTTGATGTCGCTCCTGCAGGCCCGCAACGAAGCGAAACGACTAACCCGCAGCACCACGCATACCACGATCCAAGCGACCGAGAATAACCCACTCAAGTTTTCGCCCACAGCCGAGGACGCGATGCGCATCCTCTTCGGTCCCAAGACCCACAGCTACATGGAGGCTCGCAAGGCGTTCGAGCAGGGCTTCACCGATTTGAAGTTCCATCAGCTCAAAACTTATGCCGCAATGCAACATGCCGTATCCATGTTGGTCGCCGATTTCGACCCAGCTGAAATCACAAAGGGCGTCGCCGAGCAGGAGGGGACGCTAGACAAACTGAGATCGCGGAAGAGCCGCCAATGGGATGCCTTCGTTACGCGATGGAAAGCGAGCCTGGGGCGGGAACCCGGGGCCGCTGTCGAGGCGTTTATGCTCCACTTTGCAGATTATTACGACAAAGATAATCGGTAGTGGCTATGATCTCGTACCCGAGTCAGGCTCGGAAAGATGCCGAACGGAAGATTTTAAGATGTCGTGGTACAGCAAGGTCTTCTGGTCGGAGGGGTTGTTTCTACGCCCGCATCACCTCCAGCAGAACGATCGTTATCTGGAGCATCTGATAGAGAAACGCGTGCGTCACGTCACGCCGTACCCGTGGGGTTTCAACCAGCTCGAGATAGATCAGGACCTGGCACAGCAAAGCAAATTCGCAGTACGATCTGCCAGCGGCATGATGTCGGACGGAACGCCCTTTGACATTCCGGGTGACAGCCCGATTCCAGACGCGATCGACGTCCCCGACGGGGCCGCCGGGCAAATCGCCTGGTTGATGATGCCAGTTGCAGCGCCGAACACCCGCGAGGTCGACGAGCTCGCCGCCGAAAGTGCAAGTCGATACATACGATCTGCCGAAACGTTCATCGACTCCACATCGTCTTTGAGGATTGAAGAAGAAGTCGAAATAGCACTGCCGCGCCTCTCCTTCGAGCTGCGCAAGACGGCCAAACCCGGCTATATGGGACTTGCTATCGCTCGCATTCTTGAAGTGCGCGACAAGAACGTTCTGTTTGATGACCGGTTCGTCCCGCCGATGCTCGTGTGTTCGGCCCATCCGGTCATTGATGGGTGGCTCAACCGGATCATCGGATGGATCGAAGCCAAACTGGAGGAGTTGGCGCGATATGCCGTCGACCCATCCTCGGGAGGCGGGTTGCAGAGCGTGGACTATTTCGTCCTCCAACTGCTAAATCGGCAGATCCCGGCCTTGATCCATTTACAGCGTTCCGGCTACGTCCATCCGGAACGCCTGTACGATGAGCTACTGCGCCTGGCGGGAGAGCTGGCCACCTTTGCTACGACGGAGCGCAGGGCACGCGACTATCCACCCTATGATCACGACAATCTGGAGATTGTCTTCGCGCCGCTGGTTCGTGACATCCAGGAGTTCTTGGGTGCGCGGCTGGGGCGCAGGGCGATTCGTCTCGAAGTCATCGAGCGCGCTCAGAACGCGTTCGTGTCCCCGATCCGTGACCGCTCGCTATTCCGAAACGCGACATTCGTCCTGGAGGTGGCAGCCCGCCGTCCGCTGGTCGAAATTCAGAACGACTTCCCTCACCTGTTCAAGGTAGGGCCGAGCACCAAAATGAACGAAATCGTGCACGCGAACTTGCCCGGCATCCCGCTTGTGCATCTGCCAACACCCCCCCCCCACATTCGAGCAATCACCGATCACGTCTATTTTTATTTGGACAGGAAGTCGGCGCTCTGGCCTGATTTCAGCAACGCTGCATCAATTGGCATGCATTTTTCGGGAGACTGGCCTGAGCTGGAACTTTACCTCTGGGCAATCTTAGAAGATCGGCGATGAGCGAAAGGGACAAACCAGTAAACCCATTCGGCCGGAGCGAGCGGACCATCATACGTCCCAATCCTGGGGGACGACTTCCTGCCAATCCGCCAACCTATCCCTCCGCTGATCCTTCGGCCGGTCAAAATGCACGCAGCCCGTTCTCTCCTTTGCCGCTTACAGACAGCCCGTCCTCGCAGCCTCCGTCGGCATCTCAATACCAACCCGTCCCGCAGCCGGCTGGGCCAGTGGTGGCTCCCAATCCTTCTTCCGCTGCCGCTCCTACGACGCCGGCGACTGAGGACTGGATCTCATCGCAAAACCAACAATTACAGCGTCCGGAGCTGCCATCAGCCCCGGTACTGCGCGTCGATGATCTTGTGGCGCCGAACGCAAACCCTATCATGCGAGCTGCCGGACCTTTGCTCCAAGTCCTGGGTCGGCTCCGCGTAGCACTTCTGCGCGCATCCTTTGCCAGCCTGATGGAGCAGGTCGCCGATGCCATCCAGTTCTTCGAAAGGGACATCCGCTCTGCTGGCATTTCCGGACAACAGGCCAATACAGCCAAATATATTCTCTGCGCGACAGCCGACGATATCGTTCAGCATATTCCGACGGAGGATCGTCACGTGTGGGCGCAGTACAGCATGCTGAGCCGCTTCTTCGGCGAGCGCGTCGGCGGCGTCAGATTCTTCGAGATACTGGATCGTCTCAAAACCGATCCGCTAACCAACTATCCCGTTCTCGAACTTCAGCACGCCTGCCTTGCCCTTGGGTTCCAGGGCATGCACCGCACCTCGGCGGCGGGACCGGCGGGCCTGCAATTGATTCAGCGCAACTTGTACGAACTGCTGCGTCAGGTTCGCCCCCGCGTGATGCGTGATCTGTCACCGCATTGGCGCGGCCAGGCTCTGTCAGGCAGGCGAGTGCGTATTTCGATTCCGGTCTGGCTCGTCGCATCGGTCGCCGCCGCGCTGCTCTTGGCGGGCTTCATCACACTGCGGACCCGGCTGACGTCTGGCTCGGAAGCGGCAGCACAACTCGCGTTCTCGCTGCATCCGTCCGACAAGATCGAACTCAAGCGCAAGATCGTCGCGCAGCCACCACCGCCCCCTCCGCCGCCTCCGCCTACGACCCCAGAGCGGCTTACGCAACTTCAACGGATCCGTAACGCGCTCTCCAAGGAGAACACACCGTGCAAGATGACGGCTGATCAGACTGCCGCTTACATCGTGATTCGCGTCTGCAATTTGATCTTGTTCGACTCGGGCAAGGCTACGGTGCTCGACGCTTTCAAGCCGGTCGCCGCCAGAATTGCGGCTACGCTCGAGAAAGAGCCCGGCAAGATTCGCGTTGTGGGCCATACCGATAACACTCCGATCAGCACCACGCGCTTTGCGTCAAACTACGTTCTATCGCTTGAGCGGGCCAAGGCGGTCGCCGCAGTCTTGAAGCAGGGCCTGTCCGATCCGGCGCGTGTCGAGGTCGAAGGCAAGGCGGCGGATGCCTCTATCGACACGAACTCCACTTCCGAGGGCCGCGCAAACAACCGGCGAGTCGAAATTTCGATTGCTCGAAGCGAATAGAAAAGGGTTCAAGAAGGCCAAAAGATGCTGGGGAAGGAGATTATTCGCATTGTTCTTTATGGAATCGGTCTCGGATCGCTCTCGGCCGTTGTGTATTTTGCAGGACCGTTGATCGCGATCGGTGACTGGCGTCCTCTCGAAAATTACATCATTCGGGACATCGTAATTCTGCTGCTTATGACGGCGGCTGCAGGTCTTGGCGGCTTCACCTTCTACAAGCGGCAAAAGGGGGCGCAGAAGATCGCCGACGGGATCGCCGGCGAGGAGGGGCCAATCGACGATGAGCCACTTCTCAAGGAGCGGATGAAGGATGCGCTCGCAACCCTGAAAACCGCCAATAGCGGCAAATCCGGCTATCTTTACGATCTGCCTTGGTATGTGATCATAGGACCGCCCGGTTCGGGCAAGACAACGGCTCTCGTGAACTCCGGTCTGAAATTCCCTCTCGCGCACGGCCAAACTCCGGCAGCAGTTGCTGGCATCGGCGGCACCCGCTACTGCGACTGGTGGTTCACCGAAGAGGCGGTTCTGATCGATACCGCCGGACGCTACACCACGCAGGATTCCGATGCCAGGTCCGACAAGCAGAGCTGGCTCTCGTTTTTGGATCTTTTGAAGAAGAATCGTCCGCGCCAACCAATCAACGGCGTGATCGTGGCTATCAGCGTCGAGGACCTCTTGACTCTATCGGCCGCCGAAATCAGCGCGCATGCGACCGCCATTCGTGCACGATTGCTCGATCTGCATCAGCGTTTGAAGGTAGACTTTCCAGTCTATGCGCTGTTTACCAAGACCGACCTCGTTGCAGGGTTCACCGAGTACTTCAGTTATCTAAATGAGACGGGGCGCCGTCAGGTGTGGGGCGCGACGTTTCAGACCGCTAACAAGAAGCAGAACATGGTCAGCGAGGTCGCCACCCAATTCGACCAATTGCTCGAATGGTTGAGCGAGGAGACTATCGATCGCCTTCAGGAAGAGCCGGCGCCGAACAACCGGGTATCGCTATTCGGCTTCCCTGCCCAGATGGCCCGCCTCAAGACCACCGTTTCGAATTTTCTCACGCAGATATTCGAGCCCACGCGCTACCACGTCAACGCCACGCTCCGCGGGTTCTACTTCACCTCGGGTACGCAGCAGGGCACCCCCATCGATCAACTGGTAGGATCGCTTGCTCGGACATTCGGCGCGGAACAGATCGCCTCCACCAGCCATTCAGGAACGGGCAAGAGCTTCTTTCTCACGGATCTGATCTCCAAGGTCATTATAGGTGAGGCAGACTGGGTCTCTACCGATTGGGCTGCCATCCGACGGGCGCTGATCCTGAAAACGACAGCCTTCAGCTTGATCGGCCTCATCTCAGTCGGACTAGGTCTGGCCTGGCTGACTAGCTACAAGCAGAACCGTGCCCTAATCGCACAAAACGAGCAGGCTGATGAAGAATACAGTTCCGCGGCCGCTCCCCTCTTGAAGCAGACCGTGATCGACGATCGCGAGTTGCACAAGGTGCTTCCCCTGCTGCATCAATTGCGGAACACGCCTGTCGGATACGGCACGCGAAAGGTCCCGACGCCGCGATCTGCAGAATTCGGTCTCAGTCAGCGGGACAGGCTGCAATCCTCTTCCGAGATTGCCTATCACACCGCGCTTGAACGACTATTCAGGCCACGGCTGCTCTATCGTCTTGAGGAACAGCTGAACGGGCGCATCGCCGACGGCGGCTTTGTCTACGAGGCCTTGAAGGTCTACATGATGTTGGGTGGCCAGCATCCGGAGGACAAGGAGCTGATAAAATCTTGGATGCAGCGCGATTGGGCCGAGAACCTCTATCCCGGACCAACCAATGCAGAAGGGCGGAAGCTTCTAGAAGAACATCTGATCGCGATGTTCGATCTGGAAAGGGAGGATCCACCGCTCGTCGAGCTCGACGGTCGACTCGTTCTCGAAGCCCAGAAAACATTGGCCCGCCTCAGCGTCGCGCAGCGTGCTTACCAGCTACTAAAATCAGAGGGGCGCGGCGCGGAGAGCAACGATTGGAACGTCGCGCGCAAGGGCGGGCTCGACGTCGCGAACGTTTTCGAAGGCGACAAGGGTCAAGCGCTCGAGAGCATTAGTGTGCCGGCGTTTTTCACCTATGACGGGTTTCAGGACAAGTTTATCGTCAAGCTCGCCGATCTGTCAGATCGCATGAAAAAGGAACGGTGGGTCCTGGGCGAGGCCGGCGAGCAGGCCGCGCTCAACCAACAATACGAGAACCTCGCCAGCAACCTACTCGATCTCTATGGCAATGACTTCATCGCCGCTTGGCGCAATGCGTTGTCCAAGCTCAGGATGAAGAAGTTGCTCGCCGACAAGCCGAAATATCAAGCGCTTAGAGCTGTGTCCGCACCGACATCCCCGCTTCGCCTCATCCTGGAATCAATGCGCGACGAAACCATGCTCACTCGCGAGCGAGCCAAGCCTGCAAATGCGGGGACTGCGTCCACACAGGACAACAAGGCAGGTGCCAAAGCCGCCACGATCGCGCTTCTGTTCAACACCCAGGACGGGCCGCCCGGCGCCAAAATTGAATCGCAGTTCAAGCCGTACCACCTGGTCCTAGAAGGCGACAGCACGCGCCGGCCGATCGATTCCATCATTGCCAACCTTAATGATATCGCGCAGAGCCTGACGCTGATCACCGAGAATCCATTACTGACCGCGCAGGCGACGGCAGCCCTTCAGAACCAGGTTGCCGCGCTAAAAAATAACGCATCGCGTGTACCACCGCCGTTCTCCGATATGCTGCGAGGGGCGGCGGCCGAATTCGAAACTGATATGGCCTCGGCCACGGCAGGACAGTTGCAGGTAATGCTGCGCGACCAGGTCACCCCGGCATGCCAGCAAATCGTCCTGAACCGTTACCCGTTCGTCCGCGGCAGCAACCAAGAAGTGCCCCTGGGCGACTTCTCTAAACTGTTCAGTCCGAACGGCGTACTCGACAAGTTCTTCACGCAGTCGCTGGCGCCTTATGCCGACACATCAAAACCAGAATGGGCCTGGCGGAAGGAGAGTCCAGTGGGCAGCACACTGTCGGCCGAATCGCTCAAGCAATTCCAGCGCGCAGCCTATATTCGTGACGCCTTCTTTCAAACCGGCGGCAACCAACCTGCCGTCGCATTGGCTGTGCAGCCTCCCGTGATCACCGGACCGGGTGCAAGCGCCAAAATCGAAATCGGCGGAACAACGATTATGAGCCCGAATCCCCAACCCCCGGGTGGTGGCTTCCTATCCTCCCAGCCCGCTCCCGCTCAGCCCGTGAACAATCCGCCAACCAATGTGCAATGGCCCGGTCCTTCGATGAGGACCGCCATTTCCGTCACGAATGATTCGTCGGGCCAGCCCTCGATTCTCGAGCGCACCGGTCCATGGTCGTTATTCCGCTTGCTCGAAGCCGGCTCGATGTCGGCACGTGCCGAGACGGCGACCGCGACCTTTATCGTGGCCGGCCGCGAGCTCAAGTATCAGATCACCACCGGCTCTATCAAAAATCCATTGAATCTCAGCGCCGTGCGTGAGTTTCGATGCCCGAGCGGATTGTAGGATGCGGTGCTGTCTATTTGGCAAACTCTCCGCCAAGCGCGATTTTATTGCGCTAGCGACGCCACGTAAGTTCCTCGAAGTCTGGGAGCCTTGGATGCAGGCCTGCATGTCGGCAAGCCAACATCAGCTTGGCCAGGATTGGCAAAGCGCCTATCTGACTGCACCGCTGTGGCGGTTCTGGCTTGGAGCAGATCTGTCGGGCTCGACAGTAACGGGAGTTTTCATGCCGTCGGTCGATGGGGTCGGCCGGTATTATCCCCTCACATTGTTAGCCGTTGCGGAATCCGCCCTCTCCCTCCCACCGCCGGACCTCGACGCCCAGGAATCTTGGTTTGCTACAGCCGAAGCGTTCTTGCTTTCAACGCTGGACAGGGAAAGATCGTTCGAAGAGATCACCGCAGCGCTCGACGCCCTGCCGGTACCACGCGTCGAGCCAACGGTGAACGCCTCTGGCGAGTTTTTGCAACTTGGCGACACGATCACTGGCATCTTCTCCATTGGCAGATCCTTTCAGACCGCAATAACAGCCTTGCGCGCGAACAATCATGCAACCTCAGCCGCGGCGAGCTTCTGGTGGACCGAAGGCGGCGGTGATTTCCCGCCCATGGCGCTCGCATCTCGGGGTTTGCTGGATCCGTTCCGTTACTCGACTATTCTGACCGGAAAGCCTACCTAAGCTTGCCGATTGTGCCTGAAGGTAAGAGCGCAGATGGATCGATCGTCCTATATCTTCGATGCCGGCGCCATGACCCATCCTGGGAATGTGAGGCCACGCAACGAAGATGCGTTGCTGGCGCGAGCGGATGTCGGCCTCTGGGCTGTTGCCGACGGCATGGGAGGCCATGATGCCGGAGACCTGGCCAGCCAACTGGTCATCCAGGCTCTCGACGGAATTTCGGATGCGACGACGGCGCTGCAACTCCTTGAGGAAACCGAGACCCGGGTTTTAGAGGCCAATCGCAAAATCATCGACGTGAGTCGCCAGCGCAGTGGAGGCCTCATGGGATCGACGGTCGCCATTCTGCTGATCTCGGAGGATCACTATGCCTGCCTATGGGCAGGGGACAGCCGGCTGTACCTGGTGCGCCACGGCGTCGTGAGGCAGGTGTCCCGTGATCATACCGAGGTCGAGGAAATGGTTGCGAGCGGCGCTATTACGTCGGAGGAAGCACGGAATTGGCCACAAAACGTCATCACCCGGGCCATCGGCGTTCATGAGAAGCCGGAGCTTGAGATCGTCACGGGCGCCTTTGAGGAGTCCGACGTCTTTGTTCTTTGCAGTGACGGCCTGACCAAGCACGTTTCGGATGAGGAGATACTCCGGCAGGTTTCCGCTGATAACGCACAAATCTCTTGCGAGGCCCTGGTCCACCTTGCCTTGGAGAGGGGCGGATACGACAATGTCACGGTCATTGTCATCCGGCCACTGCGCAAGATGACGTCCGACGATCGCGCGATGGTAAGTCCTGCGGAAGGCTTGCCGACGACGGACGTTTGGGAGTGACGAGGTGAAACCCAACGATCCATTCCAATCGAACCATGGCGTCGGTGTCGGCACGCGGCTCAACGGAATCTATGAAATCGATCACATGATCGGCGCCGGCGGTATGGGCGAGGTCTACAAAGGTCACGAAATCCAGACCGGAACAGCCGTCGCCATCAAGATGCTGCTGCCTGACATGGCATCGAACGAGGCTGCGCTCGCACTGTTCAGGCGAGAGGCTTCAGCTCTTCACTATTTGATGCATGACGCTATCGTTCGCTATTTCGTTTTCACAGTCGAGCCGGTCCTCCAACGTCCCTATCTCGCTATGGAATATGTCGACGGTCGGTCGCTGGCCGACGTTGTGAACGAAGAACCCCTTACCCTCGAAGCACTGCTTTGCCTTACCAAGCGCGTAGCTTCCGGCCTGAAGGCCGCACACGAGCGGGGCATCATTCACCGCGATGTTTCGCCCGACAACATAATCATCCCAAGAAGCGACGTCGCACGCGCCAAGATTATTGATTTCGGGATCGCGCGCTCGACTCAGCTTGCGGATGCCACCATCATCGGGTCCGGCTTTGCCGGCAAGCACAACTACGTTTCACCCGAACAGATCGGTCTGTACAGCGGCGACGTCACCGCACAGTCAGACGTCTACAGCCTCGGCCTCGTGCTGTTCTTTGCGCTGACTGGCCAAAAGCTCGACATGGGAGGAACCCAGTTCCAGCTTGTCGAAAAACGCCGACGCCTCCCCGATCTCGGAGCCATCGACGCGCGTATCCGTCCGTTGTTCGAACAGATGCTTCAGCCGGATCCGAAAGACCGGCCGACCATGGCTCAGATCGAAAACTGGGATATTGGCACAGCCCCCAAGATCATCTGGCCGGGGCAATTGGAGCACCCCAGCAAGCCTGCAGCGCCATCTCAGCTAACGCCGAAGCCGAAACGCGGCTGGGTCCGTTACGCCGCGCTCGCTGCGGTGGGGCTTCTGGTGGTCGGATCCTGCTCAGCCGCCTATTACTATTTCATCTGGAACGCCACGATAGCGGTTGCACCGCCCCCCATCCCGGCGCTGAAGCAAGGGCAGACAGCATCGCGGCCTCCCGACGGCGGGCTTACGTCCAAAGAGACGTCAAAGGATATCGGCGTCAAACCGCCGGACAGTCCAGCCCAAAGTGATCTCGCCCGTCGCTTCCTCCAACAGTATGATGGCGGGGATTGCTTCTTCATCATGCCGGTCGCGGTTGGCTCGAGCGCTGCTGTCGTCGAAGGATTTGGAGCCTCCACGACGGCCTTCGAGGCCCTGGACAGATCGTTCAAGAAAAGCCAAGGGTTCGAAGCATCGATCGGAATTCGTCTGGTCACGCCGCCGCAATGTCCTGCAATCACCTTCCTCAACAAGGTACGCGGGGATGTCGCGCGCGCACCTAGGATCTCGTTGGGATCGGTGAAGATCCGGCCCAACGAAACTCTCACCGGCAATGTGGAGAATTTCGCCAACAGGGTTGTCGAGTTGCTACTGGTCTCAGAGGACGGGCAGGTCCAGAACTTGTCATATTACCTGAGGCCGGGCACGGATGCGCTCTCCTTCTCCATTGAGATGAAGCGTTCCGAAAGTGGACTTGGATCGAACGTGCCTCAGCTGATCATGGCGGTTGCTACACCGCGCGTGCTCGATTCGCTGCGGCAGCCACGGCCGACGCCTGCGGACCAGTTCTTCCTCCAAGTCCTCAGTGAGGCGCAACGCACCAACCTGAACATCAACGCTTCAGCGCGGTACGTCACGATTCAGAAATAGTTCGAATGACTTTCCATTGGTTAACCGCCGATAATGACAAGCGGGGCGCCTGTGACGATCACGCCGCCATGGGCGGTGTTGTCTCCGATACGGGCCGCCGGGCTGCCGCCAATGAAGACGGTCGCAGACCCCTTGACGATCGTGTCGATCGGCCCGACGCAGGTACAGAGGTCGCCTACCCGAGCCGCTGGCATACCGGACACAATCACGGTCGGGCAACATGCCGGTATTATGGGACCTCCGACATGAGGGACAAGCGCCGTGACCATAGGACAGGTGTGCATATCCGTTATTCGGGCGGACGGTGGCATCGGTGATCCTCGTAAGGGCAACCGGGAGGGTTGCCGCTTTGGCGTGATCGGTCAACTGGTTCATGCCGGCTCGGGTAAGGCCATCCCCATCGTGACTTCGGCACAAGGCTCGTTGCCAGCCTTCTCGCGTTGGCCTATGATCTGTATTCATAAGGTGATTTGGAGCGGTCATTCCGCGACGTGTAGGGGCGTGATGTCGAGGCTGCTAAGATCAGCGGTCCTGGCGCTTCTGGGTGTTTTAACCCTGGCGACTAATCATGCCTACGCGGTTGAAAGGCGCGTTGCGTTGGTGGTCGGCAACTCCGACTATAAAGATTCCTCCCTTACTCTGGCCAACCCCAAGAACGATGCGGGCGCGATCGCTGATGTCCTGCGCGGTCTTGAGTTCGAAGTCCAACTCGTCACCAACGTCGGCAAGCGAGACATGGATGGCGTCTTGGAGAAGTTTGCTCGGCTGTCGGTGACCGCCGACACGGCGCTGTTCTTCTACGCTGGCCATGCCATTCAATACCAAGGCAAGAATTTTCTGATGCCTGTGGATGCGCAGTTGGAGGACGAGATCAGCATTCGGTACAATCTGCTTTCGATCGACGATGTACGAACGACGCTGGATCGCGCGAGCGGCGTCAAGATTATGATTCTCGACGCTTGCCGCAACAATCCGATCGCTGACCGGCTCAACAGGATTGCGAGCGGTGGTCAGGCGCGCGGTGTATCCGCGACTCGAGGCCTCGCGCGGATCGACAAAACGCAAGGCATGGTGATCGCTTACGCCACGGCGCCGGACGACGTCGCGCTTGACGGCGTCAACTCCAACCACAGTCCCTTCAGCTCGGCTCTCATCAAGGTGATGCGGGAGCCCGGCCTGGAGATCGGAACACTGTTCCGACGGGTCGCGCGCGATGTGAACGACGCAACCGGCGGGCGGCAGCGGCCGGAGACCTCGATCAGCCTGTTAAGCGACTACTATCTGAATCAATCAGACCGCAGGATCTGGGAAGAAATTCGCGAGAGTGCGGACATCCCCCAGATTCGCGAATTCCTGCGCCGTTATCCGAACTCGATTAGCGCACTGGATGCGAAATACCGGCTCGAAGTGCTGGAACGCGCCAAGCGGGACCGCGAAGACGAGCAGATCCGTATCCGCCGCGAGGCCTTGCAGAAAGAGCTGGAGGAGCAGGAGGCCGCGACCCGCGCCGAGATCGAGCGCCTGAAACAGGAGCGGAAGCAGGCCGATACGCTGGCGGCCTCGAAAGAAGCGCAGCGTAAGCGAGACGAACAGGCGCAGCTTACGGCGCTCGAGGAGCAGCGCAAGAAGGACCAGCAGGAGCAGGCTGAGCGCATTGCGCGACAACAACGCGAGGAACAGCAGCGCCTGGCGAAGTTGGACGAAGACCGCAAGAATGCTGAAAAAGCACTGGCCGAGAAGAAGGAGGCCGAGCAGCGCCGTCTGGCTGCCGAGAAGCTTGCCGCTTTAGAACAAGAGCGGGTGAAAGCGCAGCAAGAAGTCGCAGCCCGGGAGGAAGCGAGACGAAAAGAAGAAGAGGCCCGGAAGAAGGCCGAAGAGACCTGCAGGGCCGAGCAGTCCAGAGTCGATGCCGCCGGCCGCGACGAAGCCAAGCTCAAGCTGTTCATCGTCTCTTCAGCTTGCGCCGACGCCAAGGTGCGTGCGCAGAGCGTCGTCGCTGCCCTGGCCGCTGAGCGTGAGCAGGCGCAGAGGGCCTGTGAATCCGAGGGTAAGCAACTCGCTGCCCTTGCCAAGGCGCCGGGCACCAAGGAAGCCCGTGGCAAGCTGCTCGATCTTCAATCCTCACTGACCTGCACCAACCTTGCACCCAAATTCGTCGAGGCGCTGGCGCAGGTGAATCTGGAGATCAAGCGCGGCGTGATCCGCAGTTCGCAAGCCGAGCTGCGTCGGCTCGGCTGCTATCGCGGCGCGGAAAATGGCGATCTCACCGAAGCAACCAAGGATGCGCTGAAGAAAGTGTACGCCTCCCTTGGCAAGCCGAGCAACAGCCTGGACGTAGACGATGCAGTTCTGTCCGACCTGAAAAAGGCGGAAGCCCCGATCTGCACGCCCCCGAAGGTGGAACCGGAAGAAAAGCCCGTGGTGAGCCGGCCATCGAGGACCAAGGCGGTATCACGTCCAAACCACCGCCCGGTTCGCGAAGACCATCCGGCGCCTGCGCCTACGGTCCGCGCTGAATCCCGGCCGGCGCCGGCGCCTCGCGTTGAATCCCGACCGTCGGGCGGCGGCGGTGCCATGCTCGGCATAGGCTTCTAAGTTAGCGCCGATCAGAATTTCCCGACGAACAGCACCTTGATATCACGCTCTGGCGTGAAGTCGGTCGCAGTGACTTCGAGCGCCTGCTTCGCCGCCCCCGCCGCCAGCTTGCCAGGACAATAGCTAACCAGGTGGCCTCCCCTGTCGATCGACAAATGGAAGCTCTTGATAGGGCCTGCCCAATTGGCCCCCGTCTTCAGGATGTAGCTAACCCGCCGCTCCTGAACCATGGCGCCGCCATCTCGCAACGAGCCCGCAAGCTTGTCGAGTTCCTGAAGAAACTCCTCGCTTACGCAATAATCCTTGCGGTACCGCTCGACCTCCTTCGCCATGGCCTTATTCTGCCGCAGGGTCTTACGCAGGATCGTGTCGGGGCTGGCGCCGACGCTAGGTCGGTAGGTGTGCTCGACAACCACGCCCTTGCCGGGCGGAAAGACCTGCTCCCGGTACACGGCGGTTTTGACGATCCAGCCCGCCGAATAAAGCGCGCGCCCGCGTTCGTCGCTGCCCGCTGGAATCAGCAGCCCATCAGACGCCATCCTGGTCCGGGTCGCTGCGGGAAGCTCGCCAGGCCGGAATTGCTGCGTGCCCAAGGGCAACAGCGGCACCTTCAGCTCGCGCAGTTGAGACGTGACTTCCTTGTCGCCGATGAACGCGCGCTGGTCGACGTTGAACTTGATGGCAGCGCCGTCAACCTTTGTCGCAAAGTCGACGAAGTTAAGCGGGTCGTTCGATGGGAACGACACGCTTTCTCCCTCCGCCAGGTCGATGTCGGGAAGAGGGAAAGCCACGGTGAGCGTCACCGGGGCTGTCGACGTATTGACGAACTCGTAGCGAACGCTGACGCGATCGAGCGATATCCTCAGGTCTTCGCTCCTCATCTCGACATTCGGCGTACGCGCGAAGTGTAGGCCCCCGATCGAAAGCTCAGCCGCGGAGTCGTTCGCAACTGCAGTAGATCCCCCAGCGAATGCCAAACCGATGGCGAGTATGCTTGCGCGAAGCTGATACATCATCGCTCCTGCTGCTATGAGATAAATTTTGCGGCCGCAAGGAGACCGCTATCAATGATTATCGCGGCACCAACCTCATTGTCAAAGACATCCGCGAGAGAGGCGACGCAGAAGACGAAGGGGCGGCTTCCAAGCGCTTCGGCCTGCCTGTTCCAGCGTCGCGGCAATTGCCAATTGGCGGCGGATGTCCGCTGACGATCCTCGCCCGGTCCCCAGGTGGCGCGGCCATACCGCAGATACATCATGGCTTCGGCATAGCAGTTGTCGCATGCCGGCGAGACCTTGGTGCATCCGATCCACGGATTAAACGTGTGGTCGGTCCATTCAATCTTGCTATTTTCAGCCATGGTCAGCCTCACTAGCGCTGCACACATGCGGAGAGGCGGAGCGCATGGGCTCGATGATGTAGCGCCAGCCGCCGCAGTATTCTCGGTCTGCCGGGGCTGCACAGCGTCGATGGGAGCGAAGGCCTATTTGGTCTTCTGCGAGGATTGTCTCTCGGAAATACACGGAAGACCCTTGGGCAATCCTGCGACGCGCGCTGGCTGCCCGCTCTCGGGCATCGGCCAACGGAACACTGGTGGCGCTCCTCAGCCCCATTTCCTTGGCCTTGCCGCGCCATGTAAACCGCCGCATCGATTTGCGGGCAGCGGTCTCCGAAAGAATCAAATAGAGGTTGCCGCCGTCGCTGTATTTGCCTTGCTTCGCGGTTTCGACCTTCTGCGCAGTCAGATCGCCCGCCATCGCCGCCCCTTAGGTCCCCAAATCGATCCCAAATCCCCTATCGGTGCCCCACGTCGCGACAGCCTGAAACCGCTGTCGTGCCCCGAGAATGAGTGTAGACGGCTCGTTTTCCATCGTTCGCCGCTTTGCGCGATGTTCACACGGCGGACTCGTCCGGGAAATCGATCTTGATGCCAGAAGCCGCGCGGCGCATTGCCTTCGTCCTGGTGAGGATGGGCAGCAAGTTGGGGCTGCCGTATCCCTCGAGTGGATCTGTTGCTGCAGGCTGCGACGGAGCGACCGGAAGCTCAAATGCTGCCTCGCCGTTGCGGCGGTAACCGCCAGCGTGTGATCATCGATGCAGCCCTGCACCAAGAATGACATGGGCGCAGTGTAGCCGAGTCTTGGGTTCTCCGACATTCGGGGATTGCGCTGACGACGTGAGGCTAATTGAGGTAGTCGTGAAAGAGCTTTGCGGAGGACTGTGCCTAAGGCTATAGGATGCCGACGACCGTCCCGCTGGCCTGCCGCAGGGCGAACACCTCGATCAGCGCGCCGCGACCCTTGATTTTGTGGTGGCCGCAGGAATCAAAATACTGGCGGCCTTGATCCCATCCCTCGAGAAAGGCGGCACTGACCAGCGCTGGCTGGCCGACCACACGGGTCAACGCTTCGATACCGAAAGCGATGTTAACGGCATCGCCAAGCGCCGTGCTGATGCCCTTGCCCATTGGGCCCATAGCCACGGTCCCAATGTGCATGCCGATGCGGCAGTCAAGCTGGATGTTATGCTGAGCCCTTAACAAGACACGGGTGTTGGACGTCGGCGCAATTTCCACCGCGCGGAGCGCTACGGCCGCGCTCAACGCCCTGACGCGCGTATCGGCGTCAGTGCCGTGCCAATAGGCAAACACGGAGTCACCGATGAATTTGTCGATAGACGCGCCGTATTGCCCAAGGATAGCGTGACAGTCGGCGTACCATTCGCTCAGCAAGTCGGCCAGTTGATTGGGGGAAAGCATCGCGCTGATCCCCGTAAAGTCCTTGAGGTCGGCTACGAACAGCGTGACGTTAACGCTCTTCGGCGCTGGCGTTCCGTTAAGAGGAATCGCCGTCTTCTCGCTCAGCGGCGGATCTTGCGCCTCGGCGAATTCACCTTTCTGGAAAACCAACACCGAGTTGCCGAACTGGATACGGTCGCCATGGCAGAGCGTCCGCGCCGAGGTCAGCGCGACATCGTTCACATAGCTGCCGTTGGCGCTACCGAGATCGACAAGCCAGTAGTTTACGCCTTCGCGCCGGATGGTTGCATGCTGGCGCGAGACGTTGGAATCGCGGAGGCGGACCGTCATACCCTCGCCGCGCCCGATCAGTGTGAAATCTTTAAGCTCGAACACTTCCCCACTCGCCGATTCCTTCAAGAAGGTGGGCATACAAGCGATCCCTAAAGCGATTGGCGGGCCGAAGCGGAGTCGTTCAATCAGCCGCAGGTCATAATGCGACCTTGGGCCGCCGCAGGTCTAGAGAATGTTCGCCGCAACGAAGGTCGTAGAGTACCGTCGCATTTTGAGCCGGAACAGTGGTGAATTAGCAGCCGCGCGTCGTCATGGTCAGCTTGACGATGTAATGCGTAAGGAGCCGTCGCCCGGCGGCATTTCGTTTGCTCATTGCTCTAGGGCATTAGGCGACAGTATCGGCTATGGGAAGAAGTCCCTGAATTCGCCGATGCCCTCCGCCTAATGAGGACGCGCCGACCAGCAGGAGCAGCCGATTTGTCCTTAGTCGGCCTTAGCGTGTTCGCTCTCGACCTGTGGCGCTTGCTGTCGGCGCATCCTCATTGAGAGGTTTGCGTGGTCCGGGATAATGAAAAACCGGTGAGTTCCGAAATGGGAGCCGCACGCAGAGGAGTGCCTACCGTTCACTGTGGCGTCTCGCGCGACCTGCGTTGGGCAGCAACCCTGCCTCGGCCTCGATTTAGCGTGAGAATGTGAAACAGTTCACACTTGAGAATAGCCAGTGATTTAAAGCCCTCATCACCACCCGATTCTGGGAGGTGAACATGTCATCATTTGATAGCCGGAGATTGTGGCCCGCCGTGGATGCAGCTATGTTCGTCACACTCATGTCGTACCACGAGTGGCGATAGGTGAAATCGGTCGAGAATGGTCCCTTGGTGATAAGATAACACGCGCCAAGGAACGGAACTTCGAACTGACGTCGCTTAGCCAAATCTCAGTTTTCTCCGTTTTAAACGTCGCGCCGCTTTCGGGACGGTTTGAGTTAGCTGCCGCTTCCGCCAACATATCAAAAGGTTCGCGGAGGGTGCCGACCACCTCGCCATCCTCCCACGTGCAGTTCGATAGCAGAAAGTTCAACAGACGGCGTTCTTCGCGTGACTCCTGCGCGGCGAACAGCCGTTGAGCGTTGCGGGCGAGGTCGAGCAGTGCGATGCCCTCGTCCTTGTAGGATTTGTCGGCATTCTGGTGTCGCTCGTTTCGCGCTGACAGCGGTTCTGTTCCTCGCGCCACTGGTTCGACATTCTCTCGAAGAAGGCGGTCTCGACCAGCCCGTCGAGCTTGTCGACATACATTGCGTTAATCCGATCCTGCAGCCGCTTGAACTCGGTCTGGTAGCGCCTGATCGCCTCCTCGTGGTCGCGGCGTTCGTCGGCGTGGCTGGCGTGCAGCGCGTCGCGCACCAATTCCAGCACCTCGTCATCAAACTTCAATCGCCCGAGCAGTCCGTGAACTGCGCTTCGAGCGCCTCCTCGCGCACATACTTGCCGGCGGCAGCTAGCGGGGTTGCCCTGGCGTTTATCTGCGTAGCCGGTACAGTGGTAATAGACGTGGCGCTCCTTCTTGATCTCCCCGACCACGGCACAGCCGCAAGCATGGCAGGCGATCGCTGGACCCAAATTGATTTGCATCTTCAGGCGTCGCCGTCTCAGGGATCGCCGGTCAAAAGGCGTTTAGCGCGGCACCTCATCCTCAGGAATCGTGAACTTGTGGCTCTTACCTGCCCGTATCACGAGTTGGTGTTTGCCGCCGTTGGCGAGGCGGGAAACGATGCGCCTGATCCGGCTTTAGGTCGACCGGTACCGGCTCAGGTTTCTCGCTGGCGGACATAACGGTCTGGACGCCGCGGGCCGGGCTGATAGTCTTAATCGTCCCCCTGGGGGAGGTAATCTGCCTTCGAGGCGGACGAGATAAGAAGGCATGCCGAAGACCGGCCGCCCGCCACTTTAGCTGAAACTCGTGCTAACCTGAGTGTTGCTTCGGCGTCGGTAGGCATCAACAAATTGCCTTGAAATTTGTTCGATCGAGAAGGAATGGCCTAAATTCCGCAGCGTTAGAGGGAATGCAAGGGGCTATAGACGAACCGAAGTGTGAGATGGTTCGCACACATATCGGTAGTTGTCGTTGCGTGCTTCGATAAGGATGCCAAAAGTGGTATTTGAAGGAGAGCTCCACGGTGCCGTTGCCCAAAGAGGTCATCGAGAGGGTAAGGAGGCTTCAAGAGTCAATCGCTGCGTCATTGACCGCGAGGAAGCCGCCAGGTGGCGCGAAGATCGATATGGGCGGACCTTTTATCACCGCTAACGGAATGCGCATTGCAGCCGGAGCTTATGGCGCAGCTGCGTTCCTGCAAGCCTTTCTAGCGGCGAACGAAGTTAGCACTCGCGAAGCCAATTCAGCTGAGAAGATGGATTCGTCAGGCGTCCAGCAGCAATATGGAACGTCGCTGCGCGATGCAGGCGTCTTCAATCCTCCAAAGGGATCTCGCTATAAAAGCGAACGTCAGCTTAGTCAGGCGGAACGAGATGCTCACGAGTCTAAGTTTTTCTTTTGCGATTTTGCGAATGGCTTCAACCGTGAACGAGAGAAAATCGCAACGCAGTATAGCGGAAGAAATTACGTTATCCCTGACGCTGTTGTAACGGACTGGACCAACGCTTGGGGGCAAAAGGTGACACCGGCGACAGACATCAAAGCATTCGTCGATGCTGTTAACAAGTGAGGGCCACGGGGAATCGGCGCAGCCACGCTACCCGGGGCCTTCATGTCTAGCCGACGCCCGAGTATCGAAATGCTCTGGACGACCTTCGCACTGAACTGCTTGCGCGAACAGCGTCGAGGATATGAACAACGAACAAATTATCAGCCCTATCATTCTTTTCATTTGCGCCTCCCGCTACTGAGCTAATTGATTTGATTCGGAAATGCTTGGTGAAAACCAGAAGCCAAGGCACTTCAAGCCGCCCCGCCCCCCACGGTTGCTAAGCACTTGAGATATTCCTCAGGATAGTTAGTCGTCGACCGGGGTGTAAAGCTCGCCCCAATTGTCTTTCCAGACGCCGTTCGGATCCATGACAACCATCGGGACTTTCATTTCGTTGGCGAGCTTGATCGCGGAGCGAAACGAATCGACCGCCGGCAGTTCGTCGCTGATCTTGTCCTCACTGAACTTGCCTCCACTTGCCGAGGCCGGAAAGATCACCGAGCCAACCTCCCCGCTGCTCGATCTGCTTAGGGACAGCGTAATCGCGTCCGGCTGCACCTCGCTTACCCGCTCAAATCGATTCTTGGCCATGATGCGCTTCCAAATTGGTTGTTGTGATATTCAAGACCACCGCGCCGATCCTAGCCCAGAGGACCCTGCATTGGCCAGTAAGGCCGTCATCAAGGCGAGCTAACGCCTGGCCGGCCGCCACCAGCCCTGTCAACCCTGCTGACTTTCGGCCCGCCAGGATGTAAGACTAGGCCCGATGTTTCATCATTTGACTGGGCAGGCCATGCCAACGCTGCGGAATCGTTTTCTGAGTTTCGCATATGCCGCCGCGGCCATCACATTAGCAAGCTGTAGCGCCTCGGCGGACGATTTGATCGTCAAGCGGTTTACGAGTGGCAATTCGGCTGATGCGGTGGGAATAGCCGACGCGAGCGAGGATGTCGAACTTTACGGTCCGCAGGCTCTGACGGCCGACTCCAACGGCAATCTGTTCCTGCTCGACCAGCTCAACCAGCGCATCGTGCAGTTCAATCCCAAGCGCCCCGCCGAGGATCCGAGCATTCTGGAAATGCCGGCAAGCGTTCAGCCCAACGATCTCGTCGTGCGGAAGGACGAAATCCTGGTCTGGGACAATGGCATCCGAACGCTGAAGGCGACGGCCGATCCGGTTTCGACGCGGGGGGTCGGCGGCACCATCGTGAAGCTGGAGGAGGTGAGCACGCGCGCCGTCGACGACGTGATTGCCGCATCTGCCTTTGCGCAAATGGGCTCCCAGCCGCCTGGCAATCCGGTCGAGCTGCTGGACCAGAACACGCGCGCCGTCACTGTCAAACAAGGGCGCAAACCGAGCCGGCAATATATCGCCTCTCGCAGCCGGGGCTCCGTGATTGCCGACATCACGCCCGAAAAAACCGACAACAGCGTGCTTGTCGAAGTCCGGACCATGGACGGCGACGAGACGGTTGCCCAGATCCGCTTGCGGGTGCGGGACAAGCTCGGCGCGGTGGAATTCCTCGAGATCGACAACAACGAGCGCCTCTACATTCTGGGCGAGAACATTCCGAATGCCGCGGCGGGCGCGGCGACATTCGTCGCCCGTTATGCGCCGACTGGCGAGCTTGAGGGGGTCTATGAGCTGCCGCTGGAAAACACCCCGATTACGCGCCGCTTCGTCACCATCTCAGGAGATGGCGACGTCTATTTCCTGCGCACCCAGCGAACCGGAGTGGATGTCGTCGGAGTCGGCTTTCGGCCGCTGCGTAATGCCAAGCTGATCGACATACGTCCGCGCCTGCAAAACGCCGGCAACGCGCCTTCGACCAATTTCAATGCCATCGCGGCCGTGCGCCCCTCAAACCGCCAGCAGGCGATCGAGACGGCATTCGCCTTCGAGGGCATCCAATGGCAGGTGACGGCGCAGAATTACGGGCCGGATCCAGATACCTCTTGTACCGGCTTCAGCCGGATTCGAAGACCTTGGTACCTGCAAGGCAAACTCGGTCAGCAGGTTCGCGGCGTGCCCTATTGCTGGGGCTGCAACGGGTCGCTGGCCAAGTTCCAGGCGGCGCTGCAACGCGGCGTCAAAGCCGGCAATGTCTGCACCAAGAACCAGCCGCGCAATGACGTCGCCGGGGTCGACTGCTCGGCCTTCGTCAGCGCGGCGTGGGGGCTGTCCGTTCACTACACGACGGCAGCCATTCCGGCGATCGCCAAGCCGCTGGCGGACCCTTGGGGATTGCGCCCGGGAGACGCCCTGAACAAGCCCGGCTCACATGTAATGCTGTTTTTGCGCTTCACGCCCGATCGCAAGGCCGAGGTGATGGAATCCTCGACCGGCGGCTGCAACGGCCGGGTGTGCCGCAACATCTATCCGCTCGCCTCCCTGCTTGCCCGCGGATACACGCCGGTGCGCTTCAAGGGACTTGCCGAGGACAACATGGTGATTGCGCAAAGCGCCTATGCCTCAGACAAGCCGGACAAGGCCGAGAAGGCGGTCAAGCAGCAACCAAGTCCGCGGCGGAGGCACAGGCGCTAGGAGCCGCGCGAGACGCTTCCGGTCGACCAAGTGGGGAGTTTGTGTGCCGGTTTTACTTGCGTTGGATGATTTCCGCACCGAAGATATCGGCTGGTAAATAACCCATCTTTCGACGTAACCCGTTTTGCAAAGCACCTTTTCCATGCTCCGGCTCAAGGCCGGAACGGCGACCCTGCTAATCGGGCCCCGTGCCGCGGCGGGAGTTCTTGGCAGCCGCTACTGCCTGGACAGCGAGGCGGAGATCCGTCAGCGCCTGATGGCCGCATTGCAGGATCCGGCGTCGCGTGAGGCGCTGCGCCGCTTCTGGGCACATTGGCAGGGCGACGCCCGCGTTTCCGGCATCAAGGATCACTCCATCATTGAACGCATCGCGCGGATGGGGGTTGGCGGGCCGCTGATCGTGTTCCTCGTCACGGACCTCTCGCTGCACCGCCACGATACGTCGGCCGCGCGCAGCAAGCAGGCGACGGAGGCCTTGCAGACCCGCAGCCGCGCCATGCCATGGCAGGGTCCGGTGCGCGCGCCCGCTCCGGTCAAGGTCAGCATGGTCAAGCCGTCGGCAACGAAACCGCCCGCGATGGTGGACCGCAGCATCGTGTCGGGCCCCAAGCGGCTGGTGGGCGACTGGTCCATCGCCGAGAAGCTCACCGCTATTGTCGTGCTCACGGCGGACTCGCGGAAACTGTCGGACGACGTGCGGCAGCAGCTAAAACAGATACTTTCGGATCCGGCCTTCGTGGCGTGGCTCGTCGGATCGCTCATGGTCTGGTTCGCATCGCAGTTCTTCATCGTTGGCGAAATCCTCGACATGTTGCTTGTAGGCGCAGCTCTCGTGTTCACCGGCACCGGCATCTTCGCCATGCAGGCGCTCATCGGCGCCGCGCATCTGATCGGTCAGTTTGTCGTGGTGACGCGGGCCGCGAAGGACGAAAAGGATCTCGAAGCGTCGGCGGACATCCTGGCCGACATCATCGTGATGATCGGCATCACGGTGCTAATCGCGGCCCTAACGCATGCAACGACGCGCGCCACGAGCTCGGGGCTTGAAGCGAAAGGATCGGTGAGGAAGCCGCCTCCTGCTCGAGAAGCCGCGGTAGACGTCAGCCGTCGTCGCGGTGGCGGTGAAAAAGATGGCGTCGGGAGAAGCCAACGATCCAATCCGGACAATGATGGGACCACGCGCTCAGTTGAGCACACCTCCGGCGGCTCTGAAGCTGCGAAGGATTCTCCAACACGACCGGATTCTCCATACAGCCCAGAAGCCGTTAATCGCAGAAGCGCAGAATTTTATGAACTGTATGGTGACGATCCTGCCCGCGGCACGTTGAATAACGTTGAAGCGAGAAAGTGGTATTTGGACCAAGATGCGAAAATAGCCGAGAATGTAGATCGAACACTTTCTATTGAGCAACAGGCCAAGCAAGCCTTCGACCAAAGGAACGCAAACCGGGCTCGTGCCAGAGAATTGATGAGCGATCGGGTTACTGCTGATCGCCTTGCTCGCGAAGAACCCAATCGAACCTGGGAGCAAATGGTCAAGTCCCGAGAGCAAAGCGGTCTTTCGGGTGACGACATCTACAGGAGCATTATCAACAGCTCGCAAAAGACGAGGACGTCGGTGAACAAACAATTGGGACTCGATGATGAGTGACGAACTTATACCCATCACTAAGGGAATAGATGACGAAGGTAAGGTGACGTATTATTTCTGGGCCGACCCTTCGTGGGAAGGCTTCGACTCGCTAGTTCACTATCTGCAAAAATATTGGAAGGCGATCGTTTGCGAGTCAGTCGACAGTGTTTATTCTCGTAGGTGGGTAGTCGTTCTGGATTCCATCCAAATTTCCATCCATCACGATAGCCAGATCGGAAACTATTTCCAGCGCAACGGTAGCCTCGCAAACGCCCCTCTCCTGGATGAAATCTATGCCGATCTGCTAGAGAGACTGAAGTAGCGGCACAGGGACGATAATTATTTGTCGCCCTAGACCTTTGTTGTATAAAAATGTTTTTGCCGTAAGATCGCCGATTCATTAACCCGCCAATTGGACGCAAGATGATGATGCGACAAGCTATTGGATGGCGGTATCTAATTGCCAGCGCCGCAGCCAGCCTGCTGGCCAGCCCGGCCGTTGCCGCCGACTGCAAATCCCTCCTCGACCCCTTCAACCACGCCGTCGATGAAGCCCGGGAGCCCGAAGCCCAAGCTCTGATCGACAAGATCGCGTCGAGCGCGGACTGCGGTCAGTACCAGACGGCTGCCCAGTACCGGCTGGCGGCCCTGCGCCTGTCCGCAGCCCAGATTCTGATGGCCCGCGGGCGCCCTGTCGGCGAATATGAGCGGCTGCTGACCGCCGCAGACACCACCGAGGTGCTATGGCAGGCGTCCGCCACGCTCGGCGAGGTCCGGTTCGGCGAACGGAAGTTTGCCGAGGCCGCGGAGGCCTATGACAAAGCCATTGCCATCGTGAAGAACGAGACGCTGACCCCGAAGCGGCCCGAAAAATTCGAGATCGACGGCCTCATCAATCGCTCCGGCCAGGCGCGACTGCTGGCTGCGAACGTCAAGATGGCGGACGGCAGTCCCGTTTTCGTGCCGACGGCAAAGGACCTGCGCGACGGCACGCTCGGCGGCATCTATTCCCGCTCCGTGCGCGGGATCGTGCCGCAGGCCGTCCCCGTCCCCATCACCTTCGAATATGCCAAGACCACCTTCACGCCGATCGGCGAGCAGGCCGTTCGCGAGCTGGCCCAGGCGCTGAAGGAGCAGCAGCCCGCCCGCATCCGTCTCGTCGGTCATACCGATATCCGCGGCAGCGAAGAGACTAACATGAAATTGTCGGCCGCCCGCGCAGACGCGGTCGCCGCCTACCTGAAGGAAGCCGGGGTCTCCACTGTCATCGAAACCAAGGGTGTCGGCGCGACCGAACCGTTGAAACTGGTCGATTCATCTGGCCTCAGCCAGGACGATATTTACGCACTCAACCGGCGGGTGGAATTCATCCGCTAAGGGCACCGATCATGTCAGCCATCCGCATCGCATTCGCCGCGGTTTGCGTTATCACCGTGATGGCCACCGAGGCGTTCGCCAAACCTTCGCTGCCGCTCTATCTGAAGAATCCCGACGGCGGCTCGATCCGCGCGCTTGTTATCGGCATAGACGCCTATCAGCACGTGCGACCGCTGAAAGGATCGGTGGCTGACGCACGGGACATTGAAGGTTCGCTTCGCGCAATGGGTACGAGCGACGTGGTGACGCTGATCGATGCCCAGGCGACTCGCGCAAACGTGCTGCGCAGCATCAGCGATCTGGTGCAACGGACGAGCCCGAACGATCAGATCATCCTTTCGATTGCCGGGCACGGCGCGCAGGAGCCGGAGACGGTCAAGGGCTCGCAGCCCGATGGCATGCAGGACGTTTTCCTGCTGCCAGGCTTCCAGCCGACGCCGGAAGGTTCGCGGCAACGCATCCTCGGAAGCGAATTCAACCACTTCATTCGCCAGTTGGAGTTGCGCGGAGCCAGGGTTCTGTTCGTTGCGGATACCTGCCATGGCGGAGGCATGACGCGCGAGGTCGACCCGCGAGCTGCCGAAATGAGCTTCCGGCAGGTGCCGACCTATACCCTGTCCGTCGACAAGCTCGTCCCGGTGAAGAATGCAGCCGATCCGGTGACTGATCTCGATCTGGATCACACCACCTTTTTAGCCGCCGTCGATCGAAACACAAAGGCGCCGGAGGTCAAGATTCCCGCGGTCGAAGGGTTAAGGGGGGCTTTGAGCTATGCCGTCGCCAGAGCCCTGGAAGGCGCTGCCGATGCAGATGGTGACGGTCGCATTACACTGAAGGAGCTGTTCAGCCACGTCCGCCAGGTGGTCTATCAATTGTCGGACCAGCGGCAGAACATTGTCACTAAGACGTCTCCTGGCCGCTCGGTGAACAGCGATGTCATGTTTCAGTTGACGCGCGGGCTCGCGCTGCCGACGCCATCGGCCTCTCCATCCCCCCAACAGGTTGAGCTGAGCAACCCGATTCCGCCTGCAACCAAGGCCGTTACTCCAACTCGAGCCTCACCCAGCGTCGAGACGCCTGCGAGCAAGGGATTGCTGCCGGTGCGGCTCGCGTCACTGGATGGCAATAGCAAGAATTTACCCAACCTCGCTTCGCGCGAGGCGACCGTTGAAATTGTCCAGCCCCTCGACAATCCCGATTTGATCTGGGATCCGAAGTCGCGGGATGTCATTTCGTGGGGCGATGTGATCGCCTACAAGGTTGACGCCAAGGACCTCGTGACCGTGATTGACCGGACAGCGGCGATCAGGGAATTGAAGCGGATCGCCACCAAATCTCCGCAGCCGCTCCGCATCGCCCCCGATGATGCCCAGCATCGCAATGACCAGCCGGTTCAGATCGAGCTGACCGACGTTGCCGAGCGCTCGGTCATCTTGTTCGACATCTCTGGCGACGGTACGATACAGATGCTGTATCCGATCGGGTCCGACGCGGCGCCCACGCAATCCGGCAGTTTGCGCCTGCCGCTCCGGGTCCGCGAGCCCTTCGGTGCGGAGCAGATCGTGGCCATCAGTTCGACCCAGCGTTTGGTCGATCTCGAGCAGGCGCTCTTGCAGCTCAACCGTCGGAAGGCGCCAGGCCAGATGATCAAGGTCATGGCCAAGTATCTCCCGCCCGATGCACGCGTGGGCTCCATCGGGTTGTTTACGGCACCCTGAGGTGGGCATGAGGTTACGCAGAATCATACCGCCGCCATCGATTGCGGCCATCGGTTGCCTCGTGATAGCGCCTGCGTTTGCGGCGGTGCTGATCCTTGAGGGAGAGAATCTGGCACCGCCGAGTGCACCACCGCCGGCGGCTCCCTCTGCGTTGATGCCTGCTGGCGACAGCGGCAAAACCTCGCCGGCGTCCGCAGGGCCAACACCACTTCCGTCCAACGAGGCCACGGCGCCTTCGTCAGTCACTGTCTCACCTCCCCTTTCCGCTGCGCTCTCACCCCACGCCGGTTCGCCAGCTACGACGCAGGCTGATCCCGCAGTTCCTTTGGGCTCGACACCGACCGCGCTGCTGGACCTCACCGGCGCCAGTCCCTCCAACCAGGCCGAACTATCGGTCGAGATGCTGCCCGGCAGAACCGTGACCATTGGTTCGCTCGTGTCCTTTAAGGTTACGAGCAAGAAGCCGGGCTATGTCGTGCTTATGGACGTGGATGCCGCGGGCCGCCTGACCCAGATCTATCCCAATACAGCTTCGCTGATCAGGACGACTCGTTCAAACGGCAACTATGTAAAGCCGGGAAGCTCACTGATCATCCCGCTTCCGACCGACCCCTATACGGGCGTGCGCTACGTCGTTTCGCCGCCCAACGGGCAGGCCATGATTGTTGGCATTCTCAGTGCGTCGCCCGTCCAAATCCTCGACCTGCCCGACATACCCGCTGAGATCCTGGGCAAACCCGAGATGGTCCTTGCCTACCTTTCCAAGCGCACCAGCGAATTGCGGATTCCCGACCAGCACGACCAATTGCGCGAGGCGAAATGGTCTTTCGACGCAAAACCTTACATAATCCAATGATTACTGGTGCATTTTGACGTTCATGATGCAGGAGCGTCCAGTTGTTAGGTAGAAAAACCATCGATTGGCCCGTGATAGGCGCACTCGCCGCCGTGGCAGTCGTTGGAGGAGTGGTCGGTTACCAAGCAATCACACTGCTTCGATCAGACGCCACACCAACCAAGAGCCCGCCTCTCCTTGCGGGCTACGGATCATCCGTCGAACGCAGCGCATACGACATTCCTGGTTTCGCCGGCAGCGGATCGGATGAGCGTCCCCTGAGTTTTCCGCTCATACGGCTGATCGATCCCGATCGCTTGCAGGATGAAATCCCTGAAAGGCCCATTTCTAAAGGAGCAGCTCCTACTGCCAAGGCACCCGTCACCGAACCAAAAAAGGCGCGTCCCGTCGAAGAACCCGCGAAGGCAGCACCGAATTCCAGCGAAGTGAAAGTTGCCAAGTTGACGCCTACCGAAACAGCGCCTCCCGCCACCGCGGCGCCGGCTCGAGCAGAACAATGGCGGGTTGTCCCTACTGCTAACGCAAGTTATTTCAATCTTGGCGGGCATATCGACAGGGTCGGGGTCGTCGACAGTTTGGCGACCCCGCATCTAAGGGACGCCTTCAAGAAGCACAGTAAGTTTGGGCAGCTCCCACCGGAGATCCGCACCCACATCCTCTCGCAGAACATTGATCTGCCGAGGATCGCGCCGTATCGAAATTTGCTGGGAATGGATGACAAAGTTCTCGAGCAGGAACAGGCCGTGAGGTTTGTCAGAATTCGCTGAGTGCAAACGGAAAACCCTGCTTATGAAATGCGTAAAAGCGTCCCGTGCAACGCGCATCGGGGCATACTCGAACGCGGGTTCGCCGCGAACAGGATAGCGATTGACGGCACGTGGCAGCGTCCGTGCGCAACGCAGGAGCAAGTTCCTGCGACCGACGCGCTCACGGGGGAGCATGGTCGGCGTGGGATTATGATTGAAGAATGCAACTGCGAGGTAGTTTATTCGATGTTAGGGAGAAGTGCCTTCATGACTAACCTTTGGTTCGCTAGCGCTATTTCGCCTCATATTTGTGTTTGTAGTGGTGGCTTGAATTGTTCCTGCTTGGTCAACCGAGGACACTCCCGTACTCAATAAGCAAATGAGCTCCTGGTACCGGCGCCGGCTCGTCGCCCTCGGTTGCGGACTGTTCCCTGGCGAGCCGGCCCTTACTACCGTTGCAAATCAGGTCAGCTTTCGAAGATGATCCAATCTCCGTCGAACCGGGATTTTTGAGACTATCGAATCTGATGGCCTGTTTCCCGTTCAAGCATCCTGTCGTCCATTCCAAACAAGGGCTCCGTAGGGAGCAAGCTTGGGAAGGCTCATGTTTTGGGTCAGCACATGCGTCTGGAAGTCGGAGGGTGCCCTTGAGTGCATCCCTCAGATGGCTGCTGGCCATGCTATGGACGATGCCGGCTTTGTCGACGTGGCCTCCAAGGTTGAAATAGCTTGCATTCGCAGCGACAACGACGGTCCAGCCCGCTCGTGGGGGCGCGAGCGCCGGCGCCTGAGGGGGCGTCGTCTGTTGGTCGGGCGGACTGAGGCTCGCCGTCTTGATATCAGCCGGCGACGCAGCTTTGGCATCATGTCCTGGAAATTTAATTGCGGTCCATTCAAGTCAGTACTTGGCGACGACAATTCCTGGCGCAAAACGGTAGTTCACGCCAATCTTGACTTCGCTGACCGTCGTAGCTGTCCGCAAAATTGTGGTGCCGTCCGTGGCGAGAGCCGTGCGACTGCCGAAGTCGATATAATCGTATTCCGCCTTCGCCGACCAATTCTTGCCCAGATCGAATTCGGCACCAAAACCTACAGTCCAGCCGGCCCGGTTGCCGCTCGTGCTGAAGCCAAGGGTTTTGACGTTCGCCTGGTTGCGGCAGAAGTTGTTAAACAGGGGATCGGCTTGGTTTGCCGGCGCAATCACACATCCGACGGACGTCGTTTCACCGGCCCAGGCTCCACCCGCCTTCACGAAATAGAGGGTGCGACCACTCGCCCAGCCCAGCCGCGCCGCTGCGGTGGCAATCCAATTCAGGCCATCGCCGCAAGTCAGGAGAAACGGACTAAAGAAAGCCGGCTGAAAGGTAACGGGATCGGCACCAATGGCATTGCCGCAGGTCCGGGCGCCGTGGAGGTTGGTACCACCAATGTCACCCTCGATGCCAAAGACCCAGTTATTGAGCTGATAGTTATAGCCGATCTGACCACCTCCGAGTCCGCCGAAGACCCAGGGATTGTTGCCGGCACCCGCCGGATCGCCCACGAACCGGATATCGGAGCGTCCGTAGGCCGCCCCCAGGAAGCCACCGACGTAGAAGCCCGTCCAGTTAACGGCGGAAACGAGTGGAAGCGCTTTAGCGGGAGCCTTGGTAGGCATGACAGCGGCGATTGCTTCAGGTGTGAACTGATAACGCAGGCCTGCGTTGCCGACCCAGCCATCGATGTTGCTACCGTTACGGTAATCCACTCGAGCGAACCCTAACCAGCCGGTATTGTTGATCGAGCCCGCTAGTCCAAGCGAATATTGACCGTAGGTACCAATGCGCGAGGTCACCGACTGTTGGATTGTGGTTGATGGAATCGGACCAAAATGGGTATCTAGCTGCGCGCCCGACGCTACAGCGCCGGCAAACTCATGAAAAACACTGACGCTCGCAAATGGCTGCCAAGTTACATTTCCGGACCCAACCGTGGTCCCAATCCGCGCACTTAGACGTCCGATCTTGCTAGTGATATCTGATGTTGAAACCGCACCAGCCGTAATGATGGTACCGCCGCCTGAGATCGTGCCGCCCTCTGATCCCGCCTGTGTAAAGTTGTCGACTTTTGTGGTCGACCAAATGAAGCCCGCCGAAGGTTCGATGAACCAGTCGTTAGCAAGCGCAAAATTATAGCCGGCGGATGTCGAGATCGAAAGTCCGCGTGCGCCAATTGGGGTATTGGGAATACTGAAGGAAGGACTGCTCACGCTTGCGTCGAAGAAATCCCTCCGCACCATCACATCTGCAAAGAAGCGGCCGTGCGTGGCGACCACATAAGCGCCGAGGAAGGGAACTTCGAAATTCGTGGTGAAGCCGTCCCCAGCTGTACGCGCTGACACGTAGCCCGCAGTAGTCCCAAGATGAACATTCCAGCCGCTCCAGTTCAAGCGGGCGATGTCCTGACCAATCTGGACGCCCCCGAAATCGGTACGCTGGTTGTTCGAGCAACTGGAGAGCACAGTGCCGTTGCCGAAGCCGGCGCCGGGCGTCGTAATAGTTGTCGTCGAATTCGTGACCGATTTAGTCGCTACTTCGCCACCAACGCCGCGAATCCACACGCCCGAACCAGGCTGATCCGGGGCGGGATTGCCGGGAGCTGAGACAAAGGCGCTGCCCTGCTGTGAGATAAAGGCAGTGTTGATTTGGCTAACCGCGCCGACGAACGCCGCACTTATAGAAGAATTTAAGGCCGCGATCGGCAAGAAGTTGCTAATCCCCGCGTTGTTAGGGCCGAAGGTACAATTAGCTTGCGCAAAGGCTCCAGAGGTTACCGAAGAAGCCAGACCAAATGCGATCGTGGCCAACATCGCCCTCTTCATCAGAAAATCCCTAAATGCTGAGCCCGTCCAAAGCAGGCCGCGCCCCCCCCATTTGGTCGTAATTTGGCTTAAACGGCCGTCCATAGTGACCTGCCCCAAAAGAAGAACAAAATCGATTGCTCAATTGTGCATCTATTTTGCCTTGAGACAAAGATGCAATCTCGGTTATCGGGGACTCAGAATACTTATTTGGGGCACAGTGCTTTACGCGCAACACTTGGGGTACCCGGTCGTAACCGGCTGGAAGCAGAAGGTGAAAGATCATCCGAAGCCCTCAGACGCCGATCTTCTGATGGCGGTAGCAAACATCTGCGAATCTGGATCAGCAGAACAGATCGAAGATGGTGCGACGCCAGCCGGTCAGTTCTGCTGCCGTCGTCTCCGGAAAGCAAGGCAAATCAATTCAGTACGCCGGACTCAGAACAATTTCAGGCCTGGCGGTTGGACCGGAGGACCTGGCGGTCCTGACCGGCGTTTGCCGCATGCAGGCTTTGGAGGCTTGGTCACCTGACTGGAAAGCGGTCCTGGATCCGATGCGACGCAACCTGAAACGATGCTGATCAGGACGCCGCCAAAGTAACCCTGAACATGCCCCCCTCCCAGAATAGAAACAGCGATTACATAAGATCGCAGCCACGAATGCGCGTTGACCCTCATGCTGCATCTTCTCAAACTTTCGTGGCGTTCAGCTATGGCGCGGTGCGCAAGAGGTTGGATGCCCTGTTTGCGGGAGTCTAGCCGGAAGTTCTCCGGCCCGTTTTTTAGCTCCTAAACTCATGCCGCCTGCGGTTCCCACACCGAGGACGTACATCCACCCTGCGTGAAAATCGAACAAGTGCGAATTGACCAGCGAGCTGAAAATATTTTGGACCACCACAAGCAATCCTATCCAGTTCGCGAATCCCTCGCCGCGAAACAAAAACAGATGGGACAGCCACATTGCGTACAACGCGATAATCCCGATCATGCCCCATTGCACCGCGGCGGCGAGCGTCTGATTGTGTGGATTTTTCGTGACTTCGATAGCAAGTCCAGTCTTTCCGATCGCGTCACGTTCAAACAACCCCTTAGTCGAACCGGTCCCGTTGCCGAAAACTGGCGCGTCGGCAAAAAATCTGAGTGACTTTCGCCAGTATTCCAACCGTAGCCCTGTCGAGAAAGGAATATCCTGTTTATGCGCTTCGTTTACGGGAATATTCTGCTCGTAGAATTGGTATTCCGTGGCGATGTTTCCAACACGGGTCCGCAGATACGGGGAGGTGAACCAGACGGCTATTGCGGCTATTGCAATGGCCGCGAATAACAACGCTGATTGGCGGTGGTCGAGATACTTTAATGCGAAGACGATCAGCAGCACCGGCACATATATGAGTGCCGAGCGCGCCGACACTACGAATGCCATGTTAGCGAAGAAGCCAAGCGCTAGGACTGCGCATGCTACCGCAGCAGCATAGCGATGATGTTTGTACAAAGTGGCGATGCAGGGCGCGAGTGCCACCATGCACAAGGCGAATTCTTGACTCTGATCAATGTAGTTCTTTACCGGCACTCCGGCACTTGCCGTGGTTGCCAATTTCAGGGCGGGCGCGAATAGCACAATCCATGACAGGCCCATCAGCAATGCGCAGGAGGCAAGAAACGCGATGAAGACCCAGCTGCCGCGCCGCGACTCCTGAAAATGGTAAATCAGGAATGGAATCGCGAGCAACTTGGCAGCCGGCTTAATGCCTTGAAGTCTTTCCTGCCAGGGAACGTCGGCCCAAAGCGTCCCGAGCACCGCTATCAAGACTATAGCCAGCGGCCATAGACAGATCGGCCGGGAGAGCAGACGCAGGAACACGCGCATATCACGTGTTGGCATCAGCGGGACCTGCACGAGGAACCAAAAGCCGAGTAGAATGTAAAATCCGGTCGTGGACCACGGCAACATCGCTGCAGTTAGAGCGGCGAGTAGATCGGTATAAAAAACCCAAACGTTTGGATTGAGCCATGAGGTAGCCGAGGAGCGTTTGGAAGCCCCTGGTGTGATGCTCGTGACCTCAGTCATGCTCGAAAATATCCAGTTGAAAATGGGATTGCCAAAATCTTAGCTTGGATGCCCGGCGGCGGCAAACCACACGCGCAATCAGCCCCGACTAACCCGATTAAGGCCCGAATAATTGAGATCAAGGCATCATCGCTCCCGGCCGGCTTAGTTCGTTAGGAGACCACTGAGATGAAGGCACAAGCCGATAGGCCGAAAGTGGTCAGAAGCAAACGCACCACCTTTCCTTGGCTCGAGGTGATAGCGCTAGGTGCAGTTTTATCCAGAGGCGCGTAAACACGTCGCTTTCGTAATCTGTTCGTAAGTTAAATACGAACGCATCACGATCGAGCGATACCACGCGCACTAACCATCCTCGATGCGGATAGTATCGTCCTCGTCTAAATAGCTGCCGGTCTGCACCCCGATTCTCCAGCCGGTGTACCGCGCCGTCGGGATGTAGATCGATTCGCTCTCGTGCACGGTCTTGATCAGCTCGTTGACGGCGACCTGCGGTAAGCGCTGTTCCTATGCCACGGCTTTGAGTTCTTGCTTTCTGTAGGCCCACGGCAGCAACTGATCGATATCGCGGTTGAGGTGACCATTGACGATGCGCACGAGGACGTCGGTCAGATACGCGAGCGGGCCTATGTCGTTCAACTTGCAGGTCTCGATCAGGGAGCGACGGTGGCCCAATGTTCGGCGCCTCCGTCCGAGCCGGCGAACAACGCGTTCTTCCGGTTGAGCGCGATCGGGCGGATGGAGCGCTCGACGGTGTTGTTGTCGAGCTCGATGCGGCCGTCATCGATGAAGCGCGTCAGGCCCTCCCACCGCGACAGGGCATAGCGGATGGCTTTAGCAAGCTTGCTTTTCTGGCTGATCAGGCCGAGCTTTGCGCGCAACCACGGTTCGAGCGCGTCGATCAGAGGACGGCTTTTAAGGGATCGGACCGTTCGGCGTTCCTCGGGACTTCGACCCCGGATGTCTTTCTCGACGATGTAGAGCCCGGCAATCCGTTCGAGCGCTTCGCTGGCAATCGGTGCCGGACCAGAGACGGCGAGCTCATAGAACCCGCGCCTAACATGCGACCAGCAGAATGCAAGGCGGACGTCGCCGCGGTCGGCCAGCTTGCGGTAGCCGGCATAGCCGTCGACCTGAAGAATGCCCTTAAAGCCCTCCAGATGGGTAATGGGCCGTTCGGACTTGCGATCGGGTGCGTAGACGTAAACGACGCCCGGTGGATCACAGCCGCCCCATGGCCGGTCGTCAGCGGCATAGGCCCAAAGCTGACCGGTCTTGGTGCACCCCCGACCGGGATCCAGCACGGGCGCCGTAGTCTCGTCCGCAAACAACCGGAGGCGCTCCTTCAGCCTCACCAACAGCTGCTCCTGCAGCGGACGCAGATGCCAGGCGGCGTGGCCGACCCAGTCGGCCAGCGTGGATCGATCCAGCTCAATACCTTGCCGGGCGTAGATCTGGGCCTGGCGGTACAGCGGCATTGGTGCGTCGCTTCTCGGCCCGCGCGGCTCGCTCAGTCGGAGCCGACTGATCTGCTATCGCCGCATCGCTCGCCGCCATTTGCTCGATGTCTTCGAGGCCGAGCAGCATTTGATCTTCCGGCAGCGTCTCGGCCCTGCGGCCAAAACGGTGCCGCTGCATTTCCTTGATGATCTGGCGCAGCCGCTCACTCTCGCACTGCTCGGCGAGCAGCATCGCTTTCAGCGTCTCAAGATCGTCGGGCAATGCGTCGCTTGGCACGATCGAATCAGATCATATTCGCGGGTAACTTGCGACGGCCTCGATGCGGCTAATTCACTTCGCTCAGGGATAAGGATTAGCTCGGCTGTGTCGGCGTCACTGTTTCCCGCGCCTCATGGACGCGACGCCAGTCCAGCCCTTCCAGCAAGGCCGACAATTGCGCGGCCGATAACTTCATCACGCCGTTCTCAATCTTCGGCCACCGGAAGATGCCGTCTTCCAGCCGCTTGGCGAACAGACAAAGCCCAGTGCCGTCCCAGAACACCAGCTTGATCCGGTCGGCGCGCTTCGCCCTGAACACGTAGACCGCTCCCGAGAATGGATCCGCAGCCATTGTCTCGCGTACCAGTGCCGCCAATCCCTCGGCACCCTTGCGGAAGTCGACGGGTTTGGTCGCTACCATCACGCGGACCGCGCCGGTCGGGCCGATCATGCTGTGGCTTTCAACGCGCGCAGCACCGCTGTCACGGTCTTTGCGTCCGCACCGCGGCCAACCCGAACCGTCACACCGTCGATCTCGACCTCGATCATTCCCGCGCTGGGCTCAACCGGGTGCCGCGGCATTTTGCGTTCACGGCGGACGGGCGGAGAAGACGGTGCCACATCCAGGACTGCCGGAACGAACTGCAGCTCTTCAGCATGCGAGAGCGCAGTCTGGGACGCTTGCAATTCCCGGCGCCAGCCAAATAACTGCTGCGGCGAAAGTCCGTGCCGTCGGGCTACGGCAGAAACAGACTCGCCGCTCGCTACGATCTCAGCGACGATCCGCGCCTTGTCCTCGTCGCTCCACGTGCGCCGACGACCCGCACCGGTGAACACCTCGAGCCGATGAACCGGCTTAGTGATAGCATTATCCACTGTGTCCATTCTAAGCCTAACGGTTATCAGAGCCGCCAGACTCGCAGGTCAGGACATCTTCGGGAAGGTGACCGCGGGACACCGCTTACACAATAACCAGCATCCCACAACGTAGACAGGGCGCGGGGCTTCGGTCCCGCGCTAAAACCGAGCGATGGAAGACGTTGCTGATCCCCAGCTCCACCTACCGGGCAAGTAAGGATTGACAGAACCATCCGCAGACTTTGTCTCGTCCGCGTCTTGAGGGATCCGCTCTACCAAGAATCCGCGTCAGACGATGTGAAAGGGTGACCCTGGGAGATTGCGCCTTGGCGCCCGAAACCTATTCGACGTTGATCGTAAAATAATCCACGTCGTGATATCCGGTACCCGACCACGTCACGTCTAAGGTGAAGCTATCCGTTCCGCGAAAGCCCGGCGCCGACGTGTAGTCGACCTGAAATGCTCTCACCGGTGAGCCGGCACAGCGGACAGGTTGCCCGTAACGACCGACTGTCACTATTGAATTGATTATGTGATTCGTAAGTTTTCCATGGCTTGGCTTAGTCACAACCCTCACGATTCCGGTCGAAGAAGCACAGGTCTGCCTATCCCATGAATGATATGCCCAGACTTTAGTTGTTTTCCCGGAGATGACGGTCCTGCTAATGGGTTTTGCAGTCGCCAGAGTTTGAGCGCTGAAAAATAGGGCGCATGCCAGAAGCAAAGCTCTCACGTCAAACCTCCAAGTGAGCATGAGGCCGAGGCCGTGTGGACACCGTACCGCACGCACTAACCTTGGGGGCCGAACACGAGATACGCAAGGAGGATGACCATCGCCGTCATCCCGATGGCATTTAAAAGCCTTCGAGAAAGTTATTTGTACATGCCATTATTCACCCGCAAAACGACGCTCTCGGCTCAGACCTCGGACAATATTTCGGGGCGCCCAAATTGTTCCCAGCCGGACCTCTCGCTGAGGCTGGAGCTTCTTTCCCGGGCTCGCCGGCTGGTCGTTTCGAGGGCCCGCCTGGACGACCTGGACCACCCGGGCCGCTGGCCCTTGTCACCCGGGCCAAAGGGCAAGGGCGACCAGGGCGAACCGGGACGCGATGCAGCGCCATCGCCTGTTACAAAGAAAAAATGATGAACCCGTGATCCGGCGAGGAACGGATTTTAATGCAGGGTTGCCCAGGCTGAAGTAACGCTGGCAGGTGCAATCGTTCGCGCAACGCGTCGCTGACCGAGCGATCACACGGAGCCGCAGAAGATCCGACCGCTTCCATGGCTGCCATCAAACTCCCCAGCCAAGCGGTCGAGGGATCGCTACTGCATGCGGCAGACCGTCCGATCATAACTTCGCTCCCTGCCGGGTCATGCCGGGAAGCGAGGCTTCGATGAAATGCCCGTAAATCGCGTTGAAAATGGCCAACATGACCGCGCCCCCGTTGTTGATTGAGGGCAGTGTGGGCCGCCATTGTTTCCGGACGATTGCGCGGCTGGTCGGAAATGGTTTCGTCGGCCCTATCCTACCCTGCCCGTGGTCGAAACCGTGGGTTTTGATGCGGCCGACCAAAAATTACAATGCGGTTGACAGGACACCTTTGCATCTCAACCCGCGCCACCGTGGATTACTGTGGGTCCAAATCCGCCGTGCTTGGTGCCGGAGTAAAATTACGCAGATCCTGATCGGGTGACCGAAGTTCTCCGACCGTGAACGTCGTGTAACTGCGTGCACGGTTCAAATCCGTGCAGAGCCATGTGTGCTATAAATCACATACGCCAACCTGATCCCCGCGTATTTCCCCGATTACTGGCTGGCGGGAATGGTCTCGCCGCAATGACAGGGGATATGCAAAATGATTACTCTCAAAATCACCGCTATTTTGGCCATCTGTGCCGGAACATTGATCGCTCTTGCATCGAGCGAATTCGGCCCCGAACTTGTGCTCGCCGTTGTCAGCCTCGTATAAGGCTCCATTTTCGCGGGCAAAGAAACCTTGATGCCCTCTCTGGCGCAGTTATCCGCTTAGCAATCCTCGCAATAGTGGCGCGACTGCAACCCGTTGCGCTCTGTATCGAGCCCCAAGACTGCTTTGCCTTGAGCATGCAGGCAATCCGGGCATTGCGTTTGGTATCTTCCGGGTAGCGGCCTTTGTATCTGCCCTCGATCTTGGCCTTAGCCTGCCCGTCAGCCTGCCTACGACGCCTGTCCTCGTAATCCTTGCGCGCCACAGCAGCGAGCATGTCCAGTAGCATGCCGTTAAATTGCTTCGAACATCCGGCAGGTGAACTCATCAGCGCAGTTGGTCGCATCGACCATGATGTCGGCAAATCCAGCGCGACAACCCGCACTTGTCGCGCGGTCAGGTCCGACTTCAAGCGCTCCCAGTCCGCCGAAGTTAGGCGGGACAGGCGATCGGCCTGCTCAACCAGTAGAATATCGCCGGGCTGCGCGTGGCCGAGACGCCGAAAAAGCTCCGGACGCGTCAGCTTCGCGCCGCTTTCGTTCTCGTTGTACCAGGCCGCCACCGTCATGCCGCGCTCCGCAGCGAAGACCCACAACTGCTCCTTGGCGCGATTGATGTCTTGCTCGTTCGTAGAGGCCCTGAGTAAGCACGGATGAACATCAAAGCCCCAAGAGTGCAGCGTGGAAGACTTTAGCCGTCGGCCATTGGGCTCATCGTACTAAAGGCCCGGCGGCCATGAGTATGGTCTGAAATGGGAATCAACAATGCGGCAGGCGCGGTTGGCGCAAGATGCAGTCGGGAACCATGATGCTTGAGCCGGCGCCACCGGACCTTACTCCGATCGATGGGTGTGCGATTTTCTACTAGGATCCGGAACGCACTGACTGCAGCGGGTATGAAATGGATCGGCGATGTAGGGGAGGCGTCGGATGCGACGCTTCTCAACTTGCGTGATCTTGGGCCGGGCTCCGTAGCCTTTTCGCGCGAAAACTGGGCCTGCCTTCGACCACGGGAGTGCGGCCGTAAACTCGCAATGTGCGTAGCCGGCAGGGCAATTGCGTCTACCAAAGCCGCCGATTTCGAGACAACAAAGGTGTAGCGGGTGGTGCTCTCAACAGAATAGCGTTTGATTTCCTTTGACTGTTTATCACTAACTGGTTGCGTTGTTTTGCGCGGATCGAGCCGTTGTGGCCTATATTATCAGGTCGTTCCAGTTCGTTAGGCGGGAATGTGCCGATCGCGCTGCTCGCCCCCTATATCAGGCCTTCCGGGCAAAGCGCCCAACAAGCTGACTAATCTCACCCGCCCACGACGCGCCTCGGTGCAAAGCCAAATCGAAACGATCGGGTAAACCATGTAGAGCCCCCGCGGTACGCAGGGAACGTTTGTAGAGTGCATGGAGCCTGAGGTGGCGCGCCGACCGGCGAGAGTAATGGAAATTACCGGCATGGCACGCGCACAAAGGAAGCGATACAAGCGACGCTTTTTGGCGCGCCTACCAGACCTCGAAAAGAGAACCAGAGTTACGTTAAAAGGCGACTCCCAAAATGATCGGGGCTTCGGCCCTGCGCACTACCGGGGTTTGAGCCCTTAGCGCACGCGCAGCGTGTACTCTTTTCACCAGCGGAGCCTGCGCCGTTTGCGGTGCCTTAGCCCGGCGAACAGCGATTTGCGGGGCACGCTGAAGCTCCAGTGAGCTGACGGCCGACCGGCTATAGGGGCTTTCCGACGTCACACAACCGGCAAGAACGCTTACCAAAATTGCCGCAAGACTGAGCCTTGACATGGCGGTGCCTCACATCCGAAGTACCAATCCTAATATCTGACTTCACTATCACCAAGCAAATATCATTACCGAATTCAGAAAGCGAAAAGGTTGGCCTGGCTGACCTTCGCTGCAAAAAAACACGCAACAGGGCCGGCGGCAGCGTTAGCATAGCAGACCATGCCTATGCTATTGGTATCATGGAACCGTTGCCCTCGGGAAAGTTGCTCCAGTGGGCTTAAAACGATTGGACCGCCTGCGCCATGCTTCTGAGCACCTCACTTCGCCACGAGGAGGATTTACGCCGCTCAAGCAACAGGCACATCGGCTGTCGAAGAATTAACGACGGATGCATTGCAGGGCTTTCGTTGGAACGAAGCCACAGACATGCAGCCCATAGCTGGTATTCTGACGCTACCCTCTAACCTGACGGCAACTTTACAACTACCAACATAGCGCCCGACACTGACGGTTGGATAATGACAAGGGTCATTCAAGACGGCACCAGCACAAGTGCGCTGACCAGGATTGGTTTGGTACTTGTTCGCCGACGCTCACAGATACCCACACTTACACTAGCCCGATCACGGTAAGCGGCGACATCCTCGATGTCGAAGGCGCAAATCGCTTCGTCGAGCTTGACCACTGTGAACGCCGGTGGCGCGCTGACCGGCACAGGTACGGTCGTCGGCCCTAGAGGGGCATTTCGCTGACTGTGTCATATATGGCGCACGAACAAAAAAAGTGGATCGAGGCATACTCGCGCTGAGCTCGCCTGTGAGATTTGAGCTAAGTTGAAGGTTGTTTACCAGGTTTCTGAGGGCTTTCTCATGCAGAAATTCCGATATGCTGCTTGCATCACAATTTTGTTTTTGGGCTTCAACTCATTCGAAGCAAGAGCGCAGAACTGCACATCCGTAGACGTTACGACCGCACCGCCCGGGTTCCTTCCGACGACATTTAACTCGGTACCCTACTTTGGCTCCGGACTCGCAGCTTCACAAGCAATCGTCGGGTCGGTCACAGTTGCCAACCTAGCCTTTCTCACCCAAAGCACTGCATTTGTGAGTGCGCCGCCCAACCCGCCTGCAAACGCGGAAGGAGGAGGCGTCTGGGTTCGTGGCGTCGGTGGCGAGTTAAGTATCAATACCGCCAGTTCGGTCACCGCCAGCTTGGCCACTATTGGTCAACCGACGTCAACTGGGACGGGGAGCTGCTCATCCAAATTCCATGAAAGTTTTGCCGGGGTACAACTGGGGCAAGATATATCCAGACTGAACATAAACGGTTGGAATGTTCACCTTGGCACAACTGCGGGATACCTAGAGACAAAGGGCAACATCGTAGGAGGAAACGTAGTAGGAGGAGCTTTTGATGCATCCACTCAGGCGCCGTTTGCGGGAGTCTATCTGACGGCGACGAAGGGCAATCTGTCTTTTGAAGGTTTGGCTCGATACAACGTATTCAACACGAACCTAAACAGCCCAACAGCATTCATTTTCAACCAATCCCTTGGCGCGCATGGCTTTGCTTTTGCCGGTGCCGTCAGCTATCATTGGAATATTCCGAACACGCAGTGGTTCTTCGAGCCTAGCGCAGGCTTGATCTATTCAAATGTGTCCGTGGACCCATTTAATTCGCTATCGCCAGTCGCGGGCGGTGGGCAGTTTTCAGGGACGACCAAGATTTCGAATCTGGAGTCTACAATTGGCCGGTTAGGTGCTCGCGTCGGTACAAACCTACAGCTTGGACAGGTTCTTCTCCAACCCTTTGCAGCAGCCAGCGTTTGGAGCGAGTTCGGTCCTTCGATCAGCGCAACTTATGCCAGCTGCTCGGGTTGCATCGTCCAAGGCGGGAGCGGCATTCCCCAATCTCTGACTGCCTCCCTTAGTAGCCAGAATATTGGGACGTTCGGCCAGTATTCGCTCGGTGTATCGGGGCGGATTACGAATACCGGATGGCTCGGCTTCGCGCGGGTTGACTACCGAAATGGCAACCACATCGATGGTTGGAGTGGAACAGGTGGTATTCGCTATCAATACGATCCTGGCCCCAATCAGCCGACGGCTAAGCTTCCGGTCAAAGCCGCACGATACGACGGGCTGGCAGCGCCCTATCGTTGGACTGGCGTTTATGTGGGTGGCTCTGCAGGCGCTAGCTTCGGTCAGTCGCGCTTGGATTTTCCTGCCATTGGTGTCGCAGTAGACCCGAGGGTGGCAGGTCCATTAGGTGGACTACAACTAGGGTACAATTATCAATCTGCTCAGTGGGTCTTCGGCGTTGAGGGCGCCGTAGATTGGACGCGCACGAGTGGCGCCCGGGAGTGCCGTCCGCTCGTGGCACCCAGTGTGGTTGGCCCGCCCGCAATCCCGCTGTTCCAAATGAATTGTGGCGGTGCGGTCGATTGGATTGCATCAGTCACAGGGCGGGTTGCCTATGCGTTCGGCCGTACCCTTTTCTATGGCAAGGCGGGCATTGCATGGGACCATCAAGTGTTTTCGGCGACTTGTAACCTTGGTCCACAAAACGGGGGCATTGCACAGCAGCAATGCAACAATCCTGCCGGTAATATCACCAACCTCATTTCGGTGAGTAACAATCCCATTGGCTGGACCGCCGGGTACGGGGTAGAATTTGCAATAACTCCTAGTTGGTCCGCCAAGGCCGAGTATAATTACTTCGACTTCGGGACAAAAAACCTCACCGCTTCAGACGGTACTCTGATTAATGCCGGCTTGCACGTGTCCACAGTCAAAGTTGGCGTCAACTATCGTTTCGGCGAGCCGAGCGCGATATCAGTAAGATATTAGCGGTAGCGAAGAAGCGCTCGCGCGTCGTCTAAAGCGCGGTGTGGCCGTTCTCACGGCAAACGTGGGTGGCTGCTCGGGAAATCTTTCGTGCGCTCCGGTGCCTCGTCGAGTTGCGGGTCATAGCACCGATCTATGTCTGCGCTCTGCAGTACAATCGTCGCTTGCGCTCTTGGCGTGCTGTCGCGTCTTCTTCCTAACGTTATCCAGGGATGCGACCTCGTATTCCTCCGGCGAAGGCCGCCTTGCCTGATAGGCTGGGGCGGTGAAGCCATAGGCGTATGACTGAGCATAGGCCTAATCCGAAGACCTCGCGGCTTAACGTTATCTCGACGGGCGCCCGGCGCCGTTGACGTCGGGAAGAGAAGCACCCGATCGTGGCGGAGAGCTTAGCGGGCCACGGCCCCGCGCTTGAATGAACAGGCTCCGATAGATCGTCTCGTGTGACACCTGCTTTCGAGGCTCCCTCGGATATGTGCGCTTGAGCCAGCCGGCAATTTGCTCCGGTGACCATTGCCGCCGCAGCCAGGTCGATACTGTGGAACGGACGGCAAGCCGGTTTGCAAAGCTTGGGACGCCGCGCACGATCCCAGGCGGCCTGATCCGACCGCGCAGCCCGATAACAATCAGATCCCCCATTACGATGGACTTCGCGACTGATGGTTGACGCAGATCATCCCACGTGGGTCGCTATCGACCGCAACGAGCGGCGCATGCTGAGCCATCGAGAAATCTCCTCTCGTTCAGAAAGACTGAGTGTCTGCTTGGAACGGCGTCGATCCGGAGGACGAATTCCGCCCGTTGGCGAGATCACCGAGAACACAGGAGAGGGCTCCCGGTCAAACCGGCGCCCGATCGCGCTCATCGGCTCCTCCCAGATCTCGGACCGTTGGGCTGCCGAGCAATAAACGCGACGTCGCTGCTTCATATCCACACTCCATCCTTGATAAAGATTAGAGTGTTGCGCCGACCAGTTGAACCCGCCCTTCAAAGCGGACATTGACGAAACACCCCACGACGGTGCCGACCACTTAGGATTTCCGCGACAAGCTTGACAACAAATCGACTAATCTTACTGCATCAATTGCCTCTTTTGTGCGTGTGCCGTGCCGCTAATTTCCATTCCGCTTGCGGTCGGTGCGCCACCTCTCGCTCTATGCATCCGACAAACGCGACAGCCGCGGACGGCAGGCGCTCGACAGCACTAACGGTTCGTTTCGATATGGCTTTGCAGCGAGGCGCGTCGTGGGCGCTTTGCATGGGGTTGATGGTCGTTTCGATTTGTTACCTCCTCCCACCCCAACGAGATCGGGCTGCTTTACCTCGCCGAGGGTTGGCATTAGCGCCTCAGAGCTAACGGTTAGGAGAGCAGGAGATGCGACATTGTCACGAACGGCGCCGGTGGTGACACTATCGGAAATTATGGCTTGATCGGCCGTGACGTTGTTCGTGGTCACATGCTTGACGGTGATGTGTTGCTGGCCACGGCCCCGATGGTGGTCCAGTCTCTCTGTGAGCATCATCACCGTCTGGGCCGTCTTGTCGGCCAATTGCAGTTCGCGCTTCGAAATACTCCGGTGGCTGCCGCCCATCTCTTGGTGTACATCGCGAGCGAGGCCTCATTAGCAGCCATCAATTGCGCGATCAGCATGCCCTCGACTGGAGCGGCCGCTGTGATTGCTTCCTTGTTTTTGGAGTGAGCTATTGGCAGCGCGTTTATGGTGAGATCGTTCAGCCTTCTATTCCACTCGTCTGCATCTCCACCACCTAACTGCTTCAATTTGCCTTCGTTCTGATCCGGCTTGAGCGTCAGGCCGCAGAATCCAGCATGTAGTTGAACGGGCTCACATGGCGCGGTTGTTTGTCGCGTGAATGTTTTGCCACGCGCCCTACTCTTTGCTCTGCTTGTCGAGGCGTTCAAGGAGGGGCTCGACGTTTTTGGGCGCGATATGGAGATCCGATCCGCCTCATCATTCCAGCCTGCGCGCTTAAGTTGCCTGGGAGTGACTTGCTTGTTCATCGCGGCAGCTCCCATACGAGGGGCGCAAGTGCCGCAGCCACGCAATATCCGATAGCAAACCATCGGCAGAGAGATCGAACTTGCCCGGCCGTCATCGTCTCGGTATTCTGCGGGTCTTCTATAAGATCAATATTGCGTTTTGGGACTGCCTGGCAGGGCGGCCCATCGCATTTCTGCGTCAGGCGGTCCGCGCATCGGGCACTCCGAACAAGCCGAGAACACAGTCTGGGAGTTTTTCCGGGACTTTGCGCGGCCGACTGCGGATTTTAGCCCATTTTTTACCGGTTTTTGTTCACGGCGCTACGTAATGGCGCGCTGTCAAACGATTGATCCTCAAGACTGAGTCTCTTTTACCTGCGCATCCACGCTCTGGAAAAACAAGTGTGTCTCTTCCCCGTGGGTAGCATATCAATAAAGTTCAAAAACCGCCGAGACCTGTCAGCATCGTGGCAATTGTATAGGGGTATTCGCTCGTCTTTGATAGAGTCTTTTTTGAGCCGCATAAATCAGATTGACGTGTGAGTTGCGAGGGGTAAGGGTCGAGCCGTAACGGGGCGTGGGGACAATTAATCTGGATGAGTTCAAGATTTTGAAAATTGGTTAGGTCTACCGGTGTTTTCTTTTCCGGCAGACAGGGCTGTTTGCATTGGCCATCATCCCGAACGGGTTGATGATATCTGAGATCGTGGCGCAAAGATTAACGATGAGAGTTCTCCATTTCTACAAAACTCATCTGCCAGATTCATGGGGAGGAACTCAGTCTTTCATCCATCAATTGGCACATGGCACCGCTCAGCGCGGTCACATAGTCGATGTCCTTATCTTAAGTCGCGAACTACCTCCTCGCCCCCTAACCGTTGCAAATTACACAGTCCATCCGGCATCGTTAAGTTTTGAGGTGGCTTCTACCGGCTTCTCGCTATCTGTCTTCAAAAAATTTGCTGAATTGGCCAACCAAGCGGATGTCATCCACTATCACTTTCCATGGCCGTTTATGGACGTCGTTCATTTCGCGACGCGAGTAACTAAGCCGTCCCTCGTCACGTATCATTCGGATATTATTCGGCAGCGCCATGCGCTCAAGCTTTATCGGCCGTTGAAGCGGCGTTTTCTCCAAAGCGTCAATCGCATAGTTGCCACATCACCGAATTATTTCGCTACTAGTGAGGTCTTGCAGCGATATCAATCAAAAACCAGCGTTATTCCGATCGGGATCGACCGCTCAGTCTATCCCGAGCCTTCTGACGCAAGCCTTGATCGATGGCGGGCTCGTGTAGGTGGCCGATTTTTCCTCTTTGTCGGCATGCTGCGATATTACAAGGGTCTCCACATTCTTTTGGACGCCGTCAGCGGCACGAATTTGCCCGTTGTCATCGTGGGATCGGGTCCTGTAGAGCAGGAGTTACGTAAGCATGCTCTGAGACTCAGTCTATCGAACGTCCTGTTCCTTGGCGCGCTGCCGGAGGAAGACAAGGCTGCTCTTCTTGCCCTTTGTTTCGCGGTGGTTTTTCCGTCCCATCTTCGATCAGAGGCATTCGGAATTTCGCTGTTGGAAGGCGCGATGTTTGGCAAGCCGATGATCTCTAGTGAGATCGGTACGGGCACAACATTCGTTAATATCGGTGGCGAAACGGGGCTCGTAGTCCCGCCGTCCGACTCTGATTCTCTCAGGCAGGCGATGACCTATCTCGTCGAGCATCCCGATGAAGCGGCGCAGATGGGGCACAGAGCCCGCCGACGCTATGAGACGCTGTTCACGGCCGACATCATGGTGGAGAAATATCTCGATCTCTACGGAGACATGTTGGCTGGGAGCTGAGTTGGTGTGTCCAGGCAGCGCGGTCAACGTGAACTAGTCGGCTGTCGTCAGGCGGCCGAGCCGCGCCATCAGCACTTTCCACCACACGGCGTAAGGCTGCGCGAGCCACCACTTCATTGGTATGCGGCCGCGATGGCGCCGTACCGCCGCGATCGCTTCCGCATAATGTGCCATGCGGTTGTTTCGCGTCTTGGTCTCGTGGTGCCTACGGTTAATCGCCGTCACCTGAGGCACGTGCAGGAGAGGTCCAAACCGCCGGTAAAGACGCCACCACAGGTCATAGTCCATGGCCAGGAATAGGCTCGGATCGACCCCGCCGACCGCCTCCCACGCTGTCCGGCGGATAAGTGTTCCGGGCTGAGAGATGATGCAGCGGACCGCCAGCGCGCGCTCGCTGAATTGCTGGACCCAGACGTCGCTGCGACCGCCGTCTGGATCGAGATTGACGACCTTACCGTAGGCAGCCGGCGCGGCAGGATTGGCTTCGAGCGTATCGATCAGAAGACGCAGGCCGCCGCGCTCTAGCATGTCATCGCTGTTAAGCCAGACGACGTACGGCGCAGCACCGTGCTGGATACCCTCGTTGATGGCCGCAGCCTGTCCGCCGTCAGGACCACTGCGCCAATGCGTGAGCCGATCGCCCCAGCGCTCGAGCACACCAACTGAACCGTCCGTCGAGCCGCCATCCATTACGACGATTTCAGTCGCAACGTCCTGCGCAGCGATTGAGCGCAGCGCATCCTCAAGATAGCGGCCCTGGTTGAGCGAAGGCACCACGACTGTGACTTGCGCTGTTCGGGCGATGGCTCCTGGGATGTCAGTCGGCATATTCAGACTGGCCGGGTTCTATCTGTCGGCTCGGGCCCAATAGGGAACGCAACCCGATGGCAAGTCAAGCAACCCTAGCGGCTTGCCGGCGGGATAGCAACTCCGTTAAACCGTGGCGGGCGCGGCTGGCTCGGACGTGGTCTGCTTGCGTCAAGGGGCCGTCTTGCTCCATAGAGAAAAGAACAGTAGAGCTCGGACCGCGACATGAACTGGCGCCACCATCAGATCCGTTTACGCCGTCTCGAGGGCGGAGGCGATCTACCTCTTCCGCGAGGCCGCCGCCGAGTTCCGAAATCCGGTCCTGTTGTATTCGATCGGCAAGGATTCGAGCGTGATGCTGCATCTGGCCCAAAAGGCGTTCGCGCCGGCCAGGCTGCCGTTCCCGTTACTCCACGTCGATACCATGTGGAAATTTCGTGAGATGATCGCGTTCCGCGACGAGCTCGCGGTGCGCTCCGGCCTCGACCTACTGGTTCACGTGAACGAGGACGGGGTTACCCGCGGCGTTTCTCCGATCGCGTCCGGTTCCGCCCTACACACCCATGTAATGAAGACGGAAGGGCTGCGCCAGGCGCTCGACAGATGGCATTTCGATGCCGCATTCGGCGGCGCTCGTCGTGACGAGGAGAAAAGCCGCGCCAAGGAGCGCATGTTTTCGCTTCGCTCGGCTAATCATGGCTGGGACCCGCGCAACCAGCGACCGGAATTCCGCCGTCTGTTCAATACGCGCATGACGAGTGGTGAGACCATGCGGGTGTTTCCGTTGTCCAACTGGACCGAGCTCGACGTGTGGCATTATATCCGCGCCGAAGGGATTCCGGTCGTGCCGCTCTACTTCGCCAAGCCGCGTCCTGTCGTGGAGCGCAACGGCGCGCTGATCATGGTTGACGACGAGCGGCTCCCACTCATGCCAGGCGAGGTGCCACGCCTGACCGAGGTGCGCTTCCGTACCCTCGGCTGCTATCCGCTGACCGGTGCTATTCCATCCACCGCCACAACCGTCGATGACATCATCGCTGAAATGCGAGCCTCGAAAGTATCCGAACGCCAGGGCCGCATCATCGATCACGACGACAGCGGCTCGATGGAGAAGAAGAAGCGCGAGGGCTATTTCTGATGCAGGTACACACTACGACGGCCGCTGAAAAGTCGACGCCGCCGAATGCCGAGACGTGCGAGCCTTTGCGCTTTCTCACCTGCGGCTCCGTGGACGATGGCAAGTCCACGCTGATCGGCCGGCTGCTTCACGAGAACAGCCTAGTCTTCGTGGATCACTTGGCCGCGCTCGAACGCGATTCAAAAAAATACGGCACCACCACCGGCACGTTGGACTTCGCGCTGCTGCTGGACGGTCTTGAAGCCGAGCGCGAACAGGGCATCACCATCGATGTCGCCTATCGCTATTTCTCGACCAAGCGACGCTCATTCGTCGTGGCGGACGCGCCGGGGCATGAGCAGTACACGCGCAACATGGCGACGGGTGCGTCGAACTCCGATCTCGCAGTGTTGCTAGCGGATGCGCGAAAGGGCTTACTGAGCCAGACGCGGCGGCACGCGATTATCGCCAGCCTGCTCGGTCTTCAGCACGTGGTGCTGGCAGTCAACAAGATGGACCTTGTAGGGTTGGATGAAGGCGTCTTCAAACACATCGCGGAAGGTTTCGCGACGTTCGCCGCCGATCTCGGATTTAGAACACTCCAGGCGATCCCTGTGTCCGCGCGGGACGGCGACAATATATCCACGTTGAGCACGCGTATGGACTGGTATGGCGGGCCGACGCTGCTGTCCTATCTCGAGGAAATCGAGGTAGACGACCATCGAGCGGCCCGGCCGTTCCGCATGCCGGTGCAACTGGTGAGCCGCCCCGATTCGGATTTTCGCGGCTTTGCGGGAACAGTGGCGGACGGCCGCGTGTTGGTCGGCGATGGGGTTGCGGTCCTACCCACCGGCCGGACCAGTCGCGTGAAACGGATTCTAAACGTGAGCGGCGAGTGCGAGGCGGCCGTCGCAGGAGATGCCGTCACCCTGATCCTGACCGACGAGATCGACATCGCGCGCGGCGACATGCTCACCGCGCCGCAGGAACGGGCGCAGGTGGCGGATCAGTTCGCTGCGCATCTGGTGTGGATGTCGGACGAGAGGCTGCTACCTGGCCGCTCGTATCTGGTGAAAATCAATCACGGCACTGTCGCCGGGACAGTGACGGCGCTCAAGCACCGCATCGACGTCAACACGCTGGGAAGGATGGCGACGAAAACGCTCTCGCTGAACGATATCGGCGTGTGCAATATCTCGCTTGCCCGGGCGGTGGCGTTCGACGCCTATAGCGACAACCGAGACACCGGCTCTTTCATCTTGATCGACCGCTACACCAACGAGACACTGGCCGCGGGCATGATCGACTTCGCGCTGAGGCGCGCTGGTAACCTCCATCACCAGCAGCTCGCCGTGACCACAGCGCAGCGGTCGCAACTCATGCAGCACAAGCCGCTGGTGCTGTGGTTCACCGGCCTGCCGGGCGCAGGCAAATCGACGCTCGCCAATCTCGTCGAGACCGGCCTGCATGCGCGGGGCATTCACACGACCATGCTCGACGGCGATAACGTGCGCTTGGGTCTGAACAGGGATCTCGGCTTCACCGAACCCGACCGAGTGGAGAACATTCGCCGCGTGGGCGAAGTCGCCAGATTGATGTCCGAGGCGGGGCTGGTGGTGCTATGCTCGTTCATTTCGCCGTTCCGCGCCGAGCGGCGAATGGTGCGCGAGCTGATCGGCACGGAGGCCTTTATCGAGATCTTCGTCGATACGCCGCTCGACACCTGCATCGCCCGCGACCCCAAGGGCCTTTATCGCAGGGCGCTGGCCGGTGAAATCAAGAACGTCACTGGTGTCGACCAGATCTACGAAGCCCCGCAGGCGGCGGCACTTCATCTCAAAGCCGATGGTACCTCGCCACGGTCGCTAGCCGATCAGGTGATCGCGTGCGTGATGGGGCGGGTGTTGCCCTGAACGGGGTTGATCGCTCGTTCGATCGCATTCGGCCGGCGTCAACGACGACCGAAGCGGAGGATGTGGAGGACCAAAATCCTTGCGCTGCCGCGACGAAGCAATCCGAGCGCAAAGCGCGTGCGAGATATGAGCAGTTCTCGTTCGTAGAGAAACTTCCAACTACTCCGCAAAAAGGCATGAACAGGGCCGCGATTATTATTGGCTGCGCTTTTTGCAATGGCCTCTGGCTCGAAGGATACTCCGGCTTCAGTCAGCTTCTGATGAAGACGCTCCCAGACGTGTCCCCATAATTCGGGAGAGAACATTACGTTGTCACGCATGGTTGAGCGCCAGTTCCATTCCGCAGTGGGACGCCAGGACGCGACGAACGGTCCCTTCAGCATGATGGTCAGATAAAGATAAACGTCCTCTGCAACAATAAGTTCGGGATCCAGCAGGATATCGGAAGTCAGTGCGGCGCGGCGAGCCAGCCACGCGTTAGACTGGATGAAGTTCTCGAATTGCAGCATCTTCCGGGCATCGAACGGCTCCAGAAACCGAAGCTGCCGCCGTTCCTCAATCGTCTGTCCGCGATCTCCGCGGAAATTGATCTGGTCGTACCAATGGCCATCGTCTTCCTGAACCTGGATGGTGCCGGCATAGGCCAGCGGTGCGCGCTTCGCTCTGGGGTGACGGAGCGTCCGCACGAGGGAAGCAACATGATTCGGATGGATAACGTCATCGTCGTCGAGATTGCCAACAAAAATTGCCGAGGCCGCCCTTAAACCCATCCATAGAGGGGTACTGCGAACACCGTTGTCGGGAGCTTCAACGATTTTGATGGCAGTAAACCGTTCCTTGTGTCGATCGAGCAGATCAGTAAGGCCGTCAATTGGGCGAAAAGCTACCACAATCAGGCATATATGGCGATGCGTCTGGGCTGCGACGGACTCTATCGCTCGTTCAATCATCGAGAGTGGTCGAGAGCCCACGCGAATGATGATGTCAACGCCGTCCTCGAATTGGAAACAGAGCCCCATGGACTTCCGTACTTCTTCTAGGAAGGCTGGCAATTGAACTAGGATTCTCTCAAGTGCGAAACGCTCGTTGAAGATCGCATGGCCGCGATCGGCCATGCTCCGTGCAAGTTCAGGATTGCCATTGATCCACGAGACATGATCGGCGATCTGCTGGCTCGCGACATCGGCGCTCTGATCGACATCCACATACAGGAGAGCGTCGCCAAACTCCTTAATTGCGAACTCAAGGCGATCACTGATCACCACTGCACCTGCTGCGGTTGCCTCGAAGAGGCGCATCGAAGGTATGTTCTCCGCGCGATGTGCCTTTCCATGGAGGGCTAGTCCAATGCCGCATTCGCGGATGGCATCTACCACGGATTCTCCGTCAAACGGCAGAGGTCCAGCAAAGTCCTTGCCAGCATGTTGCCAGCGCATCGGATCGCCGTGAATCCGCATCGGAATGCGCCCCTTCAGGGCGGCAAACAAATCGCCATGCCTGTGGCCGTCCCAGTGAACGCCGGCATAAAATAGGGAACGAGCGTTGCGCGTGCTTGATTTGTCGGGCTCGCAAGTGGTCGCTAGCGCCGATGGCAGAAAGTCGAACCGGCCGATTGGTGCGTCCTTCCCGTGCACGCGCAGCAAATCGGTGAGATACGCGCGCAGTGAGCTATTCGCCACCAGATAGCCGTCGTAGCTGAGAATGTTCCGGACACGATCCGGATCGGGGCCAAAAAAAGCCGTCGGGCTCCAGATCAACCCAACCGTCGGATAGGGTGTCAGCTTCGGCGAAAACTCGTGGGTAACTAGGACGATGTCCGGCGCGGCTGCCCTAATTTCATCGGAAGTCACGACCTCCACAACCGACCAGCCGAGGCGTTTGCCGGCCATCTGCACGCGCGCAATAAATTCGCGTTCGGCCGAAAAGGTCAGGTTCGGCCACGAGTTTTGAATTGCGATCTTCATGTATCAGCTGTGCGATGGACAAATTCAACATTCATCGAGAACCCACTCCCGATTCGCCCAATCGTACGTTACGGTCGGTGCCGGGTATATGAGCTTGCGGCCAATAGCCCAACGGCGCAGCTCGGCCGTTGCCGATTGACGGAGCCAGATTCTTGCACCTTGGACAACTCCGGCTCGCGCATGCCCCCCTGCCCGAGAGAATATCGCCTTTGCTTCGTCGAGGTATTTTGTAAATGATTTCGACGTTCGCTGGTCATCGTGGCGTCGAAAGCATCCGATCGGGACATCGACCGAGTAAAGCTCTGCATGCTCGAAGAATCTCGCCCAAAGATCGAAATCGCCCGCCATCCCGTAGCTTGTGTCGAGATTTCCTCCTGCTCGCTTCCATAGGCTGCGTCGCCAGAAAGTGGATTCCTGTTGAATATAGCAGGTTGCTGGCCATCCAAGACCAGGGAGATTGTCGCCGCGTAGAAATCCTGTGCGCGTGAAGCCATATACCGGCGTCACTTTGATTGGTGTTCCGTTCTCCGCGATGGCAATGGGCAGCCGTGTTGTCAGCCATTCGATCTGTGGGAATTTTCGAAAGATTTCCCCTACTACATGTAACGCGCCAGGGAGGTAAATGTCGTCACAGTTCAGCCACGCCATTACGTCCCCGGTGGCCAAACCGAACCCCTTGTTGATGGCGTGATACTGTCCGTCATCTTTTTCGCTGACAACTGTTGCAAGGCGCTCCTTATGCCTCTGCAATATGAGCACTGTGTCGTCTGTCGAGCCACCATCGATGACGATATGTTCAAGGGCCGGATAGTCCTGCCTTTGAATCGAAAGAATATTCGCTTCGATGAATCGTCCTTGATTGAAGGAGGGTGTCACAATTGAGATTTTGGGCAATTCTGCAGGCATCGATTCTTCCGGCGCTAGTGCAAGCTGCTGTGTCCTCTTCCGAGATCACGTATAGGTTCGGGCGGCGAACTCTGGACGAGTGAGGGGAATGAAGAAAAGATCCAGTTGCCAGAAAGCATTATCGCGCTGTCGCCACAACGGTTCCGAAATATCGATGACCCCGAAGCCGAGCGTCCGCATATACGCGCACATCTCGTCAAACAGGAGACTCTGGTCCGTAATCTTGAAATTATAGACTTCGATAACCACAAGGTTCGCATGTTTTAGCGTTTCAGCAGCTCCCTGAAGTATCGGAACCTCGAAACCATGAGTGTCTAGCTTGATCAGAAACGGGCCGCTCAATCGTCGCGTCGAAACTTCGTGGTCGATTGTTGTGACGGGAAGCATCGTACGAGCAGCCTCGGTTGGCTGGTGGCTAGCTACTCCGCCAAACGGTGCACTATCATCGAAATATATCTGGCCGATGCTGTCGCCGGCGGCGGCCAGAACATAATCCGTGTTGGAATTGGTGAGACAATAGTTAATGAGGTCAGGTTTATGGACCTTTTGCGCTTCGATAAGAAGGTAACTGGCTTTCGGAAAAGACTGTCGCGTAACCGCCGACCACATTCCGTTGGACGCGCCAACATCGATGACAGTGGAAATTTCCAATCCTCGTGCTGCGATCTTTTCCAGAGCCCGTGCCGTTGAGGCTGCATGAAAGGCCAGCACTTCGGGCGTTTCGCTCCGGAACATTCTCAGCTTCTGTGGAGGCAGTTCAACTGATGGTACGATATTCAGGCGCCTGCCTAACTTCCACCAGCGCGATCCAATTACAGTTACCTGTGTGGTTGTTGTTTCCGCAAGCGCGCGCTGTGCTTGTTCAATGTCAGCCTTGATCGCGTTTATTGTTGCGTCTCTGTCATGGATGGCAGCCAATCGTGCCGCGCGATCTGCCTCCGACCCCGCGAAAGCAACATCGAGCTTTTCCAGGTTGCGGTGCAACGTCGCGATGGTGGTGTCGCGCTCGTGAATGACATCCAGTCGCGCCGCTCTATCGGCCTCCGAGGCCGCGAGCGTCTGCTCCAGCCGAGCTATTTGGCTCTGCAATGTCGCGATGGCGGCGTCGCGCTCGTGAATGACATCCAGCCGCGCGGCTCGGTCCACTTCTGAGGCCGCAAGCGTCTGCTCCAGCTGAGCTATTCGACTCTGCAGTGCTGCGATGGCGGCGTCGCGCTCGTGAATGACATCGAGTCGCGCCGCTCTATCGGCCTCCGAGGCGGCCAGCGTCTGCTGCAGCTGAGCTATCTGGCCCTGCAGTGTTGCGATGGCGGTGTCGCGCTCGTGAATGACACCCAGTCGCGCCGTTCTATCGCCTTCCGAGGCCGCAAGCGTCTGCTCCAGCTGAGCTATTCGGCTCTGCAATGTCGCGATGGCGGCGTCGCGCTCGTGAATGACATCCAGCCGCGCGGCTCGGTCCACTTCTGAGACGGAAAGAGTCGCCTTTAGCGGCGACTGGTCGCGCTCCCCCAGACCGGCAAAGATGCGACGGATGCTCTGTGGCAGGTTCGAACTGGTGGGAACGTTATCAACGTAACCGAGACTCTTCATCAGTTCGCCATGCAGGATCCAAAAAAGGCACTGGTCATCCGACTCTAGTTCTCCGATGTTCTTGTGGTCGCTCCCTGATCGAAAGAAAGTCGAGTCGGCCTTCCGCAAATCTTCGAAATTCGGGAGCTCCATGGAGCGAGGTCGCTGACCAATAAATGCGCCGATGGTATCTATCAAACGCGCTGGGTCACGCGCAATGTCGTTGAAGTTGATAAGTAGAGTGTTGGGCCTCCGCTGAGGCGACCACGCCATGAAATGCTCGCTCCAAGAGCCGAAGCTGCAATTGCCAAGAATAACGTCCTTCAACAGCAGAGTTTTACTTTGTGCGGGCCAGAAATCCTTGAGATAGTGATAATAGGAAACACTCGCCGCACGCCCGTCGCGAACAATATAGATCGCCTTGGCCTCATCCGGTGGAGCATCATGCGTCTTGACGAAATAAGTTTCGTCGCTCAAAGAGGCGTGCGCGTAGAATTTCTGCTCGCTAAGCGCATGGCTCGCATGCCCGACGGCCTCGCGAAGTGCGGGGCGAAAACCAATGTCGCCCTTGTCGTCGTAAAGGGAATAGGTTCTGATCCCGAATGCACTGTAAAGTATCGTGCGCAGGGCCGTGTTTCCGCTGCGTGGGTAGGAGGCCAGCCAAATGATCATCTTGGACCTTTTATCGGATTTCGCTTCGTTAGTTGCCCGAACTAGCTAATGCCAGCGATCCGTGCACGGATTCAATTCTATTCCTGGCCTCCTCTAGAACTGAGATCTGAACTGGCAGCCCGCCGGTTATGTCAACGTGGTGAGACACCCGATCGGAGGTGACAGGCGCCACACGGAACATGATTGCGTCCACCATGCGATGAAGTAGAATTGCTTCAGCTCCGTCGGGTGGTATGCCGAACACGCCGGCGTTGCCGAAGTACACGCCAGCCGCAAACGGCAACTTGATTGGGAGTTTCACGCGCAGTGTGGTGCCGGCGCTCACGATGTCCATGACTTCCCCATAGGGAAGTGACCATTGCGCTCCCAGCTCTAGACCCTCCACGGTCTTAATGAGCATGGAGAAGCGAACCCCAGTACACTCTTGGTCGAATTCCACGTCGTACTCGTACCAGTAGGTCTCGTTTCGCTCCAGAACGTTTACCTGCAGATGGTTGCTGTCGCGGATCACGACATTGCGGATCAACGCACCACGGCTCGGATAGGAATGCGCGCTCGCCGGCACAAGCGACGGATCAAAGGCGATGTCGTTTCGTGTCCGCTCTTTCTCGACCGCCGCCGGCGGCCCGATGTATGGCTTGCCCGCCTTGATGCGCTCTCGTTCTTCGCTGTGCGCTTCCGCGGGAGCATGTGTCAGTTGATGATAACTTCGAAGCACGCACTTCGGCTTGCCCACCTCTAACAGTTCGCCCTTGTCTAACAGGACGGCTCTGTTGCATAGCTGTTGGATCGTGATTGAAGCGTGCGAAACAAACAGAATGGTCGCTCCGGCGCGGCGAATTGCTTCAATGCGCGCGAAACACTTGCGCTGGAATCCTTCATCGCCGACCGCAAGCGCTTCATCGACAATCAAAATCTCCGGATCGACATTGATCGCGACCGCGAAGGCCAGCCGCGCATACATGCCGCTGGAATAGAGCTTCACTGGCCGCTCAAGCATTTCGCCAATATCTGCAAAAGCGACGATGTCGTCGAACCGCGCATCAATCTCGTCGTCACTGAGTCCGAGCACGGCGGCGTTGAGCGCGACGTTCTCGCGGCCCGTAAACTCGGGATTGAAGCCGGCGCCGAGCTGCAAGAGCGGTGCGATGCGACCTTCTACCCGAACTTCTCCTTCCGTCGGCGTCAGCGTACCGCAGATCAGTTGCAGCAGCGTGGATTTGCCTGAACCGTTCTGGCCGATAATGCCGACGGTTTCGCCATGCCTGATGTCGAGGCTGACGCCGCGCAAGGCCCAATGCTCGCGATAGAATGGCTTGCGTAGATTGCCCGGCAGCCGGTTCATCACCATCTGCTTTAGCCGATCGCTCGGCTTATTATACAGATGATAGGACTTGCCCACGCCACGCAAGCTGATGATCGGATTAGAGGACATCCGCAAATGCTCTGCGCAGGCGTAAGAATACCGAAAACCCGGTCCAGCAAACAACCAGCGAAATCACGAAATAGCTCAAAGCGAGTTCCCACGGAAACGGATGTTCGAAAACGAGCGCTCGCATCGCTTCGATAGGGATAGTAGTAGGGTTGAAAAGAACGAGAGCATCGAACGGCGGAGGGACGGATGATCTTGGATAAAGGACCGGCGCGAGAAAGAACAGCACGCTGAGTGCCACCGGCATTATCTGTCCGAGATCGCGCACGAAAACGCCGATGGCGGAAAAAATCCAGGTAAGACCAAGCAGCATTGGAACCATTCCCAGCAGCACCAGGGGTGACAATAGCACAGTCGCGGGCGGTATGCCGGACGTCAACGCCAGAAGACACAGGAGAAGGGCAAGACCGATGGCCGCGCCCACCAAAGCCACAGCGACGGTCACAAGTGAAAGTATCTCAAGGGGGAATACGACGCGCGTCACATAGTTTTTGTTTTCTAGCACCAGCGAAGGAGCCCGGGCAATGACCTCGCTGAGGAATTGATGCACGATCAGGCCCGCGAGGAAGAAAGCAGTCATACTCTCCGTGCTTCCCGAGATACCAGACCAGCGCACCTTGAAAATGGAGCCAAACACGAAGGTGTACATCAATACCATTCCAAGCGGTACGATAACGGCCCATGCGATCCCGAGCATGCTGCCGCGATAGCGCGCTTGCAACTCGCGCGCAGCCAGGCGCCGGATAAGCACGCGGCTCCCCCACACCACGCTAACAGAAGAATCTGCGCCGAGCGAGCGGGTGCCGGCGGAGGGCCGTTTACCGGATGATGCCGCTTTCATTTATCAAACCCAAAACCGCTTTAGCTGCACACCCTCATGCCAAACTATGCGCCCTCAGTACCAAGCTTGGACCTGACAAGCCGGCCTGATATCGATTTGCGAGGAGGAGTGTTTTCCCAGAACTCTCCTACGCTTTCCGGGCAATGGACGCAAGAGTGGGCGCCTCTCTTGCGACGAGATCCGCGCTGACGAAATTATCAGCGTTGCCTCAGTAGAATTCTTAGCGATTTCAAGACTTTGCAAAATTTAAGTTCAAGTCACTGAGCTGCAAATCGTGGCTTTCTACCTTCGGCTGTCCGGCCACCGCGGGATCTGAGGCGCCATCCTATGCGAGCTGGCCGCGAAGCTCCAATCCCCGATTTTGTTCTGTTGATCTGTTACCCTCAACAAGGGCAGCGGCTGCCGCACCGAGTGGCGATTCCAGTCGTGTTCGAAATTCGACTTGACTGGGGGCGGTGCGGAGGCCGCAAAGGTGCTGGGCACGTGATGCGGCTTCCGGCAAAAACAGAAGGACACGGGCCGGGCCGACGGGCTTGTCGGCGATGTTGAGAATGAATGCAATTTGGATCACCGGCAGCGCTGCGTTGTTGGAGAAGAAATGGCGGTTCAGGATACCAATCGGTGCGTCGCGCTGATTACGGGTGCGACCGGGCAAGACGGCGATCAGTTCGAGCCGGATCTTCCCGGGATACAGCCGGTGCACGGCGCCGATCGGGATATCGATCGACTCGTTCTCGTGCACGGTCTTGGCCAGTTCGTTCACGCTGACCTGCGCGGTCCGCGTACCACGATCCATTGCTCGGAGCGGTGATGGTACTTCTTGCGCCGCGTTCGCAACGGACCCCTCGACGGCGGCAATGCTTGCCGCGGCGCCGAAGGAATTTGTGTCGCGGACCAGGTGATCGGCGGCGAGCGCCAGCACGATCGTGCCCTGCTCGCGTGCCTCGGCGAACTTAATGCGAAGACAATGAGCAGGACTGGGACATAGATTAGTGCCGCACATGCCGACACCACGAGCGCCATATTAGCAAGAAAGCCGAGCACCGACTCTGCGCATGCTGCTGCTGCCGCATTGCGATGCTGTTTGTATAAGACGACGATGCGGGGCGAGTACAACCATACACAACGCGAATTCTTGACTCTGATCTATATTGTTCTTTACCGGCACTTGCGGTGGGCTGTCACTGTCACGCCAGAAGGACGCCAACGGGCTGAAGCGGCTGGTCGCAAGTTGAAGGTGGCCGCGCCCGAGGTAACCGAGAGCCACATCGGGTGCATTGCCCGTGGGGCCCCTATTAAGCGCATCATCGTCAGGCCGGGCGGGCGGCTCTCTTTGCAGACGCACCATCGCCGCTCCGAGCACTGGATCGTAGTGCGCGGTACTGCGCAGTCGAAATAGTAATTGGACGGAGGAAGACGATCGCCGGCTGCTTGAATTGCGAGGGCACTCACCATGGCTTACGTCGTGCAGGCTGATTTGCCGGGGGATGAATCGGCAACAATCACGGTTGTTACCCGCGAGGAAGCACTGAAAACCGCGCTCGGGTGGCAGAAAGACGGCACTCCCGCGTCAACATCATCGGCGACGGCCGCATTTACACGCCGGAAGAATTCGCTCTGACGGTTATCAAGAACTAGCCGCCCCTGCTGGCCCTGTCCTAATTTGAATCCCAACAAGCCATAGATTCGCCTCGCTGCGTTCACCGTAGTTCTTACGCAATTATACGGAGACCAGAACGAAGTAAGGAGCGGCCGCCTCTTTCCATGAACCGCGTAGGTTCGTGGTCCCATTCGGTTTTTGGAGTAGGCCTCTTTTCGGTTCTTGAGAGGCCGTAAAGCTGCCGCAGGATGTTCTAAATGGCTGCGGCCTCCTCGATCGAGGCCGGCACCTTGATCGGATCCGCCCGATAGTAATTATACCAAACGGGATATGGGCCGGCCGCAGTGTTATACTCCCGTTCGTACGGAGAGGCCTTGATCTGGGCCGGGTTAGTCCGAACCTTGCGGAGGAAAACCGCCGGATGCGGCGCGTTGAGAATGATCAGGCGTTCGACCCGGGTCGGATAGGCGGAGGCGAATACCCAGGCGACGTAACCGCCCCAATCATTGCCCACGAGAGTGCACCGCTCCATGCCGAAATGGTCCAGGAGACCGTGCACGTCACCAAGCAGACGCGGCATGGCGTAAGCCTCGACCGCCTCGGGTGCGTTTGAAGGGGTGTAGCCGTGAAGGTTGGGAGCTACCGCCAGGTGATCGCGGCCGAATTCTCTCAGCTGGGATTCGTAGAGCAGAGCGTTGTCCGGATGGCCATGAAGGAACAACATGAGCGGGCCTTCGCCGGCCCGGACAAAGAAGAGCCGTGCACCATCGCCGGCGGCGTAGCCGCTTTCAAACGATGGCTCAGCTGTCGCGTGAGCCAGAGCTACGCCGATCGATGGGCCAACGACGGTCGCCACCCCAAATCTGGCGCATGAGACGAGGAGGCGTCGACGCTGGACCTTGTGAGTTGCTGTCATGCGACGACCTACAAACTGAGCCACGAGATTATGGACGCGGCGATTCCGTGACGAAGATTTGCTTCTTGTTGGTAGACCATACATCATTGCCGTTCGGCTGTTAATCGAATGGTCGCTGGTTCGAATCCAGCCCGGGGAGCCAAAAACCTAGACTTTCCAATCATTTATATCTAAGGATTTTCGTGGCGCTGTCGGCGGCTGCCTCGAGGCAACATTTCGGGCAACAATCAGCGAATTTCGTTTCGAAGGTCTGCGATGAAAATTTCCTCTGCAATTTTGCGTATCGGATGTAGCTACTCACCAACCCAAAGCAGGCCACTCTGAAGGCTGTCCTAATTACGACACCCGCATCTGAGAATTAGGACACTGGCAGTTTTTGGCTGGTTTCATGAAGCCGCTTTTTCCCATTGCATTGGTCTCGATGACGCTTGCTGGATGTGCGAGCGGTCAGGGCATGCGCGCGCGGGTTTCTGCCAATGTTGCCGACATGCCTACTTGGATGGGTGGACTACCGGCGGGCGTGCCGCCACGACGCGGTACACCAGAGTACGATGCTTGGCAGGCTGAACGGACAGCGGAAGCAGCAAAGCCCAAGAACGTTAAATAGCGCAATGCGGCAGTAAAGCTGGCGGGGCTATCCGTTCGGACCATCTCTAAGCTCCTAGGGACAGCCTCGTATTTTATGATGCTTGTGCGGTCTGACAAATGGGCGTGAACTCATTTACACAGGGTTTAGTGGTTCATCATCTCCCGTAAAATTGCCTGCTCGAGGGTGTGCATGGATTGGCCCATGTACCCTAACATTCGGTCGCGAACCTGATCGTATTTTCGTCTCGTCCATTGCGCGCCCTTGATGGCCTTTCGGCCCCCTTCCGTTGCAAGATCTATCGACTGAGATTCAAGAAAGAAAATTGCCGCCATGATCGCAGCGTCGACGCGCTGTTCTGGTGTCGACTTGGGATCAATCACCACTTTCGCTAAATCCGCTGATAGGACCAGGTTGCATCCCTGCGTGACGTATCCGTTTTCCTGATAGCAGGTATCGTGAAGCCGGCAGGCTTCATCAATCGCATCGATCGCTTTTGGCATCTGCTTAATCTTCCCATCTAGCAGGTCTTGGTATGTGAACCCCCAACCGGGCCCGCAATACACCCCCTTCCTGTAAGTCGAATATCCGTTCGGGTTCTTTTTTATTTGTAAGTTAGTTGCAGAAGCAGAAGAGGCCATGAGCGCCACAACTAGAACAGGCAAAGGCATTTGATATCCTCCGAAAATTCACTCAAGCACCTATGATCGAAAATCCGCAGTCTATACCGCGAATGCTAATGTTGAACGCAATAAGCCAGACCTCCACCGACCATTCAAATTTCTTCAAACCGTCCCCTGGGGGCCCGCCGGTTCACGCTGGCGGGCCGCTGAAAATACCCCTGTCCTTCCGAAAGACCAACCTTGCCAGACTGCTGGCGCGACGCGTGGATGGCATCTTCCTGTCCGACTTTGAAAGGGGCGAGATCGGTCCCGAACTCTAGAGGTCTGTGCTGATGCGCCGGGGCGCGCATGTCATGTGACACACATCACGGTAGGGCTGTTCATCGTCCGGCATACTCGCTCCAGATCAACGGCGCACCAGGCGCCACAGCACGGAGCGGGACCATGAGCAATAAGGTAGGTTTGTTGAACGATGCCGCACTCGAAACCGTCACCGGTGGCAACACCGCCTCGGCCAGCACTCCCCCCGCTACGACCGTCAGTCGGGTGAAAACTTCCGAAAAACTGCACCAAGCCGTGATGGCGGTTGTTAAGGGGTGAGTATGAAGAACGAGCAGGCTAAGTCGATCGACAAAATCTCCGACAAGGAACTCGATAGCGTCACCGGCGGGCGCAAAGCTGGCGAAGGGCAGAAAGAATTTCTCACGGTCAAGTCGCCGCAGGCCGGCTTTGCTGCAAGTTCGAGTTTTTGACGGGCGGTGTCCCGCCTGCGCACCATCGGCACATTCGCGCGAATGAAAAAGCCCCGCCGGTTAGGCGGGGCTGAGTCAGATAAGCAGTCCATAACCCGCGCGGCGGGCGGGTCTTCTATCAAGGTCAAAGCAGATCAGTCCATCTTTCAGATGTAGGCGGCATGTCCATGTCATAAAATGTTGGCACGCCGCATGCAGATAATTGTCTGCTGGGGATTGCAGGTCCAGTTTGACACAGGGCGCCGCCGGGACACCGTATTTCGAGCCCGGCGGCGTATCTTTTCGGGCACCGCCTGCGCACCATCGGCACACAGGCTTATCAGATTGATGGCCGCGATTCTGGCCTCGGCGCGGCGGAGCGCCCTGTGGCAACCGCTCCTTACCCGCTAATGTTCACTCTTCCCGCCGCCGGGCGAGAGCTGAGACAGATGGTTAAGCCCAGCTTTGGTTAGGCTTCCTTCGTCCCGAATACCCTCTTTCGAGAGCTGGACAAGTCGCCTTGCCAATTCGGTGCGAGCGACATCCTGACTGACGGTTAGCAACCCCGAGCGGTAGTAGGTTGCCCACGCCCGGTCGAATGCTCTGGCGAGCGATCGGCGGATGTCCTGCTCGTCATCTGTCATGAAGAAGCTCTATTTACGAAAAGAGAACCCGCCAGTCGGAACCGGCGGCCTTGTTGACAATCAAACGCCCAGGCACGAAGTTTGCTTTCATAAGAACTTTGAACGTTAGCGCTACCCCTTTTTTTCTTCTCTCGAATAGATTTTTTCATTCATAGGGAGGCACCGTGACCGACGAGAAGCTCGCCCGTCTGCGCGCCCATGCCAACAACATCAGCCGATATCGACGGCTGCTTAAGACCAATCTCTCAGAGCTTGAGCGCGGGTTTATCGAAAGGCGCCTGAGCGAGGAAAGGTCGGCTGTCGAGAGCTTGGCTCAACCTGCTCCCACCCCACGGACTGGCACAGCCGGCCAGTTTGACGTGGGTGCGTTTTGAACTTTACTCGTGCCAAGCGTCGAGTATGGGCTTCCGGAGACCAGCCCCCAAAGCCCCCTCCGGAAGAGGGCGGCCCCAGCTTCTTTCCAGCAGCTGGGGCCGTTTCTCATTTTGACGCCTGGCGGGCAAGTTCCTAAACGCAAAAACCCGCCGAGGTCGGTTCGGCGGGCTATTTGCGATTGCGGGGCCAGCTCGTCAGCCAACCCGCAGGTTTTCCGCCGACGTCTTTCCCCGGTCTGCTTTCTCTTCGTAGCTCACCTTGGCGCCCTCAGCGAGGCTGCTGAGGCCGGCCTTTTCGACTGCCGAGATGTGCACAAACACGTCCTTGCCGCCGTTGTCGGGTTGAATAAATCCAAATCCCTTAGTCGCGTTAAACCACTTCACAGTACCTGTCGCCACGTCCGCACTCCCTGTTTGTCGAAGTGCGACAGCCTAAATCCACCTGACAGCAGTCCGCAAGGAAAACCCGCCGGGTTGAGCCAGCGGGCTATTCCAAAGCTATCGCGGTGTGAGTTCTGGAGCCGCGACGATCGACGCTAATGCTGGCAGGTTAACGAACGCAAGCGCCCCTCACTAACTCAAGGCAAAAACGACTGCGGTGGCGAGCGGTATGGCGCTCGTGGCGCTTACAAGCATAATTAGAAACTCGCGTTTGGTTTCTTTGTCCATGGGAACCTCCGGTAAATACCACTAGGGCCTGGGGATCAGTTCCGGCAAAATTGAGCGCCAACCGGCGGCGGGATCACACAAGAAAAAACCCCGCCGGTTAGGGCGGGGCTAAAGGGATAGAGGGGTACACTTCTTGCGGGACCCTGAGCAAGGGCCACGCAGGCAACGTAGCAGGCGCGACGGCTACGTGAACCCTCACGCCCGCATATCAGCCGGTCAAATGCCAGCAAGGCACTTCCCGAGAATGGCAAACGCCAAGCTGATCTTGAAGCAGGCGCGGCCTGCGTACAGTCGGATCAGGCGCATCACGCCATCCACGCGTGGCACCAGTCCTGCGAACCGACCTGCTCGCCCAGGCCGTCAAAGTCCGCGATCCCGGTTTCGGAATGATCGAGTTCAAAATCGTTCACTGACGTAACCCGCCAAGCCACCCGCTGGTTATCGTGCCCCTCAAAGGCGCCTAGCGATGGCTCGTCATCCTCGCTGGGTTCGGCACCGTCGTGCTCGTCCTCCAGGTCTTTGGTGCTGCTGGAAGCCCAGTGCTCTTGGTCGGCCCATTCTTGCCGCTCGAGCTAACCGAGGGACGGCTCGTCGTCGCAATCGTCCCCCTCCGGATCTTCAACGTTAGAACCTTGAGGCCGGTCCTGATTGAAGGACTTCGATTGCCAAGGGGTGCGGCCCAGCCAATCGCCGCCGATCGTGACCGGCTCTAGAAAGCCAAGGGAAGGCTCCGCATCGGCGTCGTCGCCCTCGTCCTCGGGCTCGCAGTTGATCGCCATATGATCTTCTGTCTCATCCAAGAACCGGATCAGCCGGTCGATCTCGTCTCTGGCGTCCTTGCGGAGCTTGCCGATAGCTCGGAAGAGCTGCTCCGGCGTGACGTCGGTCGGAAGGAATAGCGAATCCCGGGGGCTCCCAGAGTCGCCGGCGGGGGTATCTGAAGACGTGTTTGTGGGTGGCGTGCTAAGCACGCTGTCAGCCTGAGTCATTGGATTCTCAGTCCTCGTGGCTCGGGTTAGAGCCGGGGCGGAAGCTGCTAACTTCCCCTCGGGCTTGATTTTATGCTAGCATTTTATCATGACAATTCAAGATAAAAAGATAGCAAAAAAGCGGGGACGGCCAGCAACGGGCACCGGCCGCACCGTCGGCGTGCGGATCCGTCCGGACCTATCGACACAAATTGAGGGCTGGCGGGCTCTGCAGCGGCCGATACCATCGGAGCCCGAAGCCATCCGCCGGCTTGTTAAGCTAGGCCTTAAGAGCAAGAGCAAATGACCCACGATACTCCCGTCGCCGCCAACATGAGCCAACGAGCGGTGATGCAGTATCTTAGTTTGACTGAATGGAAGGTAGTGTCTCACCTCCCAGTGCCGGCCGGTCTTGTCATGATCGATCGGATAAGGGACCATGGTTGGATTGAACTTCGCGGAATGAAACCGCGAATTGAGATCCGACTGACGGAGCTGGGACGGGAAGCAATGCGCGCCCCTATTGCGATCAAGAGCAAGAAAATTGGTGGGAGTTGATTATGAGTTTCGAGCGAATTTCTGATGAGAGTGTGTCGCGCTATTACGAAAGCATCCGCCAACAGGCCGACGCCGATAGAAGGCATAAAGAACATTTCACGGCTAGCCCAAGCGTTCGCGAACGGGCGGATAAGCTACGCCAGGAAATGATCAAGCGACGACTGCAGCATTCGCCTATCAACTGGCCATCTTGATTTCAGTCAAGCGCGCCCTGCGCGGCTGCAACTGACGACGGCGAAGCAAATGAAACTTTGGCGATGGCTCCGTGACGCCCTGTCTCCCAACGGAGCGCCAGTGTTGTTAGTTGCGATCATTGCGTTTCTATTATCGATGCTGGTCTCAATTTATCTTCGATCACGGTAATGCAGATGGCGCCAATGCAGGTTTGAGAATGAGCACACCAATCACCGTGATATTCGTCTGCTCAAAGTGCAGCGCGGGTTATCAGGCTGTTCAGAAGGCGCGGAATGAGCAGATCGCCGGCAGCTTCCGTTGTGAGGTTTGCCAAACTGAGATCTATGCTTGGTCCGGCCCATACGCCTATCTTGACTGGCAAGCCGTCGAAACAATACCAGCCGGGAGACGCCACCGGGCGGCCGGGGCTAAGTCGAGGCAGCGGCCTTCGGCATAACTGGATCGCGGTGCATTCGGGCGCGCCGATCCACCATCAGTATCCAGCGTCGCGCTTTGGTTCTTGAGCGGCCATTCTCGCGAGGACGAGGGCGTCCTCCGCCGCATGACGAATGTCCCGAGCAGCCTTCAAAGGGCGGCGAATATTGGGATCTTCCGAGCTACTATCGAACGTGATCAATCGCATGCAGTTCGGACACTGAACCTGATAGCCGTTCTTAAGTCGGCTAGCTCGCTCTGAGAAAGGCCTCCGGCAATTTGAGCAAATGATTTTAATTCGATCCGTCATATGAAGAATCCCTCCGGCCTGGCCATCTCCGTTTTGGCCGAACCATAAGGATCAACTTTTAAGTTTTCGACCCGTAGCATTGAACAGAGTTGACGGATCATGGTCAGAAATCGTCAACGATGTTCGGGCAGACCGACGTGAAGTGTGCGGCGGCAGTTCCGAATCCAAGCTCTGGGGTCATTTGCCTTAATGGCCCGGGTCACGCTTCAATGGGCCATGCCCTCACTCACCCGCCGCCCGCACCCCCAACGCTCCGATACTTGGCACGTCTTTCACGGAGGGCACTATCGCGGTCCAATCGGTCTTGCCGACACACGCTAGGCAGTGGCGCTGGGATTGCGGCTTCTATCCCCCGTCTCATCCCGGACGGTCTCGATCGGGTTATGCTGCAACCTTCGATCGCGCGCTGTCCTCGCAGTAGACGCACCACCCGGCTCATCGAGCCAGTCCTTGGAGCGACCACCACATTTCAGCCCTGCGGTTGCGCGAGTTTGTCTTGCTCTCAATCTTCATTACCTGACTCCCCTTGCGCCATGCGAGGGAAAACCTGTCATCGCCAAACATTGCAGGATCAGCACCCATCACTAGCGGGCCAGGGCCGGCTGATTTCGTGCCATCGGGCAGGACTAGGTTCGGCTCCTGCGGCTCCGATCAAAAATCTACCGCCCGTAACCGTCTTCAGATAAACGCCGCCCCAGGAATGCAGGATGTCGACCACGTCGCCACCAATGCCACCAACGTGGACAAGACCTGAGCGGGGAACCAGAGGCTTCTGCTGGATCCAAGGAGAAGATGCGCTCGCGCGGCATTCGATCTCCCGATGCTTGGGATACGATAGCGCTGACGTTGCCGAGCCTGTTCATGAGGCTGTGGCGCGTCTGCCCCACAAACGGCCGCCCCTTTACGGTCGCGGTCCTAACTCTTGGATGAGTGCTTAAGCATGGGGGTGTGTGGCGAAACCGTCGGGCATCGCCGTCGTGGTCGGAGGTACACCACACGGTCGCGCTCGGCGGTAGGCCTCACCCGAAAAACCTAACGCTTGAGGAATTCGCCTTTGCTCGTTGGTGCGGCCGAAAGCCGACAGAGGCAGAACTCGACCGTGCCCGGCAGTTTCGCATCAAGGCATGGAAATGCGATGCCTTGATTACGCCTGGATAAAGGCGGCTGACGAGCGGTTGTCAGCGCGTTCGAGGCACTGCATTTTGAATAGCGGGTTTCCCCGCGGCGGGAGTAGAGTTGGCAGGAAGCTTACCTGCAGAATTCTTTGATGCGGGCTCTAAAGCTGTCGCCTGCTTTTTACCTTTTTCATAGGCACTTGAGAAGTCATGTAGGCCGTTAGGCTGCTTTCCCTTTTTCGGTTGACCATTCACAACGATGCGTGCGTGCGTCATATTACCTTGGCTTAGATCTTTGAGTATAGCTGCCTTGTTTCTCAAAACATAAGCAACCACCAATTTCGCTGCATTCTCAGGTTTTTCAGCCAAGTCTGGATCGGCTTCAAGACCAGGGACTACATTCGCGTAATCTTTGTAGTTTTTTCGTCCCGTTAGCTGCACAAAGCCGCGTCCCTTAAATTTCTCTCCATCGCCGTACTCCGTGTTGTTAAGATTCTTGGCCTGTTTCCCTTCTTCATACCTTTGATAGGGTCTATTCAATAAACTCACATTCACAATCCTGTCGTGGGACTTCACCCCAATCCATTGTTGCTTTCGATCATAGACGGGCTCGATTTCGGGGAGCGTGTAGGAATTGTACCTGCTGATTCCTTCCTTACGCGGGCTAAAATTACCCGTCTCTGCTCTAATAGTCGCATAAATGTATAATTTTAATGCCTGATGATCTTCGTCGGTTAGCTTCTTGTCATCCTTCGTCTGCTCCGCGTACGCGGCCTCAATCAACGGAAAATAGGTGTCAATATTCTTTTTCGCGTGTTTCGAAAACATTGCTTGGACAATGCCTTTGTCAAACTCGCTCATGTTCACCTCGCTCGTTCACTAATGAGAGGTTCGCCGTCGCCTCGCCGTCGAGAGGTTGATGTGGGATGCAGGTTAGAAGAATACTGCACCTGACGGGACCGTCACAAGAGGGCAAAGCGCTGCATCGTCGGGATTTCAGATCCACCGATCATGGGGATCGTTGTGCACCAATCGATACATAATTATTTTGTCTTTGCCGGGAGGGGAAGCCTAACTCAGCCTCAAGGGTGCGCGAAAGCGCCCCGAAAGGGGATGGATTTTTAACAAATCAGCCCCTTGCCTTCCCAGGTCGATAAGCCGAATGAACCGCACAACCAGCGGTCTCTCCGGATGTGAGGCACCGCCATGCTCAGTCTTGCGGCAATTCTGGTAAGCGATTGCCGGTTGTGTGACGTGGGAAGGCCCCTATAGCCGGTCGGCCGTCAGCTCACTGGAGCTTCAGCGTGCCCCGCAAATCGCTGTTCGCCGGGCTAAGGCACCGCAAACGGCGCAGGCTCCGCTGGTGAAAAGAGTACACGCTGCGCGTGCGCTAAGGGCTCAAACCCCGGTAGTGCGAAGGGCCGAAGCCCCGATCATTTTGGGAGTCGCCTTTTAACGTAACTCTGGTTCTCTTTTCGAGGTCTGGTAGGCGCGCCAAAAAGCGTTTCGACCATCCGATAGTGTCACCACCGGCGCCGTTCGTGACAATGTCGCATCCCGTTAGCTCTGAGGCACTAATGCCAACCCTCGGCGAGGCAAGCAGCCCGATCTCGTTAGGGTGGGGGAGATATCAATTCGAAATGACCATCAACCCCATGCAAAGCGCCCCCGGTGCAAAGCCAAAACGATCGGGTAATCCGACGTTGTTGTTAGCCCCCGCCGTGGTAGCGGCCCATGCCGTCGGGGACGATGATCCCTCCGCCCGTCGTAGTTTCGGCACGCCTGTGAGATGGTTGAAGGATATCTCGAAGAGGCGGGACATGCCTTTTCGGTTCGGCCGCTTCCAATGGTGGCGGAAGATCAAGTGGCCCGAATAAACGCGAGTAGTGGGCGCGACGACGCGGACTATGCTCTCTTCCATATAGACCGACGCGCGCGGCTGGCCCAAGCTCGAATGCCGGCCGGTGCGAGTGGTGCGGTGCCGGCGGCCCATTCTTTAAGGAGGTATTCATGGCGCTCGGTTTTGATTATTCAGTCCAGATCAGCGATCCAGATAATCTGGCTGCCGGTCAGCAAAAGGCTCTCCTCAAGAACGTCGATGCAGCCATTGCGAATTGGGCGCGCTACATCAGCGGCTCTGGGTCGGTCGATGTCCAGTTGATCATCGATGCGACGCCCGGCTTCGGGGCAGCCTCCGCCAGCGCGACAAATATTACAATCGACCAATTCAACGGCAAAATTCTGGTCAGGGACGGCGTTCAGCATGAGTTGCTTACCGGAATCGATCTCAATGGCGATGCTCCTGATGCGTTCATAACTGTTGGGGCGGAATACCTGTCCAATTTTATCTGGCTCGATCCGACGCCATTTTCCAGAAACCTTCCCGTCCCCTTGGACAAGAACGACGGCGTTAGCCTGTTCATGCACGAGTTCGGCCATGTTCTCGGGATGAATGGGTTCGGCGAAAAGAACGGTGAACTCACCGGGACCACCGCCAGTGTTTATGATAGCCACGTCACCTTCGAAAGCGGGCTCCCGTTCTTTGCGGGCGCGGCCGCCGAACTGCTTTACGGCGGGCCCGTGCCTCTCTCAGGCTCCGACGCGGACGAGAATACGTACCACCACTACGGTCACGAGTCCGCCGACCAGCTCGATCTTGCCTTGATGCAGGGGAATGCGGGTTTCTTCTTCGGCCAGCGATACTATATCGACAACGTAGACCTTGTCATCATGCGAGACATGGGCCTCTCCACTAGCAACCAGACGGAGAGCCGTTGGGACGACTTTAGTTCTGGGTTTGCAGGACATGACGTTTTCAGGACTGGACGGGGCAACGACACCTTAAAAGGGGCTGGAGGGGATGACGGTCTATATGGTGGCGTTGGAAACGATCGCCTGAGCGGAGGAGACGGTGAGGATCTCGTTACCGGAGGCAAGGGAAACGATTGGCTCAGTGGCGGCGCTGATGCTGACACTTTCGTTTTCGGGAAAGGCGGCGGCAAGGACCTTGTCATTGACTTCGAACTCGGCGTCGATCGAATCCGGCTCGAGCATGGAGCGTCGGTCCAAGAGGTTGGCGAACGTGACGTCGATGGGGATGGCGTACTCGACACCGTATTGAACCTGAGTGGCGGCAGCGTTGTGAAGCTCCTGAGCGTGCATGGCGCGGATCACGATGACCTGCTTATCTAAGTCTGCCGAGCCTCCAGGTGTACGTCAGACATCGGCTCTCGCATCGTGGCGCTCGGCGGTGCGGCCCACTCAATCGAAAGGGCTCCCAACTGATACAGTCTCGGCGTCAACACGTCAGGCGCAGGGGGGTTGGCGCGTCTAGCCGCGGAGGGCTCAACTCGCACGCCAAGAACAAGCAAGGGCCCATATAACGGCTGCGATCATTGAGAGCCATGCTACCGTGGGCGAACGGTCACCGATGAGTGTATCGCGGCCCCTCGCAGGCATCTCCGGCCTCGTGCTGGAGGACAACATTTTTATCGCCGATGAGTCCCAGCACGCTGGAGGACGCCGGCGCGCGCGTGCTTGGCCCCTGTCGTGACGAAGAAACCCTTGAGACGCTTGAAGACGAACAGTACGGCCGGAGCACTCATGCCCATAAATAATCCATTGGCTTTCTTAGTACCGGCAGCCACCCAAGCTAGATGAAGCCTAGACAGGTCCTCACCTTGCCACTGTCTTCCGTGAAGCCCCCCGTCACACCAAGCGCATCGGCAGCGGCAACTGCACGGTTCACGCCGGCGGGCCTAACGTTTGCGCTGTCAGCGTAAAAAACCCGGCGGTTCACCCCGCCGGCTTTTTCTTTCCCACGGCTGTACGGACCGAAATTTTGAGTTTACACATGTGCTCTCACGCCGCCTGCAGCGAGTCCATGCGGACTCGACGAGGATCTGGTCGATCTCGGCAATGGTGCCACCAATCGCCTCGATTGCGTTCACGGCCTCGCCGGTGGCCGTTTGGATGTAGTGAATCTGCGCCGAAATTTCCTCGGTCTCCTTAGCAGTCTAATGACCCACAAGACGCCCTTCATCGTGGCAGAGCTGGGCGCTGATGCAGATCCTTTCATGCTGCACCTATATGCCGCCCTCGCGGAGAAAGAGCGGGCAATGATCTCCCGCCGTACAAAGGACGCTCTGGCAGCCAAAAGGCTCAGGGCGTGAAGCTGGGCGGGGCCTGAACGCCAAGGGCATACAGACGAAGCACGCGGGCTGCGCAAGCTGTTTGACGAGCTATCCGGCAAGTCTGCCCGCGCCATCGCTACCGAACTGAACAGGCGCAACGTGCCGACTGCGAGCGGGGGGCCCCTGGTACGCAACGACGGTCATTCGAGTCCAAAGCAGGCTGAGGGATACTGATTGAGCGTCACCCCGGGATTGGGGCATTTGTGCCATAATACGCATGTGATTTGGGTAGCCATATTCGGGGGAAAGCGATGGCAACGTACGACAGGAAAACCGGTAGGAAAACGTCGTGGGTCTCGAAACCACCCAAGCCTGAGCGTGCCTGGGTTTCCAGACAGGTCGGCAGACTGCGGTTGGCGGCGGTCGAGAAAGGTCTCTAATCGGAAAAGCCTGAGCGAATTCGTCGCCAATAGGCTTCTTGCCGTACCAGGACCGCTTTCGGCGATCTGGAGCAGCCGACGCTGCGTCAAGGCCACCCAAACGCGACCTTTGTGGTGGACAAAATCATTGAACGCGAACGAGTTTCTCGCGATGGTACCTCGCGCAGCCCGCCCGGACGGTTATCCGTGCGGCAACCAAACATATGGGGCAAGGGGAGATGTAGATGGGCATTGTCGTCGTTACTGGAACGAGCACTGGTATTGGGCAAGCAACTGCGATTACCTTGGCGCGAGCTGGACATACGGTTTTCGCGGGCATGCGAAATCTAGATCGGGGCGGCGAGCTTCGCGAGATCACATCGACGGAAGAGCTCCCGATTAATATCGTGCAGCTTGATGTCGACAGCGACAAATCCGTTGAAGATGCCTTCAGGCAAATCTTGAGTGAAAGCGGCCAGGTCGACGTCTTGGTCAACAATGCGGGAATTGGGGCACGGGGGTACATCGAAGAAGCGCCGATCTCCGTTTCCCGACAAGTAATGGAAAACGAATTTTTTTGGCGGCGTTCGATGCATTCAAGCAGTCGTACCGTCCATGCGAGAAAGGCGGAGCGGCTGCATCATCGATATCACTTCGGTTGCGGGACAGTTTGGAATGCCGCCGCAAGGCCCGTACGCGGCTTCGAATTGGGCATTTGAAGGACTTAGCGAATGCCTGGCGCAGGAGCTGAGCCCATTTAACGTGCGTGTGGCCATCGTGGAGCCGGGTGTGATCGCAACGCCGCTGACGACCACTCCCAGACCAGCACCAGCCCCTAGCCCATATTCTATGCAAGGGCGACGCATTGGCGCTTACTTCATGGCGTCGCTAAGCAAACCTACATCGCCGTTTGAAGTGGCCAAAACCATTCAGGACATAGTTGATGGCAAAAGCACAAAGCTTCGAAACCCAAGCGGGGCTGAGGGTGCGTCGCTTATCAATTGGCGCAAAAGCAAAACGGACGAAGAATGGGTGAGTTTGGGTGCAGTGACTGACGCGGAATGGCAGGCCGACGTAAAGAAAAATTTCGGCATGGATGTCGAACTTTAACACAGTTCGGTTAAAGCTGGGCTGCGGACTAATCGTTCCTTTCGGGTCATTCAGTCTTTTCGGTGCTGGCCGATGACTTCCGGTCTGCACCCGGAAGCAGACATAGTCACGGCCGGTCGGCATGTCTCAAATGTGCCACAAGGCGACATATGCGATGCAGCAAAAGAACCCGGCTATTCAATCACCTCATCGGCGGTGAAAAGAAGTTTTGGCGGGATCGTAAGGCCGAGAGCCTTCGCTGTCTTGAGATTGATGACCAGCGCGAACTTGGTTGGCGTCTGCACCGGAAGGTCGGCAGGCTTCTCGCCCTTGAAGATTCTATCGACATAGGTGGCGGAGCGGCGAAACAGATCGGGAAAGTCCGGACCGTATAACATCAGGCCGCCGCCTTCGATAATCGGACGCGCGTTGACGAACGTCGGAATCTTGTATTTGAGCGCGAGCGCGACGATTGTTTCGCGATGCGCTACGTTAAGATGTCGCCAAGAGCCAGCAGCCCGCCGTTTCCGCCGCGCGAAAGCGACGCCATCACGGCCTCTATCCCGGCGTCGTCATGGCATTGAGCGTCTTGAACCGTGACGCCGATGGACGGCGCCGCGTTTTCCAGGAGCCTCACCATCGGGCCGCAGTATGGGGCCGTTTCGGGATTGTAAAGCACCGCTACCGTCGTGGCTTGCGGCGTGATCTCGGTGAACATCTGCAGTTGCTTGGTGTACATCGGCAGATCATAGCTGCTGAATCCGGTGATGTTGCCGCCAGGATGCGCCAGGCTTTCCACGTAGCCTAATCCGACGGGGTCGCTGACGAGCGCGAACACGGCCGGAATCGTTTTCGTATGGTGCCTGACCCCTTCGACCGCGGGATTTCCCCCGGCAAGAAGCAGATCCGGTTTCAGCGCGACGAGCTCGGCGGCTTGGTGTTCCGCCAGTGCGAGGTCGGCGCCATACCAGCGCCAGTCGATGTGCAGGTTGACGCCCTCTTTCCAGCCGCGCGCCCCCAATTCCTCCAGGAAGGCGCCACTGAGGCTCTTGCCAAACACGTCAGTTGGGAAAGATAAACAGAGGAAGCCGAGGCGCCGCGTCGCGCCCTGCGCCCGCGCCGCCGTGGGCCAAGCCGCCGCACCACCGAGTACACTGAGAAATTCCCTACGTTTCATGTCCTCGCCCCAACTTAAGAGGTCGCATCGTATCCGCTCAAAGCGGGAATCTGGAGGAAGGGGCCGTCGCTACTGCAACGTTAGATGGTCGCCCATGTCCGAGTCGAGTCAATCGCGTCGGTTTGACGGTCGGCCAGCGACTTCCGGTCTACCCCCGTCAACGGACATCGCCAGATCGACCCGGCTCTTCCGCTTCGTGCCCAACAGCAGACATTTTGCGGCTAAGCGAACGCGTCCGTTTCGTGCCAATAAAAAAGTGCCAATAGTAAATGTCGCGGAAGGCGATGTCGACTAATTAGCGCTTCGCGACTTTGTCGTACTTTGCAATTGCCAGCCCTAAATCATCATATTCGTCGCAGGGAATGAGGCAAATTCGCTCTAGTGCTGTGAGATGCTCTTCGGCTTTGGCAAGATCGCCTTGCGCCAAGTGAGCTTCACCGAGATGTTCGTGCGCGCTGCGCTGCCGAGGATTGAGGGTCAGAGCCTGCCGATAGTGCCGCATTGCCGGACCGAACTGCAGCATGCGGCGGTAGGCGTAGCCCAGGTAGTTCTGGATATCGGCATTGCGGGCGTCGCGAAGCCCTGCATTCTTGAGTGCCTTGATCGCCGCTTCCCAGTCGCCGGCCGCGATTGCTCGCTTGCCTGCCGCGAAATCAGGATCGAGCGCCGCCCAGTCCGGCGTTTCCGCCATCGCCGCCATGGTCGAGCAGATCGGCCACGCTTCGGCAGGGACGACGGTCGCGGACCCAGCATTGCCTGCGATGGGCGACGTTGCAGCCCGATCTTGCCGGCCAGGTTCAGATAAAAAATACGATGCCGGCACTGCGGCCAGCGCACCCAACACGGCGGAGATTAGGATCGAACGCATCATGATCTTTGGACAGTTAGCGGGCTGCCAGATAAGTGCGCCCGACAGCAGTTCTACTCATCCTCTGCCTCAGCAGCTCACTGCCGCATCAAAAAGGTCTTGGCCTCGTTGATTTCCACTCGGTCGGCATCGGCGTCCTTGTCAGTTCAGCAAGCCTTCGGAAATAAGACGTAGCCTTCTCGGACTGATTTGTGGCCTTCGCGGCCTTGGCTGCACCGTACAAGCCGCGCAGCCGGTTGGGCGTCAATATCAGCGAGGTCTCGTATTCTGTGAGCGCTGATCGCGGCTGCTGCTGTTCGAGCAACAGGTCGCCCAACAGCTCGCGCATCGGGTAGAGCCGGTTCTCCATGGCGATGTGCTTTTCGCTGTTATCTTCCAAGTCTGCTGCGGCGCGCATGAGCTTGAGCGCCTCCTCCTTTTGCCCCTTGGCATAGACGATCCAAGCCGACGCAGCCAACATCTGGATTTCGACTTGCTCGGCCCAGTAGGACTGGTTCGCGTTTTCCAGCGCGGCGCGATTCCTTTAAGTTTGTCGACCTCGCGCTCGGCAGCGGCAAGGTCGCCGCTGCGGGCCGATCCCATGGCGCGAGCGAAATAGGTGATAGCCTCGGCCTGTGGAAATTGGCTGCCTCTCGGCTCGAGCGCAGCTGCTTCCTTCCAGGCCTGACGTTCCAACGCGAAGCGCGCCGGCACCGCCGCAAGCGCGGTATAGCTGGCGAAGTATTCAAACCCGAGCTTCTTTATAGCGTTGCTGTCGTCGCGTAGCTGCTTTGCAAGGTCCTCCTGTCCCATTTGCAGCAGGGCGTATTCCGCAAAGTCCAGATGGTGTGGCTCGCCTGGATGTGTCGCCCCGGGCCAGAGCTTGGTAGCTGCTCTTGCGCGATCGCTCGAGATTTCGTGTTCGATGCGACCGATTGCGTCCACATCCCGAGCATGGAATAAGTGTGGGACGGCATATGCTGCGCATGCTGCGCCGCGGGAGCGACCTCGGCATATCTGTTGGCGGCATCAAGACCGCGTTGCGCAAGCGGCGGATAATCGTAGGTGTGGATCAGATAGTGCAGCGCGCCCGGATGGTCAGGTAGTTTCGCCAAAATCTTTTCGAGGATGGCCCCGGCCTTGAGCTGCTTCGCATAGTTCTTGTCGCTATGTAGCGCCGTCTCATTGAGAGCGAGCGCGTAAAAAATGGCCGCCTCCGGGATCATCAGGGTATCTCTGTATCAGCGTTTCCATCGCCTTTTCGTAGGCGAGCCCACGCTCCGTTTGATCGACCTTGTCGAAGTCCTTGTAGTAACGCTCGATCGCGGCGAGCCAGTCACGCTCGCGTTCGGTCTTGGCGCCGATCGCCTTACCCTTTTCCACAGCCTCCGATCCGCTCTTCAAAACCGCTGTTGTTAGGGGCAGAATCAACGGATTAGGACGTGTGCTGATTGCGATGCCCCAGTAAGCGATCTCGCATTGCGGATCGGCGGCAGCGGCTTCGGTAAAAGCCTTGACGCTGTCCGGATAGAAGAATGAATGCACCATTGCTAGGCCGCGATCGAATTTCTCCTGCGCCGGCGGCGTGCACGAGGTCTCAAAATGCACGCGGCCGAGATCTTGCGCCCAGGCCGCTGTGGTGAATGAGCTTGCCAATAGCGCTGTGACGAACGTTCCCGATTTTGGTTTCATGGCGCTGCCTCGTTGCGGTCAAACTAAGCATTTAGCGCAATAACGGTCGTGCGCCCGTGCGCACGGCGAGTGCTCGGTGAGAGACCGGCATAAAAGGATTGTCGGTTCTATTGACAGAGCGATTGCCTGCCGACGGCATTCCCCGCTGCCTATACGACCTCGAACGGAGACCTCGGCACATCCCGTCTCGACGAGCAGCTCTCAGAAGCCTACACGATCCCACGCGCCCATTCAAAAGGCCCATATTGGCCGGGGGGCAGCACCCACAATCGGCCAATATCAGTCACCCAATGTCTGAGTCGGATCACACTGAGAAGTCCGGATGCTCAACCGGTAGGTCGGCCTTACCCCCAACTCCGGACATGGTCTCGCACCGCGCAAACTGACGCTTTGTGCCAGAACCGGAAATTAGGTCGCATCTGCGACTTTTCTGATCCAAGTTTTGTTTGCAGAATGGCACGAGCCGAGGATCGTCTTTTGGGGGAGGAAATCAAAATGGCAGAACAGACAATTCACTTCGACGACGGTGCCGGCTACGAGCAGATGATGGGAATTTGGAGCCGGTTCGCTGGCGAGATATTCCTTGATTGGTTGGCGCTTCCCTTGGGTTTGCGGTGGATCGACATCGGTTGCGGCAACGGGGCCTTCACTGAACTATTGGTCGAGCGATGTAGCCCCGTGGAGGTCCAAGGCATTGATCCATCCGAAGGGCAGCTCGCTTTTGCACGCACACGACCTGCATCGCGCCTCGCAAAGTTTCACCAAGGCGATGCCATGGCCCTCCCTTTCGCCGACAGCAGCTTCGATGCGGCTGTGATGGCATTGGTTCTTGTGTTCGTTCCGGACCCAGCGAAGGGCGTCAGCGAAATGGTTCGAGTAGTTGTCCCCGGCGGTGCAGTCGTGACCTACATGTGGGACATGTTGGGTGGCGGATTTCCGCTCGATCCAATCTACTCCGAGATACAGGCAATGGGCATTGGGGCAACGCGCCCACCCCGGATGGATGCTTCTCGGATGGAAGCGTTGCGAGACTTGTGGATCGGCGCAGGCCTTGAGGACGTGCAAACGCGAGAAATTACGGTGAAACGGACTTTTGCAAATTTCGACGATTTCTGGATGACAAATCTCAAGTCTCCTGCGCTTCGGCCTACGGTTGCCTATGAAATCCGGAGACGTTGAAACGCTTATCTCACGGGTACGTGCGCGCCTAACGGCGATGCCGATGGTCGCATCACCTATGGTGCGCGCGCGCATGCGGTAAGGGGGCGCCGGCAAGTAGCTTGAAGGCTGCTATGGGTCATTCTCCACCCATTGGATTATCCGCCCGATGCCCGGTTTATGGGGCCGCCTCCCAGGAGCTCTGCGCTGAGTATCCAGGCGGGGTTCGAAGGCCCGCTGTTAGTACGGGGCTGAGGCTCAATCACTGACGCGCGCCGAAGTGTGCCGCCTGAGGACGGTTTAGCGCCTGAGAGTGAGGTTTGCAGTCGATAGCGGCGGAGATCGAACCTTACTCGTTCTCCTCATGTCGAGCTGTGGCGTCGACTGACATGGCCCCCAGTCCCTCTGACCCGGTCAGTGAGGCGTTCTTTTGACGGGCCTGCTGTCCGGCATTGAGGGAGGAACGGTCCCCCTCAGGGAGGCGTCCTAGAGGCAGTAAGAGGCGGTCCGTAAAAATATCAGTGTTTTCAGTCGGGGTCCGAAACAACCATGAGATACATACTCGTCAGTACGCGACACAGAGCCAAACCTAAACCTAGTGTGGATTTCAGCAGTGGGCCCCTTACCGATCTGCATGGCCCCTTTGGACCGTCCCTTTTATGGTGTGCAAATCCGAGGGGCAAAAATTCATGGTTGTTTATCGGGATTTACCTTGCTCCCGGTGAATGCACATCGCGGGACCCAACTGCGCATCCCGTGATCATGCCGTTTTAGAGAATGAAGCGCGTAGCCGTCCTGATTTGGATTTGATACTGGATGCACCCCAAGGTCATGCGCAGCTAACTGAAATCGATCGTGCATGGGGTCGATCAATCACGTCACGGCAATCATGATCGGAGGGGGTCCTGTGTCCGTTAAGGCACGCTCTTGTGTCGCCGATGCGCCATGAAGCTGATGGCGCCGCTTCGTCGCCCGTGGCCGGTGTGGGGGTCGTGTTTGGCAGAGTTGTGGAAGGGCGATCAGATGCCTGCGCTGTGGCCGGTCACTTCATAAGTACCGGCGACGCCTTGTCGTATAAATGAGTGAAGTTGAAGTCGTGGAAGTCGGCTTTGCCCGCGCCCTTCCCACCCGTTACGTTCTCAAGTTCAGCCGCGCTAAGTACCTTCGGGGCTGTTTTCGTTGCGGGGTCGTACTTCATGTGCGTTGTCCCCCTTGTGGATTGTCGCGCCAATTGATAGTCCTCGCGACCACGCCGTTCCGTGATGTAGCTCACACCGTGCTGGTCGCTCCGGCTAACCTTCGTGAACCGTCGGTAATTCACCACAACGCACGCCTTCAAACCGCTGGTCGATTTCGGCCCGTCCTTTTAGGTGCGAATTGAAGCGGCTCTCTTAACGTACAAAAATTCATGGTTTTTGATCGATGCAAAAAATCCATAACCCAAATAGAGTGTCGCCTTAGCGCATTGCGCCACGAGGTTGACTGAAGGTCGTCGCGGAGATCGAGACGATGCCGCAAGCCATCTCATCTATCCAGCATGTCTGGCAGCGCCACTCATAGGCACGGAAGGCCTCTACTGTTTTCGCCAATTAGGTCATTTTTCAAAATACAAAGTGTTTTGTTTGAATCGGACCACGCGTTGGGTGTGAAGTTTCTATTCTGATAGACAGTAGGAAGGCCAGTACCTTCTGTGGCGGAACGGAATCAGCCCCGGTAAATAGGAATAGCGGGATGCAGCTCATATCTGCCGAATGGTATATTTGACATTTGGCTCGTCTTCTTCAAAACCCGAACCTAGGCTGGCCGGCGCGTTAGCCAAACTTTAAGCGCGTCTGTAAGTTTCCAGACCGCTTTACGGACGCTTTACGGATTGGGCCCACCGTTAACGATTAGTTTTCACAGGTGAGCTGATGGCAACCATCGCAACAGCGGATACTGAAGCACGCGTCACGCCGCGCCGCAAAGTCCTCGATAGCGGTTTGATGAGGTTCGGCGACTTTTCTGTCCCCTGCGTTATTCGCAATCTTTCGGAAACCGGCGCTGCGTTGGACGCAGCTCCCCAGAGTTTTGTCCCCGATCAGTTCACTTTGATCGTTGTTCGAAAAAAGAAAATCTATTCCTGCACCGTCATATGGCGAAAAGGAACACGCCTTGGCGTATCGTTCTGCTGAACTACCTCGATGATCGACGAGCGCAGAAAGTCCCTGCGGACCGACGTTGACGAAATGGCCTACATTTCGGCATCGGGCTCGAGCACGCGGTGTCAAATTGCAAATATGTCCGAGGACGGTGCTGCCCTGGATGTCCCGACGCCTTGTTTATCCCGAATTGCTTCCAATTGATGACCGAGCGAGATCGGATCGTTCGAACCTGTAGAATTGTTTGGATCAAACAGAACCGGATCGGCGTCGAGTTTGAGACTAAAGAGCAGTCTGCAATCACGCATCGAGAACGGCAGTTTCTACAGTATTTGCGTGACACTACATGGCAGCGTGCAAGCCGAACAGCTCGAAACTAATATATCGAAGCTGCTTGGTAACGGCTGGATCGAACGCAGGGGCGACGGGAACGACGCCGCATACCGCATCACGCCAAACGGCTTGGCTGCGAAAAAGACGCCGGTCAAATATAGAGAACTGACAAAGCGTCACCGCGCCCGCGGAGCTCTTCGAAGATCCGGATCAACGTCAGTTGCTCGCGAGCGGACTTGGCCGCATTCGCCGCCAGCAGTCCGTCGAGTTCTGCTGCCCAGCGTCCCAGCTTTGGTCGCGGCTGGACCACACGCTCGTACTCGAATGAGGTCTCTCTCCCGACCTCAGCACCTTCCGGACCGTGTTCCGCGACACCCTCAGGTCTCGGGCGATCTCCTTGATCGTCTTGCCCTTGATGAAGTGCTCGCGCCGGATCCGGGCAATCGTCTCCACGATCAGCATCCCCAACCACCTGCTTCATTCCAAAGCAGGCAGCGCAACAGACCAACCTGTAGGGGGTCAATTTTGGACGCCGATCCCCCGGCTCAGGGGGGCAATATTGCAGGCCGAATGACAGTGATGCCGTCTTAAACGCCGCAGCTTATGAAAAATATCGGAAAGCGAATGGCCATTAGGAAGCGCGGTGCGCAGCCGGGCAACAATAACGCTTAAGCATGGCCGCGGTAGTGCTTCGGTTCGAGCCGAGCGGCTGGCAGCGTGGGCCGAGCAACAGCGCCGATCCGCTGAGTGGTCGAGGGCTGTGCCGAAAACGGATTACGAGGCGATCATCGCATGCCTTCGGATTCTGAAGCAGAGCAAGACGTAACCGATTTTGCGAGCGCGGCGGTGACGACGCCGCACAGGGGGTCGCTCAAATACAAACCTGCGGTGTGCACCCTGCATGGTGATGACTCTACGTGCACCTAATGAAACACGGCCTTTCGCAGAGACGGAGCTCGCCCCCCGCGCCGTTTGTTTGTTCGGGCGCTTCACTGCAGAGACTTCGGGTCCCACTGAAAGATAACCTCGCAAACTGGCCCCTTAGCGGTTCGCACTATTATCGCCAGGTGTGCGATTGTCCGCTCTAGCTCGTCGCGGGCAATTTCAGCTAACGTTCGGGAAGCCTCTTGTCGAGCCGACCCTATATCAAGAAGGAGTTCACCCTCTTCATCGACCGTTACATCATCGTCTATGACGACGTCGAAGTAGTAGCGGATCATCGCGCACTCTCCGGTTCGGCGGGAGCGCTATAGCGTCTCTTGGTTAGGGCCCGCTATGAGGGTCCCGTGATCACGACGTAATGTCGGGTACCGTACAATTGTTCCGCCATAACGAACGCCGATACCTCAGGAGTGAAAAAGGGAAAGATCTAACGCGAAGGGTTCACAAGTGAACAGACCGGCCAGGAGCCAGAGGGAGGTAAGCATGGCTCAGAAAGCTACTCTCACTCCGCTCGGAAAGTATGAGTTCGGATCGCCGGGAAGCCGAGAGTATTCGGCGGGGCTGGCACCTTCCTTGAACAGCATCGGGCCGTTGACATTCTCAATGCGGATCCGGCCGTCCTGTACTGCTTCCGTCGCGTTGGCGATCTCGAGCAGCTTGCGGGCGGCGGCTTCCGGATCGGCAAATGGTCGGGGAGTCACGTGTTTCATCAGCGGCGGATTCCGTCTGTTCGTTGCTTCGCGTAAATGTGCTGGCGGTGCGGAAGCTTTCGTCCGGGCTTCACATTGGGTAAGACTGTTGGCCACGGATCGAACGCGCGACGCCAGTACACGTTAGCGCCCTCTAATCCATCACCAGCAAGCGACCGACAAGCGGCGTTGCACCGGGCCTGGCGTGGGCGTCGATTTCGAATACGATCTGAGACGATTTGAATTTGGCCAAGTAGATACCACCCGGGCTCAATGCCTGTTTGTGGGCGTCGAAATCGTAGAATTTGCCCTTTAACTGTTTGCCGTTGAGATCGATTCGCAGGAGTTCGCCCCGCTCATCAAGTCGTTCGACTACAAGGGTGCCGTGCCCTGTGGCTTGCACAAGCGGTGACGCTCCGTACAAGGTAAGTTGCGCTGTCATCGAGTTATCGTTCATTTTCGAGTTACCGCTCGATTCAACGCCTCGGAAGGCTGTTGCCGCGACTCCGTTCGTATCCCGGGTAGTGTTGTTTGCATGGTTGGCGTCGCACTCCGGCTGGTCTTCCTTAACGGAGGCGAGGTGCACTACGCTCTCTTCGGTTCCGATAATAACTGTACCAATTCCCTCGATCTTCTCGCGCCGGCAGGACTTCAGGTAAGTGATGACGATCGAACTGTTGTTCCCAAGCTTGATTACCGTCTTGGGTGTCAGGTAGTCCATGAATTCCGCGCCGGTGACCTTGCCCTGAATCTCCTCAACGATCGCAACCGGCGTCTGCGCAGCAGAGGTCGAGATCGGCGCCAATAGGCCAACGAAAACGGCAATTGCTCGCTTCATTGCGTCATTCCTATCCATCGAGTTGGTGCTGAACCAACGTCGCGGCTCGGATCAAATGCCGCATCGCGCGGATCAAACGTCGGCCAACGGTAACATTGGTACCAAATTGAAGACGCTTTGACGAACGCTTGGCTAATCGTGAGGACGTTGGTTACGCCAGCGGGTTAGTTCGGGCATGGCCCATTAGAGCGCGGCGAGTGCCGTATCGCAAGTTATCAATCCCTTGGGGATCGGAACGGCGCGAACCTACCTCTTTTAGTGGCTGTGGGGATGATCACCGAACGCGCAAGTTGGAGTCGTGAGCTACAAGCGACTACTAAAGAAGGCGCACTATTAATGCCGCCCCGATAATGGCGAGCCCGAACGACAGAGCGCTTCCAATCAGCGCTACTAGTTGCCCCGTTCGAGCATGTTCGTCTCCCGATTTCATCTTGCCCCAGTTGGCGGCGAATAAAACGCCGCAACGGTGTCCGGTCGCCATATGAAAGCGCCATTTATCTGCAAGCTGGGCGCATCGCTTTTATGGGCGCGAAACCTCACCGGCGAAAAAAATGCTCGCGTTGAATTAGTCTTGTTGGCAGTTTCTTGGTCTTCAACGCACTCGCTAAGGATCTTATAAGATCCGGTCCCTGATGATCTGGCTACCTTGTCGCACCAGGCTTGAGTGTCCGCCGGTAGCGGAGACCATATGTTCCTCAACGTGTCATAAGCTGACTGCTCTAGATCTATGCATCCTCCATAGATCGTATCAGATCGCGCTCCACTAGAGTGGGCCACCTTGTTGGTGTGCCGCCGGTGCTAACAACAGTGCCGCGAACGAAATCAAAATTCTAAACATGATCTAGGACCAATTTTTAGAAAGAGATTTCTCCATACGTCGGAAGTCACATTTGCGACATCGAGTAGTCATTTCTTCGCCTTTAGCCCGATCTCGTCCAGCCAGCAAATTTGCGTCAAGTTCTTACTCATAGTTGTTGGCCAGGATTTTGAACCGTAATCAGATAACCAAACGACCTCTTCTGATTGCCCGCCACAATGTCGATCTCAACCTTGTCGGAGCCAGAGAAGTCTTTATTCGGGGTGTATATCAAGGCAGTGCTTGGTACCTTTCTGGCCGGGCAGTTATTTCCCGCAGGCACGTTGCTCACTATTATCTGCATTTGAACGACGCCATTGGCCGGCAACGCGGTGACTACCGGCAATGCGCTCGGACCAGGGGTCGCACTGCAGTCCGGTCGTGCGGTGATAAGGTTGATAAGAACCACCGAGGCACCGGGTTTCGTCTTCAATTCCTTCGGGCTTTGCGCCAATGCCGGCGCACTTGCTGCAACGAAAATTAAGCACTGAGTTGAATGATCTTTTTCATCATTTCCCCGTCGCCTTCATTCTATTTGAAAAAGCCCACCGTCGATAACAGACTGCAGATCGGCGGTCACTGTCACCGTGTGAGTTTCTGAAAACACGATGGTTGTGCGGAGGCCGGCTGCCACTACGAATCTCACCGCCTGTGGATTTACATAAATCGTTAGACCGGTGGCGGCATCAGTGAAGGCCCGGTAGGAGATGACATCGCTCATTTCTTCACCTTCAGCCCCAGCTCGACAAGCGCAGCATGCGATTTTAGCGAACCGCAGCAGAAGCGGGGTTCACTTCGATCTAGCTGGCCAGCCTTCCGAATTGGCCGCGATCCAGTCGGCGGCCTCCTTCTTTGTATCGAAGTCCCCAACGTGGGAATCGGGTCCATTTCCGGTCACCACGACAACAGTCCAGGTGCCGGTCTTTAGCCGCTTTGGTTGAAACTCGGGCTTTAAGCTGTCCATTTTCCAGCCCTTCCGGCGCCACGATCGAACTGACCCATACCGAGAACTATGGGAAATTCCTAAACGCTGATTCTGAGGGTGGACAGCACCCCAGATGGGGTACTCCGAAGAGCGCATTAACGCGCCCCAGTTCAGAGTACAGGGAGCTGCGCGAAAGCCGCAACTCGCACTATAGGCCGTCGCTAGCAAGTGAGGCTGTCAGCATTCAAGCAAACAGATCCGCGCCTGCCGGGGTGAACTTCACGTAGGTGCCGCTCTCGTGCAGCAACAGCCACCCACGCGCGATAGCCAGATCAAGGCCAGCCTTGTATTCGGTCGGGGTGGCGCGCTCCTGGTACAGCATCGGCGCGTTTATCTTCTCGATGTAAATCTTTCCGTCTACCGGCTCGGTAGCGTTGGCGATATCCAGCAGCTTGCGCGCGGCCTTTTCAGGATCGGAATAGGGACGGTCGGTGCTGAACTTCATGCGTGCTGCGAATCCATATGTGCATCATGAACTGACGAGCGGTTACCGCTATATCGATCGCAGCGCCACAGAAACTGCGAGCCTGCCTTGGGCTCCCTAATGGACCTGCGGGACCTTGCGCTCCCGGGTCTCCCTTAGGTCCGGGGTCTTTGCCACAAGCTGCGAGCGAGAGCGAAAGTCCAACTGCCAGTAGTGCCAACAGCTTCATGGGAGCCCCCTGAGAATGATCTAGCAATCCAGCACAATGCGACTGGAGGTTCTCCGGCTCCATCCTAGCCGTCAACGCGTCGAAAGCTGCGATTGGCATTGGGCTTGCTGGTTGTTGGCAGCCCTCGGACCTCTGGTTCGAAACTTGTCTTAAAGCGCGACAACCGAGGGATCGACGTGAAACGCCAGTATCGTTCTGAGACTAGGCAGATTGCACCTGAGCAAATCGAGACACTCGTTGTCACCCTTAGTCGACGTGTGGAATTGCTCGATAGCGACATCGCGGCGGAAGAAGAACGCACGCGCTGTAAGGATCGTTGCGACGCAAGTTATTCGGTCTTAGCTCGCACCTTGATAGCGAGGCGTGCCAACCTGTCTTCGACCATTGCCGCACTGCAGGAGCGCATAGCGGCCTAAGAGGCTCCTGAGTGGAACTACAGTTGACCGTTGCCGGATAGGTTCCTAGACGAACGCGCCAACAGCCTCGGGCGTTGCGCAAAGGAGACGCCTGCGAATGGCCTCCTCCACGAGGGCCAGGGACTGCTTGGCTTCGCGCGCTTCTGCTTCGGCTGCTTGTGCGCGGAACTCAGTGGCCGTCAGCTTATCTTCGATGGCCTTCATGCGTGTCTGGGCCACCCGTGAGGCGTGTTGCAGCTTGCCTTCGGCCTCAACAATGACTTCTCGGCGCGCCCGCTCGACGGCTTCAATTCGGACTTCAGCACTCTTCAGTTTCTCAAGTGCGCTCTTGCACAGGGACTGCGCGCGGGCTTCGGTCTCTCGGGCATGATTTTCGATACTGGCGAAGACCTCGGCAGCTTGGTACACCAAGTTTAAGGCGTTCGTGCCTGAAGCCGACGTATTCAGGCGAGCAAAGCTGAGGACGTTTTCTCTGGTGTCGACCGATGTTCTCAGATTGCGTTGCGCCATGAAGGTCAAGACCCGTCGCGGATGAACTACGAAGACATCATGAACAATTATGGTAAAGGGACGGTTAAGGCGCGGCTCAGCTCGAGGTGCTGCTAACGTCGTTGCGGCTGAGAGCACCTGGGAATGGATTGGCTCTTGAGCCTGCGGGTGATCGCGATGGGCGTGGTGATCCACGTGTCGGTCTCATGTCATCTACGGTTGTCATCAGGGTCATCAACATGGCGGTGAGTGTTGCACGCCTCAGGCGGATGGCTGCCGATCCGCGACGCTTCAGGTCCGCTCTACCCCGGAATCAGACATTGTCAGGATACACGCGGAGGTCCGTTTGTGCCACGTGCGGAAGTCGCCGCAGCTGTTTTAGCGATGCCGCAAGAAGTCCCGGATTGCACGGTTCACCAACATCGGATGGGATTGCATCGGGTAGTGGCCTGCATCCTCGATCCGAACCACGGTCGCATTCGCCACGTAGTCGTGGAGGTTGTCCAACTGACCGGGCAAGCAGTGAGGGTCTTGCATACCCCAAAGAACCAATGTGGGAACATCCACCCGGAGGGATGTTGTGGCGGGAGGTTCCGTGACACCGGCAAAGAAACGCGCAGCGAGGTCTGGCGTTTCCATCTGCGCGGCCTCGGCGATGGAGGAAGGCACCTTGATCGGATCGGCGCGGTAGTAATTGTACCAGGACGGATAAGGCGCAATAGCACTGTTACGGTCGCGCTCGTATTGGGATGCCTGGATTTGCGCCGCGCTATTGCGGACCTCACGGAGTAATATGACGGGGTGCGGTGCATTGAGAATGATCAAGCGTTCAACACGGTTTGGATAGGCGGAAGCAAACACCCACGCAATGTAGCCACCCCAGTCGTTGCCCACGAGGATGCACCGCTCACGGCCGAAATGACGAAGCAGGGCATGTACATCGCCCAACGATCTCGGCATGGCATACGCCTCGACTGCCTCCGGTCGATCTGACGGCGGAAACCCTCGCAGATTGGGAGCCACTACCATGTGGTCTCGGCTGAACTCTGCGAGCTGGCTCGTGTACAGCATCCAGCTGTCCGGGATACCGTGAAGGAACAACATGAGTTGGCCCTCGCCCCCGTGGATAATGTATAACCTCACTCCGTCGCCGTCGGCGTAGCCCTCCATCAGTCCGGATTGGCACGTGCCCGAGCGCGGCCATATGGCCGCCGAAGCGAAAGTCGCCAACGATAGCTTGGCACCCAAGGCGAACAGGTGTCGTCGGTTAACAGAAGGCAGAACAATTGGACGCATGCACCTCGTCCCCGACAGCGATAACAGATTGTATTGCGTCAACCCGCTTGGAGCATCCACTCATATGTCCAGTCGTAACGCCATCGTACACCGAAACGCGCAGGCCAAGTGCACTTTCCCAATGTCCGCTCGGGGTCAAAAACGGAAGTCTGGACACGCAACTGGGAAGTCCGCTTTGCCCTCTCAGGGACGGACATGGTCAGCCTGGGCTATTAGGTCCGAAATGTGCCAATTCCGGAAGTCGCCTCTGGCGATTGGTGCAGGCCATTCAGCGATCAAGGGGGGCATCTTTGCGCGGCTATGTTCGGACTCCTAAACGAACGTTGCGGATTCCATAACGATTTCTTATCTAGGCTTTGGATTTTCGTACGAAGGAGCCTTGCCTATTTTTTCCATCTTTTTTTTCTTAATCCATTTTGCGACTATATCGAACGCTTGCTTCTTGGTTCTTTCCAGAAATTGTCTAGCGGCGGAATCCTTGTTAGCCAGATTGATTGAGTAATCAAGGTTTGTGATCTGCCAGCGCCTCTCGACCCGCACCGTGCAGTCTTCAACTTTGATTACCGAGCCGCCGCTCGGGTCCGATCTTTTCTGCCGTTCAAATTCATCCAGATTCTTAAAACCACCCTCCCGAGCGCAACGAATCTGTTCAGAAACGTAGAAGTTGAACAAACCGTCGCCGCTATATTCATCGAATCTTCGACGTTCTTTCCTGCCTTTGCTAATTCTAAAGCAGCTGTGATGGCTGGCGGGACCCTTCCCCCAAGTCGAGTGTAACCAGAGATTATTGACTCCAGGGTTTGAACGTCTTGTAGAGCATTGGTCGGAGAGCAAATGAACATTGAACCGGTTTGTCGCAATTGATCTGCCATTAAAATCCCCCGTAAAAATCAGCGTGTGGATGCCGCGCCAAATTCGCCGCGAACACCGTGCCAGTTGTTGCACGCGCTCCTAAGTCACTCATCAAACCATATTTAGCCATCGCACGGTAGGACCAATGTCGGCTTCGGGTCAAAGTGAGAAGTCCGGGCGTTCAACCGGGAAGTCGGCTTGGCCCTCAATAACGGACTTCGGCAGAGGCCATCGGATGTCTCAAAAGTGCCACTGGCAGAAGTGATCGTGGCCCAGCTACTGGTGCGCCGCATCCGATACCTTGATCGCTGCGGGAATGAGTCCGAGATCCTTGAAGGTGTCGGCGATCCGCTGCTGTTCGGCGATAACCGAACTGCTGATCGGCAGGATGTCGAAGGTCCTGCGGGACAGCGCAACCTCCATCACCGGCTCGGGGAACCCGGCGGCCGCGCTGAACGTCTTTGCGGTGCCCCGAATATCCTTTGCCGCTTCGGCGTAGACATCGCGCGCGGCACCGAGCACCACTTCGATTATCTGGCGATGCGCCTCAGCAAATGTCTTGCTTGTGAAGAAAAATTCGTAGTTTGAGACAAGGCCAGTGCCATCAGCGACAGTGCGCGCGCCCAATGACATCTCGGCGGCAGTGCCGTAGGGCTCCCAGATCACCCAGGCGTCAACCTCCCCCTTTTCGAAAGCGGCGCGCCCACCGACCGGCGGCAGATATACTAGCTCGACATCGGTGTATTTGAGCCCTGCCTTTTCGAGTGCGCGCACCAGCAGGTAATGTACGTTGGAGCCTTTGTTAAGCGCGATCTTCTTGCCCTTTAGATCGGCGACCGTCTTGATCGGGCTGTCCTTCGGTACGATGATCGCCTCGCCCTTCGGCGCCGCCGGCTCGTGACCGATATAGAGAAGCGGTGCGCCGGCAGCTTGGGCAAAGATCGGCGGCGCGTCGCCGCTATGGGCGAAATCGACCACACCCGCCTTGACCCCTTCGAGGAGCTGCGGCCCGCTCGGAAACTCCTTCCAGGTGACTGCGTAGCCGAGTGGCTTCAGGCGCTCTTCCAGAATGCCGCGTGCTTTCATGAGTGCGTAAGCGCCGACCTTTTGATTACCCATGCGCACTACCTTTTCCTGCGCGACCGCGATGCTCGGTGCGGCTGAGACCAGCATCAGCCCCGCCAAAGTCGCAAAGCCGAGTGCCCGTCGTGTAATCCTGCTCATGACGATGGCCTCCCCGATTCCACCGAAGTAGCGCTTCGGGTTGCCGCTCAGCGAACGTAACGAACCCAGGTTATCAGCTTCTTGAACTACTCCATAGCGCTGCGATCCTATCCAGCGGGGCTATGTCCGAGTTGGGTCATTCGCGTCGGTTTGCCCCTCGGTCGCTCACTTCCGGTCTCACCCGATAAGCGGACATCCTTAGGCTCAATCGGCACGGATGTGAGTGCAAGAAGGCCGAGAGCTATTCAGAGCCACGACACCAGCATTGACCGTGGCCGCGTACGCACCCAGGCTAAATCAGGGGCCAGAAGGTACGTCGCGACACGATCAACCCGTGATGCAAGGCGGATCGTCATGCCAATGGCGAGCAACAATGCCACTATGATGACCAAGGCCGTTTTGGTGCCGTGCCATCCGAAGAACACTGGCGACCAAGCCGTATTGAGCGCGAGCTGGGCTATAAACCCTGCCATCGCACTTGAACGCGCTGCAGATCGCTCATGCTCCCAAAGCCTCCAGAAGCTCACGGCCATGAGAATGTAAAGTGTGGTCCACGCGATGGGGAACACTGAGGGCGGTGGTGTCCAGGATGGCTTGGCGAGCCCTGCATACCAAGTCGGTATCTCTGGCCTCGTTACGAAACTCTCGACTATGCCCACGCCGAGACACATCGCGACGCTGAGCGCCAAGCGCACTACTTATTTCAGTCGCATCATCGCCGTCTATCGGTCCAATGGATGTCAGATGTAATTCTAGCTTGCTCGGGAGGCTTAGGTTTCTGAAGCCACCGCAGTGCGACTAAAGCAACTCGGGACATCGCAGCGAACCGGTAGGCCCGCGTTGCTGTCAAGCAAGCTCGAACCAGGTTCAAATCCGCATTCGATTTGTAGCGGGGGACTTTGAACAGGCGTAAAAGTCCCTACCCATCGCTCCAATTGCCAAAGCTCTACGTCGTGCTTATCGAGACATTGCTTGGCGTGTAACCTGGCTGTCCTGTCATCGGGCGCGGAAAATTTCAACCGACTAATGGTCTGACGATCCGCGCTGAGGATGAAGGCCTGATACTCGTGCATCCAGGCCGTGTCTTCGAACAGTCGGAAGTCGAGCGCAGTCACCGATGAGCACCCTGAATGTCGTGGCTAAGCTCCGGCTCGTCACCTGGTCATAACGGCTTAAGATGCCGTTAGGTTCCTCGGCACCTACGAGGCCGCCGGTCATCCTGACGAGTTGCCGATCATCCTGCGCTACTGCGCTCACCTATGCTCCGAGCCGAACCCTCACAACGCGAAGGCACATCGTCAGTGCGCGGGCACCATGCCTTCGGCCACCGCTGCCGCGACAAGCTGGTGCGCATCCGCAACACCCTCCTGCGCGGACCTGACGATGCGCTGAGCCATCTGGCCTTGGTCGCAGGCGTACGTGACGTCGCTGGGACGCGATCAGAGGCCACGTCGAGAGCCCAACGCATGGTTGTGACGAGGTCGGGTGCGAAGGCTGGGGTGATCTGCGGCATCTTGGGCGACACTACCAGCCCGCGCCGCGTCTTTGAAACCGTGACGAAACGAGTGGAAAACCTTTGCGCTGTCCGACACGCCGACGGTGTCCCTAAGATAGCGACCAAACCACTTGCTCCAAGCTGCTAAGGCGCTGGGTTGATTGGGCTCTACTGAAGGGAATAGCCACGCCGTTTCCCCGCTGCGCCTACGCGTCTCCACGTATTCTAGGAAGCCAAGCGCTACCAGTCGCCCGTGAACAGGTATTGCGCGCTGAGAGGACTTCGTCTTGAGCCGCTTGCGCCGCTTTAGTTGCTCTGTGATCAATAAGAACGGCAATTCCATATCGGTGGCCTTGATAACATCAGCGACGGTCAGTCCTGCTATTTCGGCCTGCCGAGCACCTGTGAACAATGCCAACAACGGTAGCCACACTCCTGCGACGCCTTTAGCTCCCAAGGGCGGCTTATGCCCCGTGAATAGCGGCGCGCTGAAAATCATCTGCAGTTCCGTTAAACTGAAAGGCGCGCGCTCAGAGTCGTCTTCCGTTACCCGCATCTTGCTGAACGGGTCACTCCACATAATGTCCTCGGGCACCAAACCATTTTCGTTCCCCCACACGACGATGGCCTGCACCGCTCCGAGCTGCTTGTTGATCGTAGCTGGCGAAATCTTCGCGGCCTCGGGATGCAGTTGTCCCCAGACTTTCAGGTCAGGCAACGTGGCCTTCAGCAGCTCCCCTTCACGGTGACGGGGCATAGACTGCAAGGTCTCGCGAAATTCTCGAACGTGCGACCGCCTAATTTGGGTCACGTGCAGGTCCCCGTGCATTTGGACGAACAACGCCACGCTGCGCTGATGTTCATGCACGGTTCGCGCGGGACGGACACGGTAACGTTCCCATCCCGCAGCGGCGGCGCTGAGCGTTCCACCCAACTCGGCAACGCTTGAGTGCTCTACGGTGAACGCAGGCGTTTCAACAGGCTCGCCAGCGTTGCGCTTCTCGATGGCCTGCAGCGCGCGCACATAGGAGCGCAGGACGGCAATGCCCAACGGTGGGCGTGACAGACTGCCAGCAGCCAGATCGATCCCGAAGGTCTCCAAGGCGTCGATGACGTGAAGTGTGCAGCCACGCTTCCACGCGCTTCAATTCTTCTCGCCCGCCAACACGGAAGCGTTCATCCCAAGCAAGCGCCTTTGCGAACACGTACTCCGCCATGCGGGCTATTTCCGTGTCGTTGAGGCTCGAACGAGCTGACGGGGCGACTGATGGCTGCTCCGCAATGGCGGTAACGTCTCTCATGATCCTATCAAAGCCGGCTAACACAAGCTTCCCGCGAATGTTTGCGGCCTTAAGGTCCTTAGTTCCCAAGGATTTCTTGAGGTAGACCTGTCGTGCTTTGCCGTTGCCCAGGACTTTCGCCACTGCGGGCTGAAGACGCTCAGGCACCTTCTGCTGGGCACAATAGGTGCCGTGCCTATCCTTAATCAAACCCATCAGCGCACGCATCCCTATGACCCCCGGGTGCTACCACCAGCAAGCGGCCAAAGCCATGATTTGCGCTATGAATTTGAATTACCAGGACTTCGTAAGATGCTGGCGCGCCCGAAGAGATTCGAACTCCTGACCCCCAGATTCGTAGTCTGGTGCTGCTGATCGATTATCCTCTGACGATAAGACGCCAAATGGTCACACCTGAAGAGAAGGGATCTTAGTTAGTTCACGATATAGCGCCTCGACCGGGAATTCCCCGTAAGCGTCCGCTACTGACCTGGAGCCGTGTCCGGTTATTGCTTCGAGGATATCCTGAGCTAACCCATGGCGTCGACCAAGCGTCTTGATTCGATGCCGCCATGAATGACTGGGGGAAATGCGGGGGTCGACTATACCTAGCTGGCGTACGAAGCGCCCGATGACCTTCGTACCATTACCGCCACGCTTTCCAAACTTATCCGGAGTCAAGCCCGAAAAGATCGGCCCTGCGGGCCTCTTAAGGGCAAATTCAAGGAAGCCACTGGCCACGAGCGCAGGATGAAGCGGAATGATACGCTCGGATCCGCTCGTCTTCACAGAACCAGCCTCTGGCATCACCTTCAAACACCAGACGCCCTCTATCTCGACAACGTCTTCACGTCGAAGTTGACAGATCTCTGAAACGCGAGCGCCAGAATAAGCGCCAATCCAAGGTACCCACCGGCGGACCGGATCTCTCTCCGAAAGTGCTGCCCGCAGGATTATTCTGCCTTCCTCGTCCGTGAAACTCCTCTTCTTCTCACCCTGCTTGGCGCGAACATCGATGGTGACCTTTTCCGCAACGTTGTCGGCGAGGAGCAGATTTTGAACGCCCCACTGCAGTATCGCACGAACAGGTGCGAGCTTAGCGTCGCGAACCGTTTTGGACCTCAAGCCGGCTTCGACCAAGGATGACTTCCACCTAAGCAAGTCGTCAGCGGTCAGCGCGGACGCGTTCTCGTGCCCCAAGAACGAGGCCAGTTGCTTGATCACCCTTTGCCACTCGTAGATTGTCTTTGGTGCGGGGCGCCGCTCAGCGATCCACCCTTCGACCAATTTAGGAAAAACGATCACTCTCCGGCTAGATGCGGGCGGCGCTCGACGGGGCACCTCAAAAGGGGAGAAAGTTTCGAGTGGTTCGCCATCCGCGAGCCGTTTCAACTGAAGGCTCGCCCGTTGGACTACCCTTGCAATGCATCGGGCAAGTAGACGATGACAAGTCTCGTCTAGCTGCAAGCCACGAGCTTCGGATAGTTCGGCTGCGCCCTGAAGGCACCATTGTTCCATCTGCAGAACGTCGAAGGAGCCTGCCATGGGCATGTGCTTGTTGAGTGCCCTCAGGTCGCCGGCTTCAAGCACGGCCAGTGGTGCAAATACCCGGTCCCCGAATTCAGTCTTCCACGTCTTTTGAGCGCTTGGATTCTCTCGATGCTGAGCGATCCACCAATCGGCAAGGGGTGCTGCCAGATCAAAGGCTTCCCTCTCGCTAAGCGCCTTTGGCGGCGATCTCAGGTTTGACCACCGCAGCTCGATCTCAGCGAGGGCCGCAGCATGTAGACGCTTAGCGGCGCCCGGATCACGCGTGCCTAAGCTCCGTTTCTCTTCGCGCTTGCCAACGAGGCGCAGCAGATCATTCCTGTCTTTGGATGCTTCCAGGGACGAGCCATTGCAAGGGGCATGTGTACCACCCGTGTGTACCAATCGGGTAGTCCCAAGTGCTTGATTTCACTGATTGCTCTGGATATCAGTCGCTTAGTAGCGACTTGGTGCCCAGGGGCGGGATCGAACCACCGACACTGCGATTTTCAGTCGCATGCTCTACCAACTGAGCTACCTGGGCATGTCCCGGCGCGGAGCAGGGAGCGCCGGTTTATAGTCAGGCCGGACGGCTGTGTCCACCCAGCTTCGCCGTTGGCTTCGCTTGGCGCGGCTCGGCGTCGGTATCGTCCACAAACTATTGGAAATTAACTGGTATTTCGTATCCGGCATGCCCCGCCCTACTCCTCGTCTTCTGCCTCATTCTCCTTGCCGGGGATGACGTAGCGGCCGGAGAGCCAGCGGTTCAGGTCGACGTCGCGGCAGCGCGGGGAACAGAACGGCAGGGTTTTGGGGTTCTCGGCGGGCCTGCCGCATTCCGGGCAAGGCTTCGATGAAGGCTTCGATGCCGGTTTCGACACGCCCGATCCGGCCTGGCCCGTATCCTTCCCCGCGCCTTTGGGCGGGTCAGCTGGCATTCAACCAGCCGAAGCGGATCGGAAAACCTTCGCCGCCGAGCAGCGTGACCGTTTCATAGAGCGGCAGGCCGACGATGTTGGTGTAGGAGCCGACCATTTTGACCACGAACGATCCGGCGATGCCCTGCACCGCGTAGCCGCCGGCTTTGCCGCGCCATTCGCCGGAACCGATATAGGCCTGGATGTCGTCCTCGTTGAGCCGCTTGAAGCGCACGCGGGTCTCGATCAGGCGCTGGCGAAAGGCTTCCTTCGGCGTCACCAGGCAGATCGCCGTGTAGACGCGATGGTTGCGGCCCGACAGCAGCCGCAGGCACTGCGAGGCTTCGTCGACCAGATTGGCCTTCGGCAGGATGCGGCGGCCGACCGCGACCACGGTGTCGGCGGCGAGGATGAAGGAACCGCGCAGCTCGTCGTCGAGCTGGACGGATTTCAGCGCGGCATCCGCCTTGGCGCGCGCCAATCGGTTGGCGCAGGCGCGCGGCAGCTCGCCCCGCTTCGGGGTCTCGTCGACGTCAGCGGGACGCAACGCGTCGGGCTCGATGCCGGCCTGGTTGAGCAGGCTGAGCCGTCGCGGCGAACCGGAGGCAAGAACGAATTTGGGACGGCCAAGCATGCTGATTTTTGGGAGGCAGAGGAATCGAGGGGGCGAATGCGCGCGGAACCTATCGGAAGGGCGTGGTTTTCACAACCGGGTGGCAAGTGGTTGTGGCTGCGTGGAAAAATCCTATCGCCGCACGCGCAGTGCGCCCCCTCTCCCGCGCTTGCGGGGGAAGGTTGGGGTGGGGGCTCCCTCGGCGACGGGACTCGCGGAGAGAGCCCCCACCCGCCTCGCTTTGCTCGGCACCCTAAGAGCGAGCTTCGCTCGTCTCGACCCCGCAAAGCGCGGGAGAGGGAAGAAGCTACCCGCTCGCGGCGCCCACCTTCGAAAACCTCCGGCGGATGCGCAGCGAGAGGCCGTCGCAGACGTCGCGATAGGCTTGCAGCTTCTGCTCGCGGCTGCCTTCGGTGTCGGTCGGATCCGGCGTCGGCCAGTATTCGACGTCGGCGGCCAGCGTGTGCGTCAGGGCCAGCGCCTTGTGATGCGCTTCGGGCGACAGCGTGATGATGAGGTCGAAATTGAGCCCTTCCCAATCCTCGAGTTCCTCGAACGTCTGCGGCTTGTGGCCGGAAATATCCTGGCCGAGTTCGGCCATCACGGCGACCGCGAACGGATCGAGCTCGCCCTTCCTGACGCCGGCGGATTTCACATAGAGCGCCTGCGGGAACATCTGCTGCAGCAGGCTTTCGGCCATCGGCGAACGCACGCTGTTCAGGCCGCATGAGAACAATACGGCCTGCGGATTGCGCGCGCGGGGCGGCGCGTCCATTCACGCTTCTCTTGTTTGGAGCGTGAGCCTTTCAGAATGCCGGATCACACGCTCTATTTGACGCATGACCTGATCCGAAAACCGCTTCGCACTTTTCGGGGTCATGCGTCCTGCCCCTTCCAGTGCAGCACGCAGATCAGCGTGAACAGCCGCCGCGCGGTTTCGAAATCGATCCGTACCTTGCCCTTCAGCCGTTCCTGCAGCGTGCGCGAGCCCTCGTCATGGATGCCGCGGCGGCCCATGTCGATGGCCTCGATCTTGTCGGTGGTCGCGGTGCGGATCGCCTGGTAGTAGCTGTCGCAGATCATGAAATAGTCCTTCACGATCCGCCGGAACGGCGTCAGCGACAACAGATGCGCCACCACAGGCGTGCCGTCCTCGCGGCGGATGTCGAACATCAGCCGGTTGCCGGTGATCGCAAGGTGCAGCGTGAACGGGCCGCTGTCCGCCCCGTCAGGCGCGAACAGATTTTGTTCGATCAGGTCGTAGATCGCGATCGCGCGCTCGTGCTCGATGTCGGGCCCGGAACGCCCGATCGATTCTTCGTCCAGCGTCACCGCGACAATGCGGTTCTGCGGATCCTCGTCTGCGGGCGGCTTGGTCATGACAGGTTGAGACGCAATCCGATCGAGCGTGAATGGGCATCGAGGCCTTCGGCCTTGCCCAGGGTCATCGCGGCGGGTCCCAGCGCGCGCAACTGGTCCGGCCCGCATTTGAGAATCGAGGTGCGCTTCATGAAGTCTAGCACGCCGAGGCCCGACGAGAACCGCGCCGAGCGCGCGGTCGGCAGCACGTGGTTGGAGCCGCCGACATAGTCGCCGATCGCCTCGGGCGTATGGGACCCCAAGAAGATCGCGCCGGCGTTGCGGACTTTTGCCGACAATGCTTCGGCGTCCGCGGTCATGATTTCCAAATGCTCGGCGGCGATGGCGTTCGCCAGCTCCACGGCGTCGTCGAGCTTTTTCACCATGATGATGGCGCCGAAATCCTTCCACGAGGCGCGGGCGATTTCCGCGCGCGGCAGGGTGACGAGCTGCGCGTCGACCGCCTGTTCGACCTCGGCGGCGAGACGCTCGCTGTCGGTGATCAGGATCGACTGCGCGCTGGCATCGTGTTCGGCCTGCGCCAAAAGATCAGCCGCGATCCAGCCGGCATTGCCGGTGTCGTCAGCGATGACGAGCACTTCGGAGGGGCCGGCGATCATGTCGATGCCGACTTTGCCGAACACCTGCCGCTTGGCGGCGGCGACATAGGCGTTGCCGGGGCCGACGATTTTCGCAACCGGCGCGATCGTGGCGGTGCCGTAGGCGAGCGCGGCCACCGCCTGCGCGCCGCCGACGCGGTAGATTTCCGAGACGCCGCCGAGCTCAGCTGCCGCCAGCACCAGCGGGTTGAGCTTGCCGTCCGGCGACGGCACCACCATCACCACGCGCGGCACGCCGGCAACCGCGGCCGGCACCGCATTCATCAGCACCGAGGACGGATACGCCGCCGTGCCACCGGGCACGTAAAGGCCGACCGCGTCGATCGCGCTCCAGCGCCAGCCGAGCTCGACGCCGAGCGCATCGGTAAAGCGCTCGTCCTTGGGCAGTTGGCGGCGATGGAACATCTCGATCCGGTCGCGCGCGAATTTCAACGCATCCAACGTGGCGCTGTCGCAGGCTTTGGTCGCAGCCCCGATCTCATCACCGGTGACGCGCAGGCCGCTGGCTGCGATATCCAGCCGGTCGAATTTACGGGTCGCCTCGAGCAGGGCGGCGTCGCCGCGCGCGGCCACGTCATCGACGATGGCGCGGGTCGCCCGCTCGACATCGGCGGATGCTTCGCGCTTGGCGCCGAGAAAGGCGCCAAAGCGCTGGTCGAAATCGGCGCTGCTTCTGTCCAGGCGAATGGGCATGGTGGCTTTCTGTGGAGGCTTGCGGGCCTATGCTCAATGGCGCGGCGGCCAAGGGCCGTCAACCCTTTGAGTCCGCCATGGCAGGATGGTTCAAGGGGTCAGGCCGGTCCCGTAGGGTGGGCAAAGCGAAGCGTGCCCACCTAACTCGGGGAAAGGCTGAAAATCTGCCCCTATTGTGGTGGGCACGGCGCAAAGAGCGCCTTTGCCCACCCTACGCAGCGGGCTTTTCAGGCCTCCTGCCCAGACGGCGCGATGCCGATATCGCTGGTGCCGAGATCGTCGGCGCCGAGGTCGGTCAGCTCGCATTCCAGGCATTCGACGTCCAGCCGCAGCGCTCCGCCATGGCTGAACAGCAGCAAGGCGCTGCCGCCGGGGGCCTCGCCGGGGTGGAATTCGATCCCGACCAGTTCCAGCACGGCGTCCGGTGCATCCAGATCGATATTGCGCGACTTGCAGGCCAGCACCCGGTCGAAGCGCAATGCTGCGATCGTCCGCCGCGGGGTGGTGCCGCCGGACAGCGTCTGCTCCCAGTCGAGCCTGAACATGCCGACCACGAGGCGTTTTTCGTCCTGTCGCCAGACGATGTCGGAGGCCTGCACCCGGGCATCCTGGACATGCGCCGAGATCACCGAGAGATCATCGGAATCGAGCGCGATCAGTTTGAGCTGTTCAGGCGAACCCATGCGCCAACTTTACCTTTAATTTGTGCGTAGCCTAGCCGCAAAACCGGTTCCCATCCCCGGATCAAGCCCGGAGACATGCTTTGGCGGGATACGCGCGTCAGTCGCTGATACGCTGGATCGAGGCGCCGCAGGCCGACAGTTTTTCCTCCAGCCGCTCAAAACCGCGGTCGAGATGATAGATCCGGTTGACCATGGTCTCGCCTTCGGCGGCAAGGCCGGCGATGACCAGCGACACCGACGCGCGCAGATCGGTCGCCATGACCGGCGCGCCGCGCAAGCTCGCGGTGCCGTCGATGGTGGCGGTTTCGCCGTCGAGCGAAATTTTCGCGCCGAACCGCGCCAGCTCCTGCACATGCATGAAGCGGTTCTCGAAAATGGTTTCGGTGATCTGCGAGGAGCCGCCGGCGCAGGCCATCAGCGCCATCAGCTGCGCCTGCAGATCGGTCGGGAAGCCCGGGAACGGCGCGGTCGACACGTTGACCGGCTTGATCCCCGCACCGTTGCGGGAAACCTTTATGCCATCCTTGTTGACGGTGATGACGGCGCCCGCTTCGGTCAGCACGTCGAGCGCCGATTGCAGCAGCTCCGGCCGTGCGCCCGCCAGTTGCACCTCGCCGCCGGTCATCGCCACCGCCATCGCATAAGTGCCGGCCTCGATGCGGTCGGGCAGCACGGTATGCCGCGCGCCGTGCAGTTTTTCGACGCCCTCGACCACGATGCGCGGCGTGCCGGCGCCGGCGATCCGCGCGCCCATCTTGTTCAGGCAATCGGCGACGTCTGTTATCTCGGGCTCGCAGGCCGCGTTGTCGATGATGGTCGTGCCCCTGGCCAGCGTCGCCGCCATTAGCGCGACGTGGGTGCCGCTGACCGTCACCTTGGGGAAATCGATCGACGCGCCGCGCAGGCCGCCGGGCGCTTTGGCGACCACATAGCCAGCGTCGATGGTGATCTCGGCGCCGAGTTTCTCCAGCGCCATGATCAGCAGGTCAACCGGCCGCGTGCCGATCGCGCAGCCGCCCGGCAGCGAGACCTTCGCCACGTGCATCCGCGCCAGCAGCGGCGCGATCACCCAGAAACTGGCGCGCATCCGTGACACCAGCTCATAGGGCGCTGTCGTGTCGATGATATCAGCCGCCGAAATATGCAGGGTCTGTCCCTGGTATTCGCGGTCGCCGGGCCGCTTGCCCGCGGAGATGATGTCGACGCCGTGATTGCCGAGGATGCGCTGCAGCTGCGCGACATCGGCAAGCCGCGGCACATTGTCGAGAACAAGGGTTTCGTCGGTGAGCAGCCCCGCGATCATCAGCGGCAGCGCGGCATTCTTCGCGCCCGAAATCGCGATGGTGCCGTTGAGCGGGCTTCCGCCGACAATCCGAATGCGGTCCATGCCACCCCCCTTTTTGTTATGCACAAAGTATGGGGGTTGTGGACCCCCGATGGCAAAAGCCTTGAAATTTGCGGCTATTTGATGGGGTGGGCTCGACGATCCGCCGTCATTCCGGGATAACACGATCCGTCGTCCCTGCGAACGCAGGGACCCCTAACCCCGGTCATCTATTGTTGAAGCGAAGCCGTCGATCAGCGTGCAAGAACAATTGGCGCCGCGGCGTATGGGTCCCTGCGTGCCGCCTTCCCTAAAGCTTCGGCGAAGCCTTGGCGGAGACGGGTCGCAGGACGACAGCTAGACCGCGTTGATATCCTCGCTCTCCAGCACCCGCTTCGGATAGCCATCGCGCGCGACCTTGATCATGGCGCGGCCGAGCTGTTCGCTTGTTGTCATGAACTTCGGCGAGGTGCGGGCGAGATACGACAACAGCGGTGCGGCGACGACATAGATCGCGTTCACCCAGCCGGTCTTCGAGCGCACGCCGTGCAGCGGCTGGATGCCGGCGGGCCGGAACATGTAGGCGGCCTTGAACGGCAGCTTGAGCAGATCGTTCTCGGTCTTGCCCTTGACGCGCGCCCAGCGCACCGGGCCCTGCTCGGTTGAATCCGTGCTGCGGCCGGTGACGTAGGTGAACACCATGCCAGGGTTGAGCCGAACCAGCGTGTTCGCCGCGGCCATCGTGACGTCATAGGTCAGATGCCGGTAGCGCTCGGCGTCCATGCCGACCGAGGAAACACCGAGGCAGAAGAAGCAGGCGTCGTATCCGGCAAGATCGGACTCGATTGCGGAGAAGTCCGTGAAGTCCTTATGCAGGACTTCACGAAGCTTGGCGTGCTGCCGCCCGGTCGGGCTGCGCCCGACCACCAGCACGCGCTCGACACCGGCGTCGAGCAGGCATTCGCGGAGCACGCCCTGCCCGACCATGCCGGTGGCGCCGAACAGGATAACTTTCATGACTTGATGAAGGCGAGCAGGTCCGCGTTGATCGTCGCCGCTTCCGTGGTCGGCATGCCGTGCGGAAAGCCCTTGTAGGTTTTCAGTATCCCGTTCTTCAGCAGCTTTGCCGACAACGGCGCGGAGTCGGCATAGGGCACGATCTGGTCGTCGTCGCCATGCATGACAAGCACGGGCACATTGATCTTCTTCAGGTCCTCGGTGAAATCGGTCTGCGAGAATGCGACGATGCCATCGTAATGCGCCTTGGCGCCGCCCATCATGCCCTGGCGCCACCAATTCTCGATCACGGCCTCCGATGGTTTGGCGCCGGGCCGGTTGTAGCCATAGAAGGGACCGGCCGCGACGTCGCGATAGAATTGCGAACGGCCGGCGGCGAGCGCGGCCTGGAATCCGTCGAAGACATCCTTCGGCAGGCCGCCCGGATTGGCCGCCGTCTTCACCATCAGCGGCGGCACCGCGCTGAGGATCGCGGCCTTTGCGACCCGGCTCTCGCCGTGGCGAGCAATGTAGTGCACCACCTCGCCGCCGCCGGTGGAATGGCCGACGTGAACGGCGTTCTTCAGATCGAGATGTGCCGTCACCGCCGCGAGGTCATCGGCATAATGGTCCATGTCGTGGCCGTCGCCGACTTGGGCAGAGCGGCCGTGGCCGCGGCGGTCATGGGCGACGACGCGAAAGCCGTTGTGGAGGAAGAACAGCATCTGCGCGTCCCAGTCGTCCGATGACAGCGGCCAGCCGTGGCTGAACACGATCGGCTGACCGGAGCCCCAGTCCTTGTAAAAGATCTCGACGCCGTCTTTTGTTGTGATCATGGGCATGGGGAAACTCCTCTTATTGTTCTTACGCCGTCATTCCGGGACACGCGTCAGCGCGGACCCGGAATCCAGAAGTAATAGAGCGAGATTCCGGGTTCGACGCTACGCGTCGCCCCGGAATGACGAAATCAAACAGCCATCGCCGGCCGATAGCGCCGGATCACGCCGATGATCACGATCACGAAGAACACCAGCACGATGCCCTGCGCGACCGCAAAGGGCGGCTCGGCCGGCGGCACGCTCGGCGCCAGCGCGTGCAGCGCCGGCACCTTCAGGAATGACTGGACCACCAGCACGAACACATTGAGATAAAGCGCCACCAGCGCGGTCAGCGCGTAGATCCAGCGCCAGGCGCCGCGCAGATTCATGATGTAGAGCGCGAAGCAGGCGATCGCCAGCAGCACCAGCGAGAGCAGGCCGAACAAATGCGACGGCAAGAACTTTTCGAACAGCAGCGGCGGAATCACAAAGCCGGTGGCGCTGGTCAGGATCGTCGTCAGCAGGAAGATCGCGGTGAGCCCCGGCTGCCGCTTCGAGCCGAGCATTCCGAACATCACGATGAGGCCTGAGACGATTGCGATCAAACTGATGACGACATGCACCAGAACAAATGTCGCCGTACTCATACCTAAAATCATGATGCGCCCCCTTCGTTGGAAACCCGCCGAACGTTACGATGCAGCGCGGGAAATTGCCACACGCGCCCATTGCACAACCGTCATGCGCGGCAACGCGCGAGGCATCGACGAAAGTCGCACGCGGATTAGAGCGCCGGCTTCGAACCGTCGGCGAGAAAGCCGTGCAATGCCGCCACCACCTGCGCGCCCTCGCCGATCGCGCCGCCGACGCGTTTGACCGAGCCGGAGCGGACGTCGCCGACCGCGAACACGCCGGGCACCGTGGTTTCCAAAAAGGGCACCGCACGCTCGCTATTTTGGCCGCCTTGGACGATTCCTTGGACGCCGTCTTGGACGCCGGTGAGAACAAAACCGGCGCGGTCGACCCTGACGCCGCAGCCCTCGAGCCAGCCGGTCGCGGGATCGGCGCCGACGAACAGAAAGAGATTGCGGATGTCGAGGCTCTGCACCTCGTCCGGCGCCAGACGGCTGCGCCAGCGCACGCGCCGCAGCGAGGCGTCCTCGCCCTCGAGGCCGACCACCTCGGCGTTGAAGATCAGTTCGATGTTGTCAGTCGCTTCGATGCGCTCGATAAGATAGTGCGACATGCTGGCGCCGAGGCCGCCGCCGCGGATGATCATGTAGACTTTCCGCGCATGGCTGGACAAAAACACCGCCGCCTGTCCGGCGGAGTTGCCGCCGCCGACCAGCACGACGTCCTGATCGACGCACAGCTTGGCTTCGATCGGCGAGGCCCAGTACCAGACACCGCGGCCTTCATAGGCGTCGAGATTTTCGATCTCGGGCCGGCGGTAGCGCGCGCCGCTCGCGACCACGACCGATTTGGCTTTCAGCGACTGTCCGCATTCGGTCGCCAGCGCGAACAGGCCATCGGGCTTCGTGCAATCCAGCGAGCGGATGGAGACCGGGATCAGCATCTCGGCGCCGAACTTTTGCGCTTGGTTGTAGGCGCGCCCGGCCAACGCCTGGCCGGAAATGCCGGTCGGGAATCCCAGATAGTTCTCAATCCGCGCACTGGCGCCGGCCTGTCCGCCAAAGGCGCGCGAATCGAACACCGCGACCGACAGCCCTTCCGACGCCGCATAGACCGCGGTGGCAAGCCCGGCCGGACCGCTGCCGACCACGGCCACATCGTAGAGCTTGTCATGCGCATGGTTGGTGATCATGCCCATCGCGAGCGCGAGCGAGGTTTCCGACGGATTGCGCAGCACGGTGCCGTCAGGACACACCACCAGCGGCAGATCGCTGCGCGCGGCCGAATAACGTTCCACGAGATCGGCGGCGTCCTTGTCGTTCTCGGGATCGAGCAGATGATGCGGCTGGCCGTTGCGCGTCAAAAAATTCTGTAAGCGCGCCATGCCGCCGAGCGAGGCCGGCCCGATCAGCACCGGGCCGCCGACGCCGCCCTGGATCAGGCTGACCCGGCGCAGCACCAGCGCGCGCATGATGCGCTCGCCAAGATCGGCCTCGGCCATCAGCAGCGCCCGCAACCGGTCTGGCGGAATCAGCAGCGTCTCGACATCGCCCTCGGCATGGCCGTCGACCAACGCGACGCGGCCGGAGAGCTGGCCGATCTCGGCCACGAATTGTCCAACGCACTGATCGATGACGGGCGTGACATGGCCGAGGCCGTCGCGCAGCGTGATCGCGACATGGCCCGACAGCACCACGAACATGCCGGGCCCGGGCTTGCCGGTCTCGAACAGCGCCTCGCCGTGCCCATAGCTGCGCAACTCGCCGAACCGGCGCATGCGCTCGATCTCTTGCGACGTCAGCGTCGGGAAGGTCTGCTCGTGGCGCGGAAACGCGAAGGAATTTTGGCCGGCCGCCGGACCGGCTGTCGTGGTGTCTGCACTCATCTCGCCACCCAATAAAGAACCCAGCGTTTTGCGGAGAGGCTGGCCACCCGGCGAGCGGTCGGGAATTTCCCTGGCCGCTACTGGCCCGGCTTTACTCCGCCTGCGTCATCTAGGGAGACATCGGTGTTTTCGGAAGGTGCGGCACCTTCATCGCTGCGCCCGCGCGCCTGCGACTTCCGCCGCTTGAGATTTTCGCGCAGCGCCAGCTTCAAGCGCTGCTGTCGCGAATCCTTCACGTCAGGCTTGGCCGTTCCCGCGCGTTTGTCCTGATCGTCCTGCATCCTGGACCTGTTGCGTGTGCCGTGGCGGCGCTCTCTACCGTCCGAACATATTGGGTTTCGTCCGCCTGTCGCGCAATCGCGTCCTCCCGGTCGCAGTCCAATGATTCGCCCGAACCGGCTTCTCAGGCCGTGGGCCTGCGAAATGGAACCGGATCGGCCCGGAGTTGGCCCGGTTGTGGCAGGAAGCGCGACCTCGCGTTGATTTTTGGCCGTTTTAGGCCCTTTCCAGCCCCGCCGCGTGCTTGCACCGGAGGGGCCCTTGTGGCAAGAACCGGCCGCCCGTAGAGGCCTTTTGGGCCGATTCCTCGGATACCGGGCATGCTGCCGTAGCTCAGTGGTAGAGCACTCCATTGGTAATGGAGAGGTCGACAGTTCAATCCTGTCTGGCAGCACCATTCCACCCTTACAAAATAAGGGTTTCGCGAACCAACCACTCCCCATTCCCCCATCGCTGGATCATGAACGGAAATCGAACACCGTTCAATCCCTGGGGGAAAACGCGGGGACTTTGTTCGGCAAGCGTTCCGATGAACCGCCCGACATCCCAAAAATGCGAAGCCCGCGCAATGGTTGCCACCATGCACGGGCAGATCGTCGCAATATCGGAGTTCTGAGCAACACCGATGATACAGAAGCCACCAGCACCCGACAAGCACGAAGTCTCGCTGCCAGGTTCGGCTTCGAGCTCGAGACCGCCGCGACGATCGCGGCGCTGGCTTTTGCCGGGAGGGCGCCGCGATGACCGTCCGCCGTCAAAGACCGCCGATATTCGCTGCCGACATCCGAGGACTTGGCGGCCAAGTTTCGGTTGCGCCTATGCCGATAAGAGATCGCTCGGAGGGCTCGGATTTTTTTGGGGTCTCCTACGTTTCCAAAGGCGGAGATTTGTTTTGGACGTCCCCGCCCATCCCTGACGCCGATCGCGCTGATGCCGCGGCTGCGGTTCTGGCGGCATTTCTAGGCGCACAGGTGCGTCGATGAGCAACGTTATCAGCCTGCCGCCACCGGATTGGACAAAGGAACTGCAGCGCTACGGCAGTGGTGCCCCGCACGCCAGCTTAGCCAATGCCTGCACCATGCTTCGCGGCGACCCTGAACTGCAGATGATGCTGGCTTTCGACGAATTCGCCGGCAAGACAATGCTGGTATCGGCGCCGCCATGGGACTTAGACCCGCAATCATTCAAACCCCGCCCATGGTCTTCCCATGACGATTTGCTAGCGACCGAGCACATCCAGCGAGCCGGGATAACTGTAAAGCCACCAACCACAGCGCAGGCGGTTGAACTAGTTGCGCGAGAGCGACCCTATCACCCGGTCAGAGAGTATCTCGAATACAGCGTTTGGGACGGCACGCCGCGGCTGCGCTCTATGTTCGCAACTTACTTTGGTGCGGCGCCTGGCAACTACGTCGCAAACGTTGGCAGCAGCTTCATGATTGGCGCCGTCGCGCGTGTTCTAAATCCCGGTTGCAAGCATGATCATGTTCCGATCATCGAAGGGCCACAGGGTATTGGAAAATCCAAGGCGCTAAAGATCCTGTTCGGTTCGTTTTTCTGCGATGAAGTCGGAGACCTTGGTTCGAAAGACGCCGCGATGCAGTTGTCCGGCGTTTGGGGTTTCGAATTGGCCGAGCTCGACGCTTACTCTCGCGCTGATGCCGGGCGGATAAAGGCATGGATATCTCGAACCGTCGACCGCTTCCGTCCACCATACGGAACGCGAGTTATCGAATGTCCGCGCAGTTGCGTTTTTGTCGGCAGCACGAACGGCGACAACTATCTTAAGGACGAAACCGGCAACCGGAGATTCTGGCCTGTAAGGGCTACACGGATCGATACCGCCGGCCTAGCCCGTGACCGGGATCAGCTTTGGGCAGAAGCCTATCGGCTCTACCAGGGCGGCGCCCCGTGGTGGTTCATCAAGCCGGAGGTGGTCGAGCAGGCCCAGCGCGAGCAGCGCGACCGCCTGATAGACGATCCGTGGTGGGACGTGATCGTCGCCTATCTTGAGCCCCGAACCAGCGTGTCCGTCGCTGAGGTGCTCACGGACGCGGTTTGCATCGATCGCTCGCGCTGGGGTCAGGTCGAGCAGAATCGCGTTGCACGATGCCTGAAGGCCTACGGATGGTGCCGGGTGCAGGTCCGCACTGCTGGTGGCAAGCAAAGCTGGCGATACAAGCCACTGGCGAATTGATGGGCCTTAGCCACCACTTTGAACCGGTTACACAGACTAAACCGGTTACAACGGAAATCATTGCAGCACAGGGCTCGCCACCACTGTCACCAGTGTAACCACTCAATTCTCTAAATTACTATACGCGGGAAGGGGTTTCAGCCTTTCCATTGTAACCGGTTGCAGTGGTTACACCTGCGCCGCTGACCCGATGGGGGGGGGTATTTAGTTACCGCCGTTTAGGGGAAAATCCACCACATGGGGCGTCGCGGGGAGATTTTATTCCCTCCCACAGATTTAGAGGTGCAACAATGAGCATTAGAAAACTAGAAAAATCTTCTCCCGACTGGGCTCTAATCCAGCGTCGTTATGAAGGAGAAACCCTTTCAATTAGGGCCTTAGCTCGCGATAATCATACGAGCGACACCGAGATCCGCCGTCGAGCAAAATCCCGTGGCTGGGTTCGGTATTCCGACCCTTTGGTGGTGCAACACAAAGCGCAACAGCCGCAGGAAAGCGAACGTCCGTGGGATATCGCGCCGCGGCGTGACGCGCTGATGACCGCCCTGTCACGCAGCCGCCAAGGCGTCGAAACCGTCGTAGATTCAATCTATTGCGATCTTGCCGTGGTGATGGCGCTGCTGTGGTTTAGAACGCCGCTGATGCAGATTGCGCGCGCCGTCGAGCTTACCGAGGAGCAGCTCGAGGGTTTTTACGGACCTGCAATCATGAAATTTATTCGACAGCACTACGCTGAGCCGAAACAAAGCCGCCGGACCGGCAAGCCGCGGCGCGCCGCAAGGCTGGGCTGAAAAACCTTGCCGCAATCGGGCGCCGATCGTCAGCGGGTACACGCCGACCGCAAGCGCCGCGGGCTTCGGATCGCGCGCGTGCTGGTCGATGAGGTAGCCGCCGCTGAGACCTTGATAGCGTTCGGATTGTTGGCGCGAGACGACGCGGACGATCCCGCCAAGGTCGACCATGCGCTGTCAAAGGCTGTCGCTGTCTGGTGCGAATGACGCGTCACTACATCCTGTTTCCGTGTGTGTCATGACTCGTCATCTGCTTCGCACACACGCTTGAAGGACTGCAACGAAGATGCATCAGAATCCGATCGAGACCGCCGGCCGCGCCGTCATCGCAGGAAAGGCGCTGGCATTCTCCCAATTCGTTGCGTGCACAGCGATATCAGATGGGCGCCGCAAAGAAGCGCTGCAGACCTTTGAGCACCGATATCCCCGCTCGCTGCATCTCGATGTGATCCGGAAAACAGCGATTGCGCCAGCCAGCACTGCTGATGGGACGTGGGCAGGACCGTTAGCACCAATCAACTCGCTGGCGGCGGCTTTCGTCGAGTATTTACGGCCCCTGACCGTGATCGGCCAAATGCAGGGTTTCCGCAAAATGCCGTTCAACACCAGGGCGCCTCGCACCACTGCCGGCACCTCGGTCGGCTGGTCCGGCGCCGGAAGCCCGATGCTAGTCAGTGCGATGAGTTTTGAGACGATGACGTTTGAGAGTTCGAAGATCGGCGGCATCGTCGTTTTCACGGACGAGCTCGCAAGGTCCGCGGAACCGGACGCTCCCGAGTTGATCCGGCAGGACCTGGCCGGTGCAGTGGCTGAGTTCTCCGACGTCGCGTTTCTAGATCCTACGATCGCGGAAGTGGTGGGTGTGTCACCCGCCTCGATCACATACGGCGCGCCCACGGTGGCGTCGACCGGCACCACTGCCGATGCTTTCGCTGCAGATTTTCGGGCGCTCTGCGCACTGATCGAAACCAATATGATTGCACCCTATTTGGTGATGAAGGCGACGACCGCGATCGCGCTTGCCGCGATGAACGTTCAGTTGACCCGCAATGTGGGTGCGAAGGGCGGCAACATCGCAGGCATCCCGGTAATTATCTCCGCCAGCACTCCGACCGACAGCAACAGCCCGAGCGACGGCACGATAATTTTGATCGATGCGGCGGAAGTATTCATGAATGAGGGCGGCCTCGAGTTCGACGCTTCGAAAAACGCCATCGTGCAAATGTCGAATGCGCCGGATTCTCCCGTCACCGCGGCGACGCAGATGCAATCACTTTGGCAAAATAATCTGATCGGAGTTTTGGTAAGGCGCTACATCCGCTGGGAGCGCAGACGTGAAAACTCGGTCGCGGTTTTGACTGGCGTTGGTTACTGACTGAGGGCCGGACAATGAATAAGCCAATGCCTGTCGGATGGAAGGCTCAATCCGAATATGCCGACAGTGTGCGCAAGGTGGCTTCAGAGGCAGCTCTTAAAAGCAACGTCACCCTAAACGAGCTGCTCGATTTTCTCGGAATGTTTGCTGAAGCCGGCAAGATACAGAACGCAATCATCGCGACCTTAACCGACCGCGTCAAAGAGCTCGAGGCGCGACCGTCGTCACTGAAATACGTCGGAGTGTGGGATCAGCAAAAAGTTTACGGCGCCGGCAACTTCGTCACGGATGGCGGCTCTATGTTTCATGCGCAGCGTGCCAGCGTCGGCGAGCGGCCCGGATCTGGTAGCGACGCTTGGGTTTTAGCAGTCAAAAAGGGCAAGGACGCGAAATGATGACGATCGAGCACGCTATTAAAAACGTCGACGACGTCGTGGCGAAGGCCAGAGCCTCGTCACTGCGGCTGATAAAGGACTCTGAAGAGAGGTTCATAGATAGCGTGACGGGTCGAAATGTCATGACGACCGAACAAGCGATCGCGATTGTCGACGAACAGCGCGAACTCGTTCTCGACGAGCTCGACGAAGCTATGAAGCGTCTGCGCGCGTGGCTTCTGCGCGGTGGCGTCGATATTCACTGAGCACGAGCAGGACATCATGCACACGGGCACAATCAAGGTTTGGAACGACGATCGGGGCTTCGGCTTCATTCAGCGCGACGACGGGCCTGATGTATTCATGCACGTTAAATTTCTCGCCGGCACGTTTCGACCGGCACCTGGCCAGCGCGTCGCGTTCGACATCGTTCCGGATCAGCGCAGCAGCCGCGACCGAGCCGACGGTATAAGACTCGCCTAATGGAAAAGTCTCAAGCAAGGGCGCATTAAAGCCGCGCTGAGGAGGTGTGTGATCGCATCTAGATTTTGGGTTTTGGGAACGGGCGCCTGGGATGCTTCCGACACCACGCATTGGGCTGCGTCGAGCGGCGGAGCCGGCGGCCAGTCTGTCCCCGGCTCGGGCGATACTGTAACGTTCGACGGATCGTCCGGAGGCGGCACGGTCACAGTCAACACGACTGTGAATGTCACGGCGATTGGGATGGGCGCGTTCACTGGGACGCTGGACTTTGCCACCAACGACAACAACGTCACGCTTCAGACGTTCAGCGGCACTGGTATCGGTGCGCGCACGCTCAACATGGGCGATGGTACTTGGACGATCACGGGAGGGTCGTGGAATAACATTACGGCGACAAACTTCACGCTCAATGCCAACGGATCGACCCTAAATTTTACCAGCACTGCGGCGGCGCGGATAACTTTTACAGGCAACGCCAGCCTAACATATAACAATATTACGGTCGGTGCGGCCGGGGCGAACGGCTACGACTTCCTGTTCAACTTGGCGACTACCGTGGCCGGGACGCTCACCATCACCGGTCCAAGGCTCGTAACGTTCGCTGGCGCCACTACGACCATAGCAGCCATCAACTGTACCGGCAGTTCGAGCAGCCCCGTGGCGTTCTCAAGCTCCACGGTCAACTCGCCGGCAACAATTTCGGTGGCCTCTGGCTCCCCGGCGTTTAGTTGGACCACCTTTCGGGACATCACTTGTAGCGGCGGCGCTACGTTTGCCGCCACCAACTCGCTAGACCTTGGCCGCAACAGCGGCATCACCATCACACCTCCATCAGTTGGCGGCGGTGGCGGCTACGTGATCGGCTCGTAACGATGTGCAATAGACCGAAACCCGACCCTGATCCGCATTCAACGGCCCCGGCGCCGATTCGCCGTGGCACAAGACAGGCCGCGCAGTCATTCGGCCGTGATGAGGAAAAGCAAGAGGCGCTTTCTATCGGCGAAGTGGCCGCCCGAGCTGCGGCCGACTTCGCGCAGAAACTCGGGCGTTTCGGGTAATGCGCGCTGCCTCTAATCTCGCGTACTGCTTCACTCCTGGGTGCTCCAAGCCATCTGCAATCACGCGAATAATGTTGCGCGCTCTGCGCGGCGATATGGCGCCGCTATCACCCAGCATTTTGGCGAGTCCAATCAAGGCCGCGTGGTTAGTGCCCGTCATGCGGGCCAAGGCCTCAAGTGCGCTGTCCATTTTTGTGCCCCCAAAAGGGCATCCTTTCGCAACCAGAGCGGGCGAGCAAGCGCTAAGGTGTTGCGCGACGGTGTTCTCAGGTGAGGCGAACCGTGGTACTGATTCGTATTCTTCGGGGGAGGATCGAATGCGTATCGCCCTGCCTTATACTGCGATAGCAACTTGCATATTGATGAGTACCTGGCTCGCAATTTTTGCCCTTCGTTAGATGATCTAGCTCCAATCCTCCTCGGTCTCCCGCCTCACGGCTTAGATGGGGGCTTGGCTATTATTGTTTCGCCGCAGGAGGGGTTGCTTCAGGAACCGGCGCTGGCGCGGAGGGCTCGTCCGGGGGTGCGGTTCCCCGAAGTTCTGACGCCGCCGCGCAGTTGCCGGCCCAAAGCTTGGTCCCCTTGACCGTTCCGACGAGCTTGCAGCCTTCTGCTGCTTTTGGCTTCACCTGAACCAGCGGCTTTTGGCCCACCTTCGGCGGCGAAGGAGCCTGCGCCATCGCGTTCGCCGAAAAACATGCCGCGGCTAGAATGATCAAAACTCTCATCATCATTTTCCCTGAAAAACGGCGGCCTGCAGGCTGAGAACGATGTTTTGAAAAGGTTCGTGCTAGCCTTATGGTTTCTCAGCAGGACACGCTATCACGGATGCCTGCTTATTCCGGCAAGCCCAATCGTGATACGCGGCCCACCCCTGCGCCGCGGCGCCGACGCCTCCGACAACAGTGAAGATCGCCACAACGACGGCAATCCAGAACTGGCTCCATGTTAAATCTAGTCGGCGTCCAATAATTTCGACGGGCTTACCGTCCCAATGCAGGCGGCCATCCGCGTCTATGCCCAAACCATCCGCCTCAGCCATCGCGATCGGTCGCACGTTTCGAGGCCACGCCGACGGATCAGGGCGTCGAAGGGGTATCCGCCGAATTTGGTCTTCGCGTTCCCAGTTCTTCCGGACGCGTGCTTCCTCTTCGGTTTCCAACTATTTCCCCTTCGCCTTCAGCCCCGCAGACAGTACCCGCTCGCCGTACCGCGATCCCGCGTTCAAGTGTGTCGATCGACATAACCCTATTTTTCGACTTTGGGTAACCGGCCTTCAGAAACTCGGACGCTCAACAGGGCCTTCTTTGCAGGATCGTAATCGCAATAGTATCTCATGATGGTCCACGCGCCAAAACCGTTTTGAAATTTTACGGTGTCGCCGGCCAGTGTGATCGTCTTCGCCTGCCTATCGCGCCAACTGTACTGAGTGAATATCCCGTCGATTGCCCAATTGGTCCATTCGAAACTGTGCTTTGCTTGCCCTTCGACATTATCGCGGCATGACTTTTCGGCATCCCGTTTGGAGACTTTGGCCAAGCAATCCAATTCTTCGCCGCATGACAGGGCGTTGTTAGCAGCAGCGGCGGCTGGCAGGCCCAACGACGCCTCGTCCTTCTTTTCATCTTTCTTGGCAGAAAACAGCACTACTGTGGCAATCAGGACTAAAGCTAATATTCCAAAAAACTTGTGAGATCTTTCGGGGAGAATAGTTTTAGGTTTTTTGGCCGAAGGGGCTGTTACTTTGGATTTGATAGATTGCGGCATGCCGCAACTGGGGCATGTGGATGCCTGATCGCTGATTAATTTTTTGCACTCGCTACATGCAATGAGCGCCATCAGTCATTTCCCCTTCGCCTTCAGCCCCATGTCTCGCAGGGGCCTCCTCATCAAACCGTTCTCAATAAAGAGCCGGAGGGCCTGGGATCGGGTTACGCCGCTAGCCTGGGCCCATTTTTCCAAATCGTCGATTAGCACCTGGGGTACCCGGGCGGTCAGGACAGGATCCTTGCCGGTTGCGGGGCGGCCAGACCCAGGTCGCGCGCCACCGTGCTTTTTAGGTGTTGCCTCTTTCATGAACCTGTAATACCGTTTCCAAGCTTGCAAAGCAAGCGGCCCGCCGTGGTGCTCGACACACCGCGACAGGCCTGGCCCAAACGATTGAGGATGATTCAATGGCTCAGGTTGATTCTGAGAATAGCATAGCTATGCCAGCGCGGTCCGCTGGCGCGATCGTTAATCCCGGCCTAGCCCGACAGCAGCGGGAGCGGGAAAAGGCACTCCAGCGCCTCCGCAAGCTCCGCACGAAGGCCGCGGACGAGATCGACCGGCTACTGGCGTTCCTCGATGCCAGCGACCTAGATCCGGACCTTGAACCGTCCCTGGGCTGGACGGAGGCCGGGGCCCGATCCTATGGCAACGATCAGGGAGCCGATGATCTAGAAGCCGAACCCGAACACCTAGAGGACGGAGCCGACGACGAGCCTTCGCTGGGCTCGCATGAATTGCCGTCGGGAGCCGTGAGCTATCTGCAGTCCTACGCTCATGGGCACCTGGACGTCGAAGAGCAGTGCGACGACGAAGGGGTGATCGTATGACCGAACCAATCCACTTCGAAAGCGACGTTTGCGATGTTTGCGACATGGCGCGGGTCGTCGACACCCTGCTTGAGGAATTTCAGGAGGAGATCGGTCATCTGAACAACCCCATATTCGAAGGGATGGCTCGCAAAAGGTTGGTGGAGCATCTCGAACGAGAGGGACGGCCGTTCCTCTTCGCGGTCCACCATCTTTGCGTGATGGCTCAGGTGTTAAAGGACCACTTTTACGCCGACATTGAGCAACGGAAGGATGTTTCGGCATGACCATCCACGATTCCCCGGCCGACATTGCCCATGAAATCTTCGACCTTGCGAGCTTGCTCGGCGTCCTGCTTGCCCAACCTGACGCGGAGACAGCGATAGACGGAATGCACCGCGTCGCGCAGATCATCAGAGACCGAGCCCTCGTGCTGCGCGAGATCGAAGCCAAGGCCGAATAGCGACAAAGCCCGCCCCGGTGCACGCCCGGCGGGCTCTTTCGATCAAAGAAAGCCTACGAAATGTGGATAAATGCGCAGGCGGGGCGGACGCGCCTTGACAACCGCAACGGTCAAGCGCTTTTTGGGCATATAAGCGATAATCACGTCCGAGGGGGTAACTCCGCCGGGCGTTTTTTATTGCCGAATTCCCGCAAGAGATCAACCGCCGCAAGGCATCGAACTGTTTAGCCCGCATGGACCTTCCCGGTCCCGGCGGGCTTTTTCGTGAGGAGCGAACCATGACGCGAAAGCCGCCATCATTCCACAAGCCCGATCTTGTCCGCGCGGTCGCCGGCATCCGCAAAGCCGGTGAAGAAATCGAACTGATCGAAATCCAGCCGGACGGCACGATCAAGGTTCATACGACGCCGCGTCCCCAGGCCCTGCCTGAAAAGGCCGCGTGATGCCGCTGCGACCCGACGTGTCATGGCCCAGCTATGCCATGGCGCGCGACCTAGCCGGCACCGTTTTCCCAGTGTCGGAGGCGGTCATTCTACAGATCGCGCGAAAGAACGGGATTGGCCGCAAGATGGGCCGTGCCATCGTATTCAGCCCAGACGACTGCAACCAGCTTTATGAGGTTCTGCCGTGCCCATCCGTCTCGTTAAGCGGCCAAAGTCGCCCTACTGGATCCTGCGCGGCACCCTCCGCGGAATCCGCATTGAAGAAAGCACTCGCACTAGCGACAGATCGGCCGCCGAAGAAATCCGAGCCATCCGCGAAGCAAAAATCCTCGAAGAGTCAATCCACGGTAGTCGAGCTACGAAAACATTCGCGGCTGCCGCGTTGAGCTACCTCGAAAATGGCGGCTCGAAACGATTTACTGCGCCAGTGATCAAACACTTTGGCACGTTGCCATTAGCGCGGATCGATCAGGACGCACTCGACCAGGGAGCCAGAAAGCTTTATCCGAATGCGTCGCCGTCAACACGCAACCGACAATTTTACGCCATCGCTTCCGCCATCCTGCATCATGCTGCAGGGCGCAAGTGGTGCCCTGCCCCGATAATCGAACGGCCAAAATTGCCGGACGGAAGAATCCGCTGGCTCACCATCGATGAGGCGGATGCGCTGATAACCGCATGCAGCAACCATCTGCGACCGCTTTTGATATTCCTGCTCTACACCGGTGCTCGCGTAGGCGAGGCGTTGTGGTTGGATTGGCGCGACGTCGACCTGAGAAGGGCGCACGTCCAATTTCCGAAAACAAAGAACGGAGAGCCGCGCGGCGTGCCGCTTCACCCCCGCGCGGTAGCGGCCTTGGCTAACTTAGATGGGCGTTCCGCAGAAGTATTCCGGCGGCCTGACGGCAAGCCATATAGCCGTCCGAAGAAACCCGGCGATACATCGGCCGGGACGCGGATCAAGACGGCCTTCAAAGCGGCGTGCAGGCGGGCCGGTATAACCGACTTCCACCCGCACGATTGCCGCCACACCTGGGCGACGTGGCATTACGCCAACAACCACGACTTCACGAAGCTAAAGGTGCTGGGCGGCTGGAAAACCGACAGCATGGTTTTTCGGTACGCGCACGCAAACGTCAGTCAACACCAAGCTTCGATCGATAACTTGCCTGGGGGAAACCTAGGGGACTACAACAAGAGAAAGGCCAAAACGCATGGAAAAAAGGCTTAATACGGTGCAGGGCTATGCCCTTGGTAATGGAGAGGTCGACAGTTCAATCCTGTCTGGCAGCACCATCTTTTCCTGGAGACATCGCGAAGTTGGCAAGTCCCAGAATGCAGGTGCTGGGCATCACCTCACTGCCGCTTCCCCCGCCAAATCACAGGGCGACATGTTCGAGACGCCTCAAGAGGCTTAGCACGCTACCCGTTCTTCGCAAGCGACGGCTTGATCCCGCTCCAGCTTTCACGCCTCGCCTCGCACCGAACAGCTGACACTCGTTCATGCGAGCAAGAGTTCCTGCAGCTGCACCACGAATACGTCATATGTCCCGTTGGTATCCCCATCGACCAGGTTGGAGGCAGAGCTGGAATAGGTCACAAACGTGCCGTCAGCCGAGATCGAGGCATTGGAGCTATCGCTGTTTCCCTGCTCGCCGGCGGCGCTGACGGAGACCCGCTCGGTCGTGTCCGTCTGACGGTCGAAGACGAAGTCGTCATACGTCTCATTGGTGTCGCCATCGACCAGGTTGGAGGCAGGGCTGAAATAGGGCACGTAGCGCCCGTCGGCCGAAATCGAGGGAGCGATACTAGCGTCGTTTCCCTGCTCGCCGGCGGAGCTGACGGAGACGCGCTCGGTGGTCTCCGTCTGACCGTCGAAGACGAAGACGTCAAACGTCTCATTGGTGTCGCCATCGACCAGGTTGGAGGCAAGGCTTTGATAGGTCACGTAGCCCCCGTCGGCCGAGATCGACGGTTCGAAGCTGGCGCTGTTACCCTGCTCGCCGGTGGAGCTGACGGAGACCCACTCGGTGGTGCCCGTCTGACGGTCGAAAATAAAGACGTCAGCCTGCCCGTTGGTGTCGCCATCAACGAGGTTGGCAGCAGTGCTGGAATACGTCACGTAGCGCCCGTCGGCCGAGATATCGGAGCTGAAGCTACCGCCGTCACCCTGCTCGCCGGTGGAGCTGACGGAGACCCGCTCGGTGGTCGCGGTCTCACGCTCGAAGACGAAAATGTCATTCGTCCCGTTGGTGTCGCCATCGACCAGGTTGGAGGCATCGCTGTAATAGGTCACGTAGCGCCCGTCGGCCGAGATATCGGGGCTGAAGCTGGTGCCGTTGCCCTGCTCGCCGGTGGAGCTGACGGAGATCCGCTCGTTGGTGCCTGTCTCACGATCGAAGACGAAGACGTCATAATTCCCGTTGGTGTCGCCATCGACCAGGTTCGAGGCGAGGCTGAAATAGGTCACGTAGCGCCCGTCGGCCGAGATATTGGGGCTGAAGCTGGCGTTGTTACCCTGCTCGCCGGTGGAACTGACGGAGACCCGCTCGGTGGTGCCTGTCTCACGATCGAAGACGAAGACGTCATTTATCCCGTTGGTGTCGCCATCGACCAGGTCCGGGGCATCGCTGTGATACGTCACGTACCGCCCGTCGGCTGAGATTGAGGAGTCGAGGCTGGAGCCGTTGCCCTGCGTGCCGTCGCTTGCGACCGAGATGCGCTCGACTGCGGACGAGTCATCGTTCTGGATCGTGCCGGTCGCGCTGGCGGTGCCGATCCGGGCCCCGGTGGGACGGGAGAGCGTGACGGTAAAGGCTTCGTCCGTCTCGATCTGGCTATCGCCCGCGACCAGGATGGTGATCGTCTTCGAGGTCTCGTTCCGCGCAAACGTAATCGTGCCGCTCGGCCTTACGCCGCCGGTGAAATCATCGGGCTGAGCGCCCGTGACGGTATAGTTTACTGAAGCAGTGCCTCCCGACGGCCCCGCGCGGGTGACTGTAAACGTGAACGCGGTCGTGCCGGTGTTACCCTCGGGCTTGACGGCGTCCACAGATGCAACGGCAAAGGTCGGATTTGGGCTGGAGGGACGCGGCATCGCACGTCTCCATGCTTCAAATTTTGGGTAAGGCAGTTCGGCCGCTCACCATAAAATGTCGCGGCGGCTAACCATATCTATCGAAGGATGTATACTTACGTGCCGATGTTCGGTCGAACCGAAGAAGCGCGTCAAGGGAGCGTCTCAGGAGGATGTGCGGGATTTCGGGAACAGCGTGGCAAGCTGCTCGCTTCCATCATTGGCCTTCAAGGACAGATGGCTCGCCGCGCCCTGATACACACAGGTGTCGCACGACCGGTTCTACGAATGGCCTGTCCTACCAAGCGTCTCGGCTCCAACAACTGGTACTTCCGAAAGCCTATCCTGTCCGATGTTAAAGCGATCTTGGCCAAGCTGCCAAGGGATCAGCGGCCACCACACTGGTACAAAGACCACGTCATGTGAGGTTGAAAACGATCATACACCGTGGAGTTTGTCGGCCGACGCAAAATGCGGGTGCGACCCCACGACTTCATGCGGGACGATCCGATCGGTTGCACCGCGTATGATGTCGTAGCATTCACAGGTTGCTTCGTCGAGCCGCGCCCTGTCGATTTCGACCAAGCCTCGCCGAACGGATCTGATGGCACCCAAGGCGCGGAGTTTGGCAATCACCTGCGTCACGGTCGTTCGTCGCACCCCGAGCAATTGCGAAAGCGTCTCCTGCGTTAATGGCAGGATGTTGTTGTCCTCGGTTCGATCGTGCAGGTGAAGCAGCCACCGGGCCATGCGGGCCTCGACCGAGTGCAGTCCGTTGCACGCTGAGACGTGCTGGAACTGCATGAGTATCGACCTCGTATGCGCCTCGACCACATGTCTGATGGCGCCGCTCTTCATGTAGGCTCCATGAAACCGCGACACGGAGATTTGCGATGCGGTGCCGCCCACCCGCACGACCGCCGTCACGGACGACATGAAAGAGGGTCCCAGCACCGATAATGCGCCGATCGCTCCCTCGCGCCCGATTACCGCAGTTGCGATCGTTTCTCCGCGCGGAAGGCCGAGCATGAAGGAGATGGCACCGCTATGGGGAAAGTAAACATGGTCGCGTCGATCTCCCGCCCGTATCACCACGGCGTCCTGTTCAAGCGACACCTTCTGGAGATGGGGGGCGAGCAACGCGAGGTCTGCCAACGGCAACGCGGCGAGAAGACGATTACCGGCGCTCGCCGAACGGCCCATCACGAGAGACTTCCTCCCTCAGAAGAACACGCAGCTCTCCTGGAATGTCTTTGGCAGGAATGTCTTCTGCGCTGCGCCGACACTAACTCCACTTTCATCGCGCCGGCTTCGAACGGCCGTCATGGATACGACATTTGCTGAGTACCTTAACGCGCCATGCCAGTAAAGCTGAGGCGAACCTTGAGGAACCACAGACGTTCCACCTTTGTTCCGCAAGGATTAGCCAAAGACACCGTCAGTTCAATCCTGTCTGGCAGCACCATTCCTGGCACTGTCTCACTCGAGACATCGCCGCGCTCAAAGATCTGCGCGCACTCACCCTCTATTCTGTCCCGAATGCCATCTCGATCAGCTTCGAGCGATCTTGTCCGATGCCTTGATAAGATCGACCAGCGTGTGGCCGAAAACGGTTTTGAGTTGCGATCGGCTAGCGACGCCCGGGGATCAGGCTCGGTGATTGTTGCGCGGTTTGCTTGACCGCCCGTCGCGATGCCCATCAATTCGGCATCGTTGCTCCACACGCCACGCGCGCGTCCAATTCCGGATTATGATAGCCCTCATTTGGGGAGACCTTGATCGGGTTTGCATGAAAATGAGGAAGTTGACTATGCGCTTTTCCAAAGTCGCGGCCCTGGCGCTGATCGTTGCAGCCACGAGCGTGGCGCCGGCATCTTCGGCGCCGGCCGCTTCTGACTGTTCGGCATCAACGACACTGGCGAATTGGGGCGAGAACTCGACCGGCGACATTGACATCGCGGCCGGGGAAAGCTGCGTGTTTCCGATCAAGATACGCGGCACGGTGACCAGCTCTGAAATTTCGCAAAAGCCGGCACGCGGCAAGTTGAAGAAGCTCGACGCATCCACTTACGAATACAGGGCGAAGGCGAAATACAAGGGGAGCGACACTTTTGTGATCAAGGCAACGGGCAAGGGGCCGACGGCCTCCGGCACGTCGGTCATTACGGTGAACGCGACGATCAAATAGCCGCATCCTTTCGCTTCCGCGATCTGCTATGTGTTTCGCCCGTCGACTTCAGCGCATGCGCGAACCCCGGGATTCGTATGCGCGAACCCTGGGGATCAAGAGGTTGAGGCCGCACGCTCTCGCATTGATCGGCTGTCTTTTCACGGCCATGCCGGCTTTTCCGCAAAGCGATCCCACGCTGGCGCTAGCCGCGCTCACCTTGCAGGTGCCGGCCCGCGCGCTCGGCGATCAGTGCCGCAAGATCGAAGCTGATGATCCGCTGGTGCCGGTGTCGCTGCATCGGACCTTCCACGATGATTTCGACGTGCATCCGCTGGTCGAGGCACGGTGGGTACCGCACTACGCCGGTGGCGCCGCCTGGCCGCAGTCGCGCTACTGGGGCGGCGAAGGCTCCGATTTCAAGCGCAAGACCAGCTATAATGGCGAACAGCAGATCTACGTGGATTCGGTGTATGGCGGCCGGGGCACGGTGCCGCTCGGGCTCGATCCGTTCCGCGTCCGGGGCGGCATACTCTCGATCATCGCCAGCAGGACTCCGCCCGACTTGCGGTCCCTGCTGTTCAACAATGAATATATCTCGGGCATCCTGACGACGCAGAGCAAGTTCACGCAGAAGTACGGCTATTTCGAAATGCGCTCCAAGATACCGGCCGGCGTCGGCGTGTGGCCGGCGTTCTGGATGCTCGCCGATGACGGCGGCTGGCCGCCGGAAATCGACATCATGGAGGGCCGCGGACAGCAGCACGACAACATCGTCATGACCACGCATTGGCGGATTCCGGCCACCGGACGGGTCGAGCGCTGCGGGTTCGACTTCATGGTCGCCGACACGCGGAGCGAATTCCACAATTATGGTGTGCTGTGGCAGCGCGACCGCATCATTTATTTCATCGACCGCCAGCCGGTGTCGGAGATCAAGGTCCCGGTCGGCTTCGACGCTCCCATGTACATGATCGTCAACCTTGCGATGGGCTCGAAAACGATGGAGGGCGTCGGATTCGTCGACGGCCTGTCTCCCAATGTCGTGGAATTCGAAATCGACCGGATTTCGGCTTATCAAATTGATGCATACTGATCATTGCAACCGGCCGGGACGCGCAAGCCGGCAGCACCGAAGCTGACGGAGAACGTAATGTCCGGGAAATTCTCGCGCCGGCAATTTGCCAAGCTGGCGGGCTTCTCCGCGCTTGGTCTGGCGGCGACATCGGCTGACGCGGCGCCCAAACAAAAGCCGGCCGCCGACCCGCACGCCCCTGCCCGTTTCCCGAAGGACTTTCGCTGGGGCACCGCGACATCGGCCTATCAGATCGAGGGCGCGGTCAACGAGGACGGCCGCGGCCGTTCGATCTGGGACACCTTCGCCCACACCCCGGGCAAGATCGAGGACAAGACCACCGGGGACCGCGCCAACGAACACTATCATCGCTACAAGGAAGACGTCGGCCTGATGCGCGATCTCGGCGTCAAGCACTACCGCTTCTCGATCGCGTGGCCGCGGGTGTTTCCGGAAGGCACCGGCAAGCCCAATCCCAAGGGCCTCGATTTCTATAACCGCCTGCTCGACGAACTCCTGGCCAAGGGCATCGAACCCTACGCCACGCTGTATCATTGGGACTTGCCGCAGGCGTTGCAGGACCGCGTCGGCGGCTGGCAGTCCACTGACACCTCAAAGGCGTTCGCGGATTACGCCGGCTATATCGCGGAGCGTTTGACCGACCGCGTCAAAAACATCTTCACGCTGAACGAAGCCGGGCGTTTCCTGAATTTCGGCTACGAATGGGGTATCGACGCGCCCGGCCTCAAACTGCCGGCGGCGGAATTGAACCAGGCACGGCATAACGTCGTCCTCGGCCACGGCCTTGCGGTGCAGGCGATCCGCGCCCGCGGGCGCGCCGGCACCAAGGTCGGCCCGGCCGAGAACATCGCGACCTGCGTGCCGGCCTTCGACACGCCCGAAAACGTCCGCGCCGCCGAGATCGCGACCCGCGAACTGAACTCGGGCCTGCTCGGCGTGATGCTGGAAGGCAAATACACCGACGGCTTCCTCGAATATGCCGGCAAGGACGCGCCGAAATTCACCGCCGACGAATTGAAGATCATCGGCTCGCCCAACGATTTCGTCGGCCTCAACATCTACGCGCCGCAATTCTACATCGCAGCGTCAGACAAGAAGCCGGGCTGGTCGGTGCTGCCCTTCCCCGCCTCGTTTCCGCACATGAGTGCCGACTGGCTGCGTATCGGTCCCGAAACGATCTATTGGGCGCCGCGGCTCGCGGCCAAGGTCTGGAACCTCAAGACGATCTACATCACCGAGAACGGCACCTCGTCGGAGGACAAGGTGCATGCCGACGGCAAGATCTACGATCTCGACCGCATCATGTACCTGCGCAATTATTTGCGGCAGTTGCAGCGCGCCGTGGCCGAGGGCGTGCCGGTCCGCGGCTATTTCCTGTGGACGCTGATGGACAATTTCGAATGGATCTACGGCTACGAAAAGCGCTTCGGGCTCATCCACGTCGATTTTGAAACCCAGCGCCGGACGCCGAAGCTCAGTGCGTCGTTTTATCGCGACGTGGTGACGCGCAACGCGATCGGCGCCTGAGGCCGCCTAGAGCCTTTTCCGTTCCGATGGAATCGGAACGGGGCTCTAGATTCCTGTCTTGACGCGTTTTCTTGACGCGAACCGGTGTCCACTTCGCTGGAAAACGCTCTAGTGATAGCGCACCAGCTGCGGCTGGGGCATCGAAGTCTCGTGTGATGGCGCGCGATCACCTTTGACTGCCACAGTCACGGCGCGTTCATGCCGCACGGTCCGCGATGATTCGTGGCTGATAAACATGCTGGCGGCGCCGACCATCAAGACGACATAAAGGCCGAAGATGCCACCGACCCAGCGCCAGTAGATCCGGCGGCTGTCGGGGGTAAGGCTTTCGATCAAGCTGCGCATGACTGCCTCCTCCTCGAGGAACTGATGGCGCTGCGTATAGCTTGCACTCCGGCCCCGGTGTGTGACGTACTTCACAGAAGCCGCTTTAAAATGGAGAACCCGTGACCGGTCCGGAACTGAAGAAACTGCGCGAAGACCTCGGTGAGGCGATCGGCCAACCCCTTGGCGTAGCCAACATGGCCAAGCTCTGCGGGTTGCCGCCTGAAGACGGCGCGAACACGATTCGGAAATGGGAAGTCACCGGCCCGACCGGCCCGGTCGCCGAACTGCTGCGCATCCTGGCGATGGCCAGCGACCGCTATCCCATCCTCGACATGTTCAACGTGTTTGACCGCCATGACGTCGCCGAAAAGGACCGGCCGGCGCGGCGGCAGGCGTTCCGCGAGCAGATGCGCGGCGACGTGCGGCGGCGCATTGCCTAAGGCAAGCTTCCGCGCCGCGCCCGAGAGACCCGATTTTAAGGCTTCATTAAGCTGGCCTTAGGACGCCGTTAAGCACAGAAAATAGGGCTTCATTAAGCACAAAAAACGTTTGTTCTCCAATGGGTTGGGTAATCGATCGGTGTGCCCGGCAAGTGACAGCATTTTATTCAAAAGCTGTCTAACTGCACGCCATGGACGGCGCCCGGCATGTGGCGCCTCCCAACGATTTTCCGGAGACCCACGACCATGAAGAAGTTCCTGCTCGCTATCGTCGCTCTTGCAGCCCTCGGCGCGGCGTCCCCGGCGCTCGGCGCCGACATGGGCGCACGGCCCTACTACAACAAGGCGCCGGCCTATGCCGCGCCGCTCTACAACTGGACCGGGTTCTATCTCGGCGCCCATATCGGCGGCGCGTTCGCGAGTAGCAACACTTTCAACGGTCTCGTGCTCAGCGACCACAGCGCCCGCCTGCTCGGCGGCGTGCAGGCCGGCGCCGATTATCAGTTCGCGCCGAACTGGGTCGTCGGCGCCGAGGGGCAGTACAGCTGGCTCGGCGACAACAACCTCAATGCGATTTTCCCCAACGGCTTGGTCTATAACCACGATCGGCGCGCGATCGCGTCGATCACCGGCCGGGTCGGCTACACCTGGGGTCCGGGCATGCTCTACGTCAAAGGCGGCTACGCCTATTCGAACAATCGCGACACCCTGACCTTTGCCGGCGTGCCGGTAGCGTTCACGCTCGATAAGAATCACAGCAATGGCTACACCGTCGGCGCCGGCGTCGAATACATGTTTGCCCCGAGCTGGTCGGCCAAGGCCGAATACATGTACTACGATTTCGGCACTACCCGCTTCGTGACCCCGGTCGCGCTGGTCCCCTTTGGCACCTTCCATAACGACGAGCATACGTTGAAGGTTGGCGTCAATTATCGCTTCAACTTCGCAGGCGCGCGCTACTGATCGCTTCTACAGGGAGGCGCGAAAAGGCCGGCTTGAACGCCGGCCTTTTTGTTTGCGGCATGTTGTTTGCGCCATGGCGTTTTCCAGCGAAGCGGCTGCCGATTTTCAAACATTGTTCGATGGCGGGCCAGCGCTCAAATCGCGAAAAGCGTCCGCATTTTCCCGACTTGTTAACCGGGTACCACGATACTGCCGCGCGGGGAATCATCCAGGGATAGCGGGACGGGGCGGCGGCAAATGGCGTTACGATTCAGCATCGGCAAGATCAGGCTCAAGGGTTTCAGCTTTCCGAAATTCGGCGTCAGAGGCAGCCTGTTTGCCGCCTTCGCTGTCATCGCCGGCATGGCGATCGTGATCAGCGCCGGCGCCGGCCTGGTGCTCGGACATCTCGGCGGCGCCATGGTCGACCTGAGCGGACGGGACATCCCCCGCCTCGCGGCCAGCCTGCAATTGTCGGCGGAAAGCGCCAGTCTTGCCAGCCAGGGCCCGGGGCTGCTCGCCTCCCGCAGCGAGGAGATGCTGAACGAACGCTCCAAAAAAATGCAGGAGACCCAGCGCATCACCCTGCAAAGGCTTGCCGAGATCACCAAGCTCGGCGCCAACAAGGATACCGTCGCAGCCCTCACCGAGACGGTGAAGAACATCGAGGACATGATCAAGAGTCTCGGCGGCGCGGCACGCGAACGGCTGGAAACCGGCGCCCAGCACGAAAAACTGTATGAAGCGCTGCGCACGGCCCAGGCCGCGTTCGTCAAGGCCGCCGCGCCCGCGATGGTCGACGCCCAGACCCAGCTCAGCAGCATCTTCGGCGCCGCCAGCTTCAATCAGGACGAAGCCACCAAGGCGGAGATAACGGTCGAGCAGATCAGCGACATCATCGCCGCCGGCAATCTGACCGCATTCAACATGATGGCCGCGCTTTCATCCGAGAGCAGCGACACGCTCGAGAACATCGAGAAGCAAACCCGCATTGCGCAGCAGCGCGTGAAATCGAACCTCGACCAGCTTCCCAAGGGTTCTCTTACGACGGCGCTGAGCAACGCCTCGAAAGCCCTGCTGGCGCTCGGCGAAGGCAAGACCGGCGTCTTCAAGGTTCGCCAGAAGGAACTGGACGCCACGGATTACGGCCAGACCATCCTGGAAGAAACCCGCAAGCTCAATGTCGGCCTCGGCATCAGCGTGCAGCAACTGGTGGACGGGGTGCGCGGCGAGACCGACGCCTCGACCCAGCAGGCGGGCAAGGAGATTTCACTGGCGACCACGGTCATGCTCGCGCTCGGTGCGGCCACCCTGATCGGATCGGTGCTGTTCGTCTGGCTCTATGTCGGCCGCAACATTCTGCGGCGCATCGGCAATCTGCAGCGTTCGATGCAGCTGCTCTCCAGCGGCGACCTCGAATCGGAAATCTATCAGTCCAGCCAGAAGGACGAGATCGCGGCGATGGCCAATTCGCTGCACGTGTTCCGCGAGAGCATGATCCAGAGCCGGGCGCTCACCGCCGACCAGGACCAGGATCGCATCGCCAAGGCCGAGCGCGCCTCCCGCATGGAAGCCCGCATCGTCGAGTTCGAAACCACGGTGCGCACGGCGCTGGACAGTTTGCAGGAAGCGGCCGGCTCGATGCAGACCACCGCGCAGAGCATGTCGGCGACCGCCGATCAGTCCAGCGCGCTGGTGAGCGCGGTGGCCTCCGCCGCCGAGGAAACCTCGGTCAACGTGCAGACCGTGTCGTCGGGCACCGAGGAACTGTCGTCGTCGATCGAGGAAATCGGCCGCCAGGTCGTCACCTCGGCGGAGATTGCCCGCAAGGCGGTCGAGGAAGCCGGCGCCACCGATGCCACCATGCAGGGCCTGGCCGACAACGCCGCCCGCATCAGCGTGGTGGTCGATTTGATCCAGACCATCGCCTCGCAGACCAATTTGCTGGCGCTGAACGCCACCATCGAAGCCGCGCGCGCCGGTGAAGCGGGCCGCGGATTCGCCGTGGTCGCCTCCGAGGTCAAGAGCCTCGCCACCCAGACCGCGAAGGCCACCGACGAGATCCGCCAGCAGATCGTCAGCATGCAGACGGTGACGACATCGGCGGTGTCAGCGATCCGCAGCATCTCTACCACGATCGGCGAGATCAACGACGTCACGACAGCGATCGCGGCGGCGGTAGAGGAGCAGGGCGCGGCGACGCGCGAGATCGCGCGCAACATTTCGCATGCCGCCGGCGGCACCAGCGAGGTTTCCAGCAACATCGTCGGCGTCTCCAGCGCCTCGACCGAAGCCGGCTCCGCCGCCAGCGAGGTCTTGACCGCCTCCGGCGCGCTCCGCCGCGAAGCCGACGTGCTGCGCGCGGAAATCGACGCGTTTTTGGGGAATATCCGGGCGGCTTAGATGGCTGTCGTCATTCCGGGATGGTGCGTTAGCACCAGACCCGGAATCTCGAGATTCCCCGGTGCGCAATTGCGCACCTGAGGTTCGATGCTACGCATCGCCCCGGAATGACGGTGCAAATAATACCCATGCCTTTTATCCCACCGGGCACCTGCTTTTTCGGCTAGCGCCGCACCAATTGTGCGGGTAAGTCGGTGGGATGCACTCGAAAACCGACCCCGTTCAGTCCTCCGCCGAGGCCCTGCGATACCCCTGGGAACATCACCCCGGCCAGGATCAGGTCGTCGAGGTGCTGCCGGGCGTGTTGTGGGTCCGGCTCAAGCTGCCGTTCCGGCTCAATCATGTGAACATCTACCTGCTCGCCGACGGCGACGGCTGGGCGATGATCGATTCCGGGTTCGGCAATGAGGAAACCATCGAAGCCTGGACCACGCTGTTCGAGGGCCCGCTCCGGCACGTGAAAATCTCCCGCCTGATCGTGACCCATTCGCATCCCGATCACGTCGGTCTGGCAGGCTGGGTCACCGAGCGCTTCGACTGTCCCTTGCAGATGTCGCAGGTCGAATACCTGCAGTCGGTCTATCACCAGAACCGCGGCACCGAGGAGCGCCGCAACGCGCAGCGGCTGTTTTTCCGCCGTCACGGCATGGACGAGAGCCTGACCGACACGCTGCTGAGCCGCGGCCAGGACTATCTGAAGCAGGTGTCGATCCTGCCGCCGTCCTATCGCCGCATCGCGCATGGCGACGAGATTTCCATCGGCACGCGGCGCTTCAAGGTCATCACCGGCGGCGGACACGCGCTCGACCAGGTGATGCTGTATTGCGCCGCCGACAAATTGTTCCTTTCTGCCGACCAGGTGCTGAGCAAGATCTCGCCCAATGTCAGCGTCTGGGCGGTCGAGCCCAACCAGAACTCGCTCGGGGAATATCTGGCCTCGCTGGCGAGCCTCACCACCACGCTGCCCTATGACGTCATGGTGCTGCCCGGCCATGGCGTGCCATTCTACGGCCTCAAGACCCGGATCAAGCAGCTGGCCGATCATCACGAGGACCGCTGCCGCCTGATCGCCGAAGCCTGCCGGACCGTGCCGCAGACCTCGAAGGAACTGGTGCCGGTCGTGTTCCACAAGCACGTGCTGGACGCTCACCAGATGGGCTTTGCCGCCGGCGAACTGATCGCCCACGTCAACTACATGCTGGTCGAGGGACGTCTGACCTCAGAGGTGACCGACGGCGTGCTGTATTTCCGGACCACCTGACGCGCCCAACTAATCCATAGCTATTGGGCCTAAAAGGGCGCACGGTCGCGCCATGCTATCCCGGCTGTCGTGCCAGACGAACTTCCACATTGAAGCCTTTCCCAGCGGCGGCATTGATTTGACGCCGTCATGCTGACGCGCGCGGCGCTGCTTTTTGAGAACGGACTGCCTGATCTTCCGGCGCTGCTGATCGAGCCGCATCGCAATCCCGGCGGAATTTGGCGCATCAAATTCAGCTATGAGGCGAGCGAGCCGCTTTCGATGAGCGCGGTGCAGGCATCGAATATGGCAGCGGCGCTTCAGGAGATCGGAGAGGCCGAATTGGCTGACGAGATCGACGGCGCGCTGAAGAGCGCGGTTCGCTATTCGTCGATGTGACTTTTCTAATGTGACCTTCCGAAATGTAACTTTTTGTCCCGGGTGATTACGCCCGCAAAGGAAAATAGATGAAAATAATTGTCGCCGTCCTGGCGCTGTGCGCCTTCGCACAGAACGCGTTCGCTGCAAGCCCGGAATGCCGCGCGGTCGAAGGCAACAGCGCACGGCTCGCCTGCTACGACGCAGCGCAGCCTCCGAAAATCGCAACGCCCAAGGAAATATCCAAGGAAATATCCAGCGAAAAATCCAAGGAAAAACCCAGGGCGATCGAGAGCGACGCCTCACGACCCGAATACAAGGATCCCTTCCTCGCCGAGAACGCCCGCACCACGTCCAAACTGAACAATATCTGTCGCGGCTGCTGAGCCACGGCCGACGAAGAAGGACGACAATGGCCAAAGTGTCGAACTATCGAATCATTACCTTTCAGCGGCAGCCCGGACTTTGGCGGGCCAATATGACGCCTATCGTCCAGCCCCCGACGATCACGCGGGGCGCGGCGATCCGGGGCTTTGTGACGGCCGAAGACAGCAAGTCCGAAGACGACGCCTTGATCGCGGCCAATCGCGCCATCAGGGAACTCGATTCCTGAACCGGCTCGGCCGCCCCTTGGATTACTCGTGGTTTCAGCCGCACCGCCAAAATACCAGGACCGCAAATCGCGCCTAGCGCGTTGATCGATATCAATATTTGCCCTGCCTCGGGTGCATCCCGGAGGCCCGCTGAAATGTGGGATTTCACATAGACACCAAACCTGGAAAAGCTCTAAAAAGAGCCCACGCCGCTCCGGCCGGTTCCGTTTCAGGTCTTGTGATGGATTACAGCAAATTCTTCTCCGCCGCCCTCAACCGCCTGCATGACGAGCGGCGCTACCGGGTTTTCGCCGACCTCGAGCGGATCGCAGGCCGCTTCCCGCATGCGGTCTGGCACTCGCCGAAGGGCCAGCGCAACGTCGTGATCTGGTGCTCCAACGACTATCTCGGCATGGGCCAGCACCCGAAAGTGGTCGGCGCCATGGTCGAGACCGCGACCCGTGTCGGCACCGGCGCCGGCGGCACCCGCAACATCGCCGGAACCCATCACCCGCTGGTGCAGCTGGAGGCCGAACTGGCCGATCTGCACGGCAAGGAAGCCTCGCTGCTGTTCACCTCGGGCTATGTCTCCAACCAGACCGGCATCGCGACCATCGCCAAGCTGATTCCGAACTGCCTCATTCTGTCCGACGCGCTCAACCACAATTCGATGATCGAAGGCGTGCGCCAGGCCGGCTGCGATCGCCAGATATTCCGCCACAGCGACATGGCGCATCTGGAAGAGCTGTTGATTGCCGCAGGCCCCGACCGGCCCAAGCTGATCGCCTGCGAGAGCCTTTATTCGATGGACGGCGACATCGCGCCGCTCGCCAAAATCTGCGATCTCGCCGAAAAATACGGCGCGATGACCTATGTGGACGAAGTGCACGCCGTCGGCATGTACGGCCCGCGCGGCGGCGGCATCGCCGAGCGTGACGGCGTCATGCACCGCATCGACGTGCTCGAAGGCACGCTCGCCAAAGCGTTCGGCTGCCTCGGCGGCTATATCGCAGGGAAGGCCGACATCATCGATGCCGTCCGTTCCTACGCGCCGGGCTTCATCTTCACCACAGCGCTGCCGCCGGCGATCTGCTCGGCCGCGACAGCGGCAATCCGCCACCTGAAAACCTCGACCTGGGAGCGCGAGCGCCACCAGGACCGCGCCGCCCGCGTCAAGGCGATCCTCAACGCCGCGGGCCTGCCCGTGATGTCGAGCGAGACCCACATCGTGCCGCTGTTCGTCGGCGACCCCGAGAACTGCAAGAAGGCGTCCGACATCCTGCTCGAAGAGCACGGCATCTACATCCAGCCGATCAACTATCCGACCGTCGCCAAGGGAACCGAGCGCTTGAGGATCACGCCCTCGCCCTACCATGATGACGGCCTGATCGATCACCTGGCCGACGCGTTGCTGCAGGTCTGGGAGCGCCTTGGCCTGCCGCTGAAGCAGAAATCGCTGGCGGCCGAGTAACCCTACCAATCCGAACTCCGGGAAATTGAGCCGGTAGCGCGGTGCGCTGCCGGCTCAATGCGTTTATACTGGTGCTTCCGGTCCGGCGCGGCGGAACAAGAGGCGCCCGAACAGAGGCCGGGAAGGGAGACAGGCAGCAATGCTGCACGACTGGGGCGTGATCGCCGCCGCATTCGCCTATATCGGACTGCTGTTCTTCGTCGCCAGCTATGGCGACCGCCTGTCGCCGAGCCAACGCGGCCGCGCCAGCATGATGATCTATCCGCTGTCGCTGGCGATCTACTGCACCTCCTGGACCTTCTTCGGCTCGGTCGGCTTCGCCAGCCGCACCAGCGTCGAGTTCCTCGCGATCTATGTCGGCCCGATCCTGATGATCGGATTGTGCACGCCGCTGCTCCGCCGCGTGATCCAGCTGGCCAAATCGCAGAACATCACCTCGATCGCCGACTTCATCGCCGCCCGCTACGGCAAGAGCCAGGCGGTGGCCGCGACCGTGGCCGTCATCGCGATTATCGGATCGGTGCCCTACATCGCGCTCCAGCTCAAGGCGATGTCTTCCTCGCTGGAGACAATCCTGAGCGAAGACAAGCTGTTCTCCTCGATCCCGCTGATAGGCGACATCGCACTGGTGGTGACGCTGGCGATGGCCGTGTTCGCCGTGCTGTTCGGAACCCGCCAGACCGACGCCACCGAACACCAGCACGGGTTGATGCTGGCGATCGCCACCGAATCCCTCGTCAAGCTGGTGGCGTTTCTCGCCGTCGGCCTCTTCGTCACCTTCTGGATGTTCTCGCCGGTCGAACTGATCGAACGCGCGATGAAGACACCGGAAGCGATGCGCGCGATCAACTACTCGCCTTCAATCGGCAATTTCCTGACCATGACGCTGCTGTCGTTCTGCGCGATCATGCTGCTGCCGCGGCAATTTCACGTCAGCGTGGTCGAGAATTCCAGCATCGACGAGGTCAATCGCGCACGCTGGCTGTTTCCGCTTTACCTTGTAGCCATCAATCTCTTCGTGATCCCGATCGCGATCGCCGGCCTCGTCACCTTCCCGTTCGGCGCCGTCGACAGCGACATGTTCGTGCTGGCGTTGCCGATTGAGGGAAACGCTCCCTTGCTCAGCATCGCCGTCTTTGTCGGCGGCCTGTCGGCCGCGACCGCGATGGTGATCGTGGAATGCGTGGCGCTTTCCATCATGGTTTCGAACGACATCGTCTTGCCGCTGGTGCTGCAGCGGAGCCCGCGAACGCGCGTGGGCCAGCAGGATTTCGGCGACTTCCTGCTCAAGGTGCGGCGCTTTGCGATCTTCGCCATCATGGTGATGGCCTATTTCTACTATCGCGCGCTCGGCAGCACCCAACTGGCGGCGATCGGGCTGTTGTCGTTCGCGGCGCTCGCCCAGCTCGCACCGGCCTTCTTCGGCGGCCTGTTCTGGCGGCGGGCCACCGCGCACGGCGCCATGGGCGGCATGCTGGTCGGCGTCGCCGTGTGGACCTATACGCTGTTCCTGCCGAGCTTCCTCGAAACCACCACGGCGGGTTTGCAGTTCCTGCAGCACGGACCGTTCGGCATCGAGGCGCTGCGCCCACGGGCGCTGTTCGGCGCCGATCTGCCGCCGCTGATGCATGGCGTGCTGTGGTCGCTCGGGCTCAACATCCTGACCTACGTCGCGATGTCGATGGCGCGCCAGCCGTCGTCGATCGAACGGTTGCAGGCCGACCTGTTCGTGCCGAGCACACTGACGCCGATCACGCCGACCTTCCGGCGCTGGCGCACCACGGTCACGGTGCAGGATATCCAGAGCACGGTGGCGCAATATCTCGGCCCCGACCGCGCCCGCCAGGCGTTCGAGACGTTTACCGCCGACCATCCCGGTCATCTCGATCCGGCCGCACCCGCCGATTTCGAGTTGCTGCAGCACGCCGAACGCCTGATCGCGTCCTCGATCGGGGCGGCCTCCTCGCGCCTCGTGATGTCGCTGTTGCTGCGCAAGCGCACCGTCTCCGCCAAGGCGGCGCTGAAGCTGCTCGACGATTCCCATGCCGCGCTGCATTTCAACCGCGAGATCCTGCAAACCGCGCTGAACCATGTGCGCCAGGGCATTGCGGTATTCGACGCCGATCTGCAGCTGATCTGCTCGAACGCGCAGTTCGGCGAAATCCTCGCGCTGCCGCCGCATCTGGTCCAGCTCGGGATTCCCTTGCAGGAAATCCTCGAATTCATGGACGCCGTCAGCCCGCCCGGCTCCGGCAACAGCGACGCCCTGCTGGCGCTGCGGCTGAAAGCCTACACCACCGAGGGCGAGCCCTATCTGGAACGCCTGCCCGACCGCCACATGGTGATCGAGGTCCGCTCCAACCGGATGCCGGGCGGCGGGCTCGTGATCACCTTCTCCGACGTCACGCCGAGTTTCGAGGCGGCGGAAGCGCTGGAGCGCGCCAATGCGACGCTGGAAAAGCGGGTGCGGGACCGCACCGAGGAACTCACCCGGCTGAATTCCGAACTGGCGCTGGCCAAGAGCACCGCCGAGGACGCCAACATCTCGAAGACCCGGTTTCTCGCGGCCGCCAGCCACGACATCCTGCAGCCGCTGAACGCGGCGCGGCTTTATGTCACGAGCCTGGTCGAGCGCCAGAGCGGCGGCGAGGATTCGCGCCTGGTCGAGAACATCGACGACTCGCTGGAGGCGATCGAGGAAATCCTCGGCGCACTGCTGGACATCTCGCGGCTCGACGCCGGCGCGATGACCACCTCGATCACCCGCTTCAAGATGGCCGATTTGATGCGGTCGCTGGAAATCGAATTCGCCCCGATCGCCCGCGCCAAGGGGCTGAAGCTGACCTTCGTGCCGTGCTCGCTGCCGGTCGAATCCGACCGCGCGCTGCTGCGCCGGCTGCTGCAGAACTTCATATCCAACGCCATCAAATACACCCCGCGCGGACGGGTGCTGGTCGGCTGTCGCCGCCGCGGGCAAACCCTGCAGATCGGCATCTATGATACCGGCGTCGGAATTCCCGTGCAGAAGCGCGGCGAGATCTTCAAGGAATTCCACCGTCTCGAACAGGGCGCGCGGATCGCGCGCGGGCTCGGCCTCGGGCTCTCGATCGTCGAGCGGCTGGCGCGGGTGCTCAACCACGGCATCGCGCTGGGCGCCAATGCCGGCGGCGGCTCGGTCTTCTCGGTGACGGTGCCCGTCGCCAAGGCGGTCAACTACACCGCCGCGGTCACCAGCGCGACGCCGCTCTCGAAAACGCCGATGAGCGGCGCATTGATCGTCTGCATCGAAAACGATCCGGCGATCCTCGATGGCATGAAGACGCTGCTCACGGCGTGGGACGCCGAGGTGATCGCGGTGGCCGACCCCGAGGCCGCGATCGCCGCGATCGAGACGTCAGGCGGAAGCGTCACCGGCCTTCTGGTCGACTATCACCTCGACCGCGGCAACGGCGTCGCCGCGATCCGCGAGATCCGCCGCCGTTTCGGCGAGAATATTCCGGCCATCCTGATCACGGCGGACCGCAGTCCGAACGTGCGGGCGGCCGCGCGCGAGGAAAATATCGCGGTGCTGAACAAGCCGGTCAAACCGGCATCGCTGCGGGCGCTACTCGGCCAGTGGCGCGCCCAGCAGCTGGTCGCGGCGGAGTAGGCGCGAGCCGTAGCGCGAGATCGTAGCAACCATTACCAATCCATCGTCGCCCCGACCATCCGAGCCAATTCCGGATCGTCGAAGTTCGCGGCCGTCGTGACGGCGCCTGCCGCGACCAAGTCAGCATGAGCAAGGCTCGTTCGAATCCCAATCGTCGCGATACCTGCCGCCGACGCCGACTGGATGCCGGAACGAGAATCCTCGAACGCAACGGACAGAGCGGCTGCGGCACCCACCGCGCGCAGGCCTTCCAGATACGGCATTGGATGCGGCTTGCCGTGGGCAAGTTCATCGCCGATGACGAGCGCCTTGAACCGATCCGTGATCCCAAGTCCGGAGAGCAACATCTCGGCATTCAGCCGCGGCGCGTTGGTAACCGCGACCATGGGGATGCCAGCGCGATCCGCGCGCGCAAGCAGCGCCAGCAGGCCGGGCAATGGCTGGACTTTCCCGGCAACGAGCTTGCGGAAGGTTGCCTCCTTCTCGCCGATGATCGCCGTCTGGCGCGTCGGTGGTTCCTCGGCCAGAAACCGCGCGCTGATCGAGGCATTGGAGAAGCCCTGAAGCTCTTTGGTGAAGCGCACGTGATCAAAGGTGTGACCGCGGGGACCCAGGACCTGATTGAACGCTTCCAGATGAAGCGCATCGGTGTCGGCCAGCGTGCCGTCGATGTCGAACAGCAGCGCTTTCCCTGATACTGGCGGCATTCGGATTGCTTTGCCGTTACGCCGTCGGCGTACCCTGGCGCCACTGGCCGCCGGAGATTTTCGCGGCTGCGATCACGGCCTGGGTACGGCTTTCGACGCCGAGCTTCTGCAGGATCGCCGAGACATGCGCCTTGATGGTCGCTTCCGAGACGCCGAGTTCATAGGCGATCTGCTTGTTGAGCAGCCCCTCCGACAGCATCATCAGCACCCTCACCTGCTGCGGGGTCAGCGTCACCAGCCGGTCGCGCAGCCGCGTCATGTCCGGGTCGGCGGCGGAAGACAGGTCGGTGTCCTGCGGAACCCAGACGTCGCCTTCCATCACCTTCATGATGGCGTCGCGCAGCGTCTCGACCCCGAAGCGCTTGGGAATGAAACCGGAGGCGCCGAAATCGAGCGACCTTCGAATGGTTCCGGCGTCGTCGCTGGCGGAGACGATCACGACCGGAATCGCCGGATATTGCGCGCGCAGGTAAATCAGGCCGGAGAAGCCCGAGATCCCCGGCATGGTCAGATCGAGCAGGATCAGATCGACGTCGGAGTCCCGTTCCAGCAGCGCCGTGAGGTCGTCGAACGAGCCCGCCTCGCTGATCACGGCCGAGCTGACGACACTCGCGACCGCTTGCCGCAGGGCGTCGCGGAACAGCGGGTGGTCATCGGCGATGACGAGATGGGTGCTGGCAACGGTCGTCATGATGTCTCGCAATCGGCTTGCGGTAAGCCCGTAATCGCTTTGTCTCCCGGCAGGCGGCCACGTGCAAGAGCGCAATCCTATCACGTCTGAAAGCAGTTAATCCGACCGCTTGTGCGCCGCAATAGTGCGGGCTGACCGACCCGATCCGGGTCAGGATCGACGGTGCCGGGATGCCCGACGCCACTGTTGCAGCCGTGCAAAGGGCCAAAAGTCGTATTGGGGCAGGTTTCACGGGGATGTTACCGTAAGACGAAGCCCACAGCTCAATCCGGCCAAGTTCGGCGACGGGCGGACTTTGCATCAATAGATATTCAGGGGAGCGATCGAGATGTCCACAATGGCTGCAACATCCACGCGAACGGGGGGAATGACGAAGGACGAACGTTTCGTCATTCTGGCTTCGTCACTCGGCACGGTTTTCGAATGGTATGATTTCTACCTGTTCGGTTCGCTTGCCAGCGTGATCGGCGCGCAATTCTTCGGCGTCATTGATCCCGCAACCAATCAGCCGATGTTCAACCAGGCCACCCGCGACATCTTCGCGCTGCTGGCGTTCGCCGCGGGCTTCATCGTCCGCCCGTTCGGCGCCATCGTGTTCGGCCGGGTCGGCGACATCGTCGGCCGCAAATACACCTTCCTCGTCACCATCCTGATCATGGGCCTGTCGACCTTCATCGTCGGCATCCTGCCCAATGCGGCGACCATCGGCATCGCGGCGCCGATCATCCTGATCGGCTTGCGACTGTTGCAGGGCCTCGCACTCGGCGGCGAATACGGAGGTGCGGCGACCTACGTGGCCGAACATGCCCCGATGGGCAAACGCGGCTATTACACCTCGTTCATCCAGACCACGGCAACGCTCGGCCTGTTCCTTTCGCTGCTGGTGATCCTGTTCACCCGTACCGCGCTAGGCGAGCCTGATTTCGCCGCATGGGGTTGGCGTATTCCGTTCCTGGTGTCGGTCTTGCTGCTCGGCATCTCGGTCTGGATCCGGCTTCGCCTGAACGAATCGCCGGTGTTCCAGAAGATGAAGGACGAGGGCAAGAGCTCAAAGGCGCCGTTGACCGAAGCCTTCGCCAACTGGAGCAACGCCAAGATCGTCATTATCGCGCTGATCGGCGGCGTGATGGGCCAGGGAGTGGTCTGGTACACGGGCCAGTTCTACGCGCTGTTCTTCATGCAATCGATCCTCAAGGTCGACGGTTACACCGCCAACCTGCTGATCGCCTGGTCGTTGCTGTTCGGCACCGGCTTCTTCATCGTGTTCGGCGCGCTGTCCGACAAGATCGGCCGCAAGCCGATCATTCTGGCAGGCTGCCTGATCGCGGCGCTGACCTTCTTCCCGATCTTCAAGATGATCACCACCAACGCCAACCCGGCGCTGGAAAAGGCCATCGAGACGGTCAAGGTCGAGGTGGTCGCCGATGCCAAGGCCTGCGGCGATCTGTTCAACCCGGTCGGCACCCGCGTCTTCACCGCGCCTTGCGACACCGCTCGCGCCTATCTCGCCCAGCAGTCGGTCAAGTATACGACCCGCTATGAAGGCACCGGCGTGAAGGTCGTCGTCAACGGCAAGGACGTGGCTTACACGGATGCCAAGACATCGAACCCGGCGGTGCTGGCGGCGGTGCAGGGCGCAGGCTATCCGAAGGCCGGCGACGCCCAGATCGTGAAGATGGCGCACCCGTTCGACATCTTCAAACCGCGGGTCGCGGCGGTGATTGGGCTGTTGTTCATCCTGGTGATCTTCGTCACCATGGTGTACGGGCCGATCGCGGCGATGCTGGTCGAACTGTTCCCGACCAAGATCCGCTACACCTCGATGTCGCTGCCCTACCACATCGGCAACGGCTGGTTCGGCGGTCTCTTGCCCGCGACCTCGTTCGCGATCGTGGCTTCGACCGGCGATATCTACGCAGGTCTCTGGTACCCGATCATCTTCGCATCGATCACCGCGGTCGTCGGCTTCTTCTTCCTGCCGGAAACCAAGGACGTCGACATCACGAAGTAACCGGATTTCGTCCGGCGGGAAGCCGGCGGACGATCACAACACGAACCGGCCGCGGAGCGATCCGCGGCCGGTTTTGTTTTTAAAGCGTTTTCGAGCGAAGTGGATACCGGTTCGCACAGCAATCAAGTTTACGCAGATTGCGTAGACTTATCTGCGGTAGAAAACGCGTCAAAGCAAGAGTCTAGAGCTTCGGTTCTGATGCAATCAGAACCGAAGCTCCCGGCGCGCATCAGGCGCTGCTGCCGATAAACTGCAGCACGATCTCGCGCCGATGCGGCCGCGCCCGATGCTCGATCAGATAGATCCCCTGCCATGTTCCCAGCGCCAGCGCCCCGCGCAGCACCGGGACCTGCAGCGAGGTCGCGGTCAGCATGGTCTTGATGTGCGCGGGCATGTCATCGGGGCCTTCGGTCTCATGGCGCCATCCGGCATTTTCGGGCGCGGCCCGGTTCAGCGCCGTCAAGAGATCGCCCAGCACCGTCGGGTCGGCATTTTCCTGGATCGTGAGCGACGCCGAGGTGTGACGGATGAACAGCGTCACCGCCCCTTCGCGCGCGCTGGCCTCGCGCACGAATTTTGCGATCTCGGCCGTGAGGTCGGTAAAGCCCGGTCCCGGGGTTTGTACAGTCAGCAGCGAGGAGGTGACGCTCGTCGCGGTGACGCTGGAGGATGGCGTGCGGGACAGCGATTTGGATGATGTCATGAGAACCAATCTCTCCGTCGTCCCGGCCTTGAGCTCAGATGCGCAATTGCGCATCGGGGGACCCATACGCCGCGGCCGTGCTGATGAAAGGCAGTGGTCGACGACTTCCTCGAACAACAACGCCCTGTGGTTATGGGTCCCGGCCTACGCCGGGACGACATATGGAAAGAGCACGGCTCAAATCCTGCCGTTGACGTCCTTCTGCACGCGGTTGGCCATCTCGATCAACCGCCGCCAGGCCCGCTCCAGGAACGACATCATGCGATCCATGTCGCGATCGCTCGGCAGTGGAATTTCGATCTTGCGTTCGCCCTCGGCGATCTTTGGGTCGTTCTTGGGGTCGTTCTTGGGCTCGTTCTTCTTCAGCGAGTCGGATTTCGGCATCGGCTCTTCGATCTTGCCGGCAACGGTTGGTTCGCGCGAAGCAAGGTCCTTCCTGAGTTTTTCGTTGTCGGCCTGCAGCCGGCCGATCTCCGTATCCAGCGCCGCACGCTCGTCGGGCACCGCGTAACAGGCCCAGCCCGCGCCCGAATTGCTGCAGGTCGAAATCGCGCCGGTTCGGGTATCGAGCCGCAGCACGCCATCCGCCGTCGAGGACAGCGCATAACGGCCATTCTCGGTATCCGGCATTGCCTTCGGAGGCGCGGCGTTGGCGCCGGCAACACCCAGCACCAGCATGGCGGTAGCGGAGAGAAACAACCTGCAGAGAAACGTTCTGGAGGACGACGCTGTGCTCATGGGCTTGCTCCGCCTTAAGGACAGTACCGGTTTCCTCAACCGCCAGGACACACACAGAGGCGCATCACGCAACGCCTCTTCACGCAACACCCTGGACCTTTGAGCTATAGGCCGCGCGGCCGGACTTCAACGCGTCTCCCAGCAATTCTATCCGGTCCTGTCCCCAGAACACTTCGCCATCCAGCACATAGACCGGCGAGCCGAACACGTCGGCCGCCAGCGCATCCTGGCGATTCTGCTCATAGGCTGTGCTGATCGCCTCGGCGGCGGATCGCTCCACCAATTGCTTGCCGGGCAGCCCGGATTCGTCGGCCAGTTGCGCAATCGTCGCGGGATCGGCCAGATTGAGCTGATCCTCCCACACGCCGGCAAAGCCCCGCCGCAGAAACCGTTCGGGATCGAGCCCCGCCTCGATCGCCGCGATCACGACGCCGTCGGCGAGCCGTGCGTTGAACGGCCAATTCGCGGGTTGAAGATGGAATTTCAGGCCGCGCTTGTCGCGCCAGCGCTGCAGCTCGACCATCCGGTAGCGCTGCCGTACCGGATGGCGTTTCATCAGTGGCAACCCGCCGGTTTCCGAGAACAGATCGACCAGCACCACGGGCTTGTGATTTACCTTGAGATCGTAGGTACTTACGAGATCGCTAAACGGCCCATGGCCGATATAGGCCCACGGCGATTGAAACGAGAAATAGTAATCGACCTGGCGCGGCATGCGGGCTCCGGGAACGGCTGATGATAGGCGCTAGCGGCATCCCAACAGGTCAGCCGAATCGGCGCAAGATCGCCCCTTGCCGCGCCATGGCCTTTTGTTCGAGCGGTTTTCCGGGCGCGAACCAGCCTCTGCTCCACTTCAAAACGCTTTTGCTGCTGCACTGCGATGACGGGTCCACAGGGTCGTGGAATATCTCTAAATAAATTCAGTGAAATCAATGCACTAACTGGTTACGGCGCAATCTTGACTTGATTAGACGCGGTAAGTATGGTCCGCGCGGCTTTTAAGGGTGACGGGCGTAATTTCCATCAACCGCAGCATCGTTTAATGTCTTGGGCATGGCCGAAGACAAAAGCGACAACGCAGGTGGAAATCGCGATCAATCGTCGTCCGATGAAGCTGCGCTTTCCGCAAGGCTCGGAAGTCTCGATCACCGGTTGTCCGAAATTCGTGACAGCCGAAAAATCAGGACTGATCAACCCGGTACTGAAAGCGGCGACAGGGCGGCCAGAGCTTCGGCGATGGCGCTTGGTTTCCGTCTTTCCTCGGAGTTGGTTGCGGGCGTTGCCGTCGGGGCAGGGATTGGCTGGGGTTTCGACTGGTTGTTGTCGACATCGCCGTTCGGTTTCATCGTGTTTTTGCTGCTCGGCTTCGTCGCCGGCGTGGTCAACGTGGTGAGATACGCGGGCGTAGCCTCGGGCAAACGCTGAGCGCCGACGGGAAGTCACGACATTTGAAATTCGATTGCCGGCAAGCTAGGCCGGCGGACCAAGGCCCGCGCGGATGAAAATCGACCCGATTCATCAGTTCAACATCGAGCCCCTCTTCACGATCGGCCATATCGGCAATCAGACGATCGCCTTCACCAACTCGTCGCTCTACATGTTCATCGCGGTGGCGCTGACGGCGGTGCTGATGCTGGGTGGCGGGCGGCAGCTGGTTCCCGGCCGTTTCCAGTCGGTCGCCGAAATCTCCTACGAGTTCGTCGCCAGCACCATTCGCAGCACTGCCGGCTCGGAAGGCATGAAGTTCTTCCCGCTGATCTTCACGCTGTTCATGTTCATCTGCGTCTCGAACCTCGTCGGCATCATTCCCTACACGTTCACGATTTCGAGCCACATCATCGTGACCGCCGCGCTGGCGTTCCTGGTGTTCTTCACCGTGCTGTTCTACGGCATCTACAAGAACGGCCTCAAGTTCTTCAAGATTTTCGTACCCTCCGGCGTTCCGATCTACATCCTGCCGCTGGTCATGTTCATCGAAATCCTGTCGTTCTTCCTGCGGCCTGTTTCGCACAGCGTGCGTCTGTTCGCCAACATGCTGGCCGGGCACATCGCGCTGAAGGTGTTCGCGGGCTTCGTCGCGATGCTCGGCGTCTCGCTGGGCGCGGTCGGCTGGATCGGCGGCATCCTGCCGCTGGCGCTCACCGTCGCATTGACCGCGCTGGAACTGCTGGTCGCGTTCCTGCAGGCCTACGTGTTCGCGATCCTCACCTGCATCTACCTCAACGACGCCATTCATCCGGGACACTAAGCGGTCCGGAGAATTCCCACCCACAACTTCGTCTATCCCTCTAAGGAGCTCAAGAAAATGGAAGCATCAGCAGCAAAACTCATCGGCGCGGGCATCGCATGCATCGGCATGGGCGGCGCGGGCGTCGGCGTGGGCATCATCTTCGGCAACTACCTCGCCGCAGCGGTGCGCAATCCTTCCGCAGCCCAGGGCCAGTTCGGCAACCTGATCTTCGGCTTCGCCGTGACCGAAGCGCTCGGCATTTTCTCGCTGCTGATCGCGCTGCTGCTGCTGTTCGTTCCGCTCTGAGCTGCACCTTCCCGCGCCGCCCTCCGGCGGCGCGCATGACAGCAACAGGAGTACCCCGTGGCTGAAAAAAGTCAGGGCGCCCCCGCCAAGGGCCAGAAGACCGGCGCCCACACCGAAGCCGATGGTGGCCATCACGGCGGAGGATTTCCTCCGTTCGAGTCGAGCACCTTCGCTTCGCAGCTGGTGTCGCTGGTCATCGCGTTCGTCGCGCTTTATCTGATCGTGTCGCGCATTGCGCTGCCGCGCGTCGGCGGCGTGATCGATGCACGTCAGAACGCGATCGAAGGCGATCTGGCCGCAGCGCAGAAGCTGAAGGACGAGTCGGCCGCGGCGCTGAAGGCGTATGAAGCCGACCTGGCTTCGGCGCGTTCCCGCGCCCAGGCCATCGGCGCCGAGACCCGCGAGAAACTGAACGCGGCCTCGGAAGCCGAGCGCAAGACGCTGGAAGACCAGCTCTCCGCCAAGCTCGCCCAGGCCGAGAAAACCATCGCGGCAACGCGCGAGACCGCCATGAGCAACGTCCGTGGCATTGCCGCGGATGCGGCCGGCGCGATCGTGCAGCGGCTGACCGGCGTGCTGCCCGACGGCGGCGCGTTGAACAGCGCCGTCGATGCTTCGTTGAAGGGATAGATGATGTTCGCCCTGCCAGAAACCTGGGTTGCCATTGCGTTCGTCATCCTGATGGCGCTGTTTGCCTATCTCGGCATCCATCGCACGGTGTTCAAGGCGCTCGACCATCGCGCCGAACGCATCAAGGCCGAACTCGACGACGCCCGCCGCCTGAAGGACGAGGCCGCCGCATTGCTCGCGGAATACAAGACCAAGCGCAGCAGCGCCGAGCGTGAGGCCGAGGAAATCATCTCCAACGCCAAGGCCGAAGCCGAGCGGATCGCGGTCGAAGCCAAGGCCAAGATGGAAGACTTCGTCGCCCGCCGCACCAAGACCGCCGAGAGCAAGATCGCCCTCGCCGAAGCACAGGCGCTCGCCGACGTCCGTTCCGCCGCGGCCAATGCCGCAGTCGCCGCAGCGTCGACCATCCTGTCGCAGTCGGTGAAGGGCTCGGTGGCCGATGACCTGATGGCCAAGGGTATCGCCGAGGTTCGCGCCAAGCTGAACTGAGCGGTTTCAAATCAAGAGACGGAAGCCGGCGCGATCATTTCGCGCCGGTTTTTTATTGCGTGGGCGCCGCCTTCTTGCGCGGCGCCGGCCGCTCCGGCTTCAGGGCCTGCGGGTCGAAGCCGATGTAGAAGATGTAGTTGTCGCTGGTCCCGGGCGCAGGCACCGGATAGACCAGATCTTCGGCCACCAGCGTAAAGGGCTCGCTCCCGGTCTCGGTCATGGTGACCGTGGTCTGATAGGCCTTGGTGGCGATGGTCTTTTCGCTGATCCCGCCCTGCACCACCGCGACGCGAAGCGGAACCTGCACCGACGGCGGCGCGCCGGCAGGACCTGCAATGACGCGCCCCTGAATCCCGATCCGCGCGGTGATGACGCCGCCATTGAGGCTGCATTCCCGCGCCGTCTTGCCGATGGTCGCCTGGAAGCGCAAATCATTGCCGACCGGCTGCTTGCCGGGCGCGGCCACGGCATAGGTCGACGCGCCGGCCCTGACCCTCACCTCCGGACAGGTGAGGTCGCCGATATCCTGTTCAGCTTTCGGCGCTGCGCCCGGGGCCGGGGCCGGCTCGTCCGACTTGCCGCCGAACAGGCCCTTGAAGCGGTCGGTCAGCGACTGCGCCGACGCAGGCTGCGCGAGGCCGCAGCCGAGCCCGGCCACGACCGTGGCCGCGAGCGCTACCCTGAACAACCGATCATTACCCATGCGACGTCCCCGGTATCCACGTCATCTCGAAGTTATCTTCCCCCGGCGGGCCTTATAGCAGGCCAATGGCGGCGAACCCAAGGCCACCTGAAGGCGCGTGAAGCACCCGGCAAGGCCTGAAATCATGGGTTAACCGCGGAAATCCTCATGCAGCATGCCGAACAGCAGATGGTCCTGCCAGACGCCGTTGATGCACAGATAGCGCCGCGCCAGCCCCTCGCGGGTAAAGCCGCATTTCTCGAGCACCCGGATCGAGGGCGTATTGGTGGGAATGCAGGCGGCCTCGATACGGTGCAAATTGAGCTCGCCGAACAGCGACGGCAGCAGCACCCGCAGCGCCGTCGTCATGTAACCGCGATGGGCATGGGGCTGGCCGACCCAATAGCCGATGGTGCCGGCCTGCACGATGCCGCGGCGGACATTGGCCAGCGTGATGCCGCCGATCATGGTGCCATCAGATTCGCGGAAAATGATGAACGGATAGGACCGGTCGGCCGCGATATCCTCGGCATAGCGCCGCAGCCGCCGCCGGAAGCCGGCCCGGGTGAGGTCATCCGACGGCCAGATCGGCTCCCACGGCGTCAGATAGGCCCGGCTCGATTCGCGCAATTGCGCCCATTGCAGGAAATCCGCCATCTGCGGGGCGCGCAGCAACAGGCCGTGGCCGCGCGGCATGAGTGCGGCCGGTCCGCTGGATGGCAACCGAAACAGGGCCATGCCCTAACTCCCAGAACGCTCTCCTTCAGTGGAGCAGCGTCTTTGCCTTCACCTTGGTCAATCCTTCCGCAAAAGTCACCGCCGTGTCCAGACCCCTGCCGCTGCCGAGCGCCACGACCGCCGGCCGGCTGCGCGAAAGCAGGCCCCGTGCGGCATTGCGGGTCGATTCCACGCTGACCGCGTCGATCCGGGCGACCAGCTCCTCCGCCGTCAGCGGCCGGCCGTAAGCGAGCATATGGCGGGCCAGCTGCTCGGCACGGGAGGAACAGCTTTCCAGCGCCATCAAGAGCCCCGCCTTCATCTGCGCCTTGGCGCGGGCGATCTCGGCCTCGGTCAGGGTTTCCACCGCGTCGTTGATGACGTCGACGATCACTTCCATCATTTCCGGCGCATCGTTCGGATCGGTGCCGGTATAGAGGCCGAAAAACCCGGTGTCGCTATAGGGCGCATGGAAGGTGTAGATCGAGTAGCACAGCCCGCGCTTCTCGCGCACTTCCTGGAACAGCCGCGACGACATCCCGCCGCCGAGCGTGTTGGTGAACACCTGCAGCGAGAACAGCGACAGGTCGGTCTGCGGCACGCCCTCGAGCGCCAGCGTCATATGCGCCTGTTCGAGGTCGCGATGCACCACGCGCGAGCCGCCCTTGCCGAACATCGCTGCTTGCGGTTTCGGCGCCGGCGTTGCTTCAAAACTCGCAAAGCGCTGCGTCACTTCCTCGACGACGCGCTTGTGATCGACGGCGCCCGCCGCCGCCACCACCATGTCGGGCCCGCGATAATGCCTGGTCAGATAGCCGCGCAGCATGTCGCGATCGAATTTCTTCAGCGTCTTGGTGGTGCCGAGCAGCGACCGCCCCATCGGCTGGTCCGGATAGCAGAGCTCGTTGAGATGCTCGAACACGACGTCATCGGGCGTATCCTGCGCCGCGCCGATTTCCTGGGCGATGACGCCCTTCTCGCGCTCGAGTTCATCTGGCACGAAGGACGGATTGGCGAGGATGTCGGAGAGCACGTCGAGCGCCAGCGGCACGTCGGCCTTCAGCACCCGTGCATAATAGGCGGTGGTCTCGGTCGAGGTCCCCGCATTGAGGTCGCCGCCAACCGCTTCGATCTCTTCCACGATCTCGCGCGAGGAGCGCCGCGTGGTGCCTTTGAATGCCATGTGTTCGAGCAGATGCGAGATGCCGTGCTCGTCGGGCTTTTCGTCGCGACCGCCGACGCCGGCCCACACGCCAAGTGCGGCGGTCTCCAGATGGGGCATGCTATCGGTAATGACGGTAAGGCCGGATGCTAGCTTGGTGACGTCAACACTCATCCGGCAACTCCCTGCTTCGCGGCACGGCTCACCGAGCGCACGAATCGCTCCACTTCGGCTGAATCGTTTTTCATCACCGTGATGTGTTCAGATTTGGTCATCAGGCCGTCGAGCCAGGCCGGCAATTGCGGTCGCACGCCGCAGGCCGCCTCGACCGCATCGGGGAATTTGGCCGGATGCGCGGTCGACAGCACGATATTGGGGATCTTCGAATCCGAGGTGTCGCGGTCGGCCACCGCCAGCGCCACCGCGGTATGGGGATCGACGAGGTCGCCGGCCTCGCGCCAGGCGGCGCGGATCGTGGCCGCGGTTTCGGTCTCATCGGCGCGGCCGGCGTCGAACTCCTCGCGGATCGCGGCCAGCGTCGCATCCGGCAGCACGAAGCGCCCGGACTGTTTCAGCGAACCCATAAGCCGCCGCACGCTGGCGGCATCGCGTTGACCAGCCTCGAACAGCAGCCGCTCGAAATTCGAGGACACCTGGATATCCATCGAGGGCGACGCGGACGCATGGACCTCGCGCACCTCGTAGATGCCGGTCTTCAGCGTGCGCGGCAGGATGTCGTTGATGTTCGACGCGATGCGCAACCAGCGGATCGGCAGGCCCATTTTCTTGGCGGCGTAGCCGGCAAAGATATCGCCGAAATTCCCGGTCGGCACCGTGAAATCGACCGTGCGCGCCGGCGCGCCGAGCGCCACCGCCGAGGTGAAATAATAAACCACCTGCGCAACCACCCGCGCCCAGTTGATCGAATTGACACCCGACAGCGAGACCGCATCGCGAAAGCCGTGATGATTGAACATCTCCTTCACGATCGCCTGGCAGTCGTCGAAATTGCCTTCGATCGCCAGCGCGTGCACGTTGGCCGCGCCCGTCGTCGTCATCATCCGCCGCTGCACGTCGGAAATCCGGCCATGCGGAAACAGCACGATCAGATCGACATTGTCGAGACCGGCAAAGGCGTCGACCGCGGCGCCGCCGGTATCGCCCGAGGTCGCCACGACGATGGTGGTGCGCTGCGCGCGCTTGGCCAGCACGTGATCCATCAGCCGCGAGATCAACTGCATCGCGACGTCCTTGAACGCGAGCGTCGGGCCATGGAAAAGTTCGAGCACGAACTGGCTGGAGCCGGTCTGCCGCAACGGCACCACCGCGGGATGGCGGAACGTGGCGTAGGCTTCATTGGCCATGCGGCCGAGATCGGCGTCGGAGATCTCGCCGCCGGCGAACGGCCGGATCACCTCGACCGCGACTTCCCAATAGGGCCGTCCGAAAAATCCGGCGATGGTCTCGGGCGAAAGCTGCGGCCAGGTTTCAGGCACATAGAGACCGCCGTCGCGGGCAAGCCCGGTCAGCATCACATCGCAAAAACCCAGGGTGGGAGCTTCCCCCCGCGTCGAAATATACCGCGTCAAACCGCCCTCCAAAGGCGTCAGCTTCCGCTAACCCTTTGATATCTGTGAATTATTACCCTTCGCCAACGACAAAGCGCGCGGCACCTTAAAGCGTTTTCGCTCCTTGTGAAATGCCGCAATGGCGAAAAGGTGAGTGCGGGGGGAGGCTTGCGCCATCCGGCGGTTACATTCTGGTGAAGCGCGCATTCTGCTAAATGTCGTCCCGGCGAACGCCGGGACCCATACGCCGCGGCGGTTATTTTGCAAAAGGTATCTAACGTCAGCGCTCTCACCGATGGGCCGCGGCGTATGGGTCCCGGCTCAAGGCCGGGACGACGTGGATAAGCATCGCAAAACATGCATTCGCGTTCTCGCGGCGCGATGCGCCCGAGCTTTGCCGGAAACTTCCCGCCCTCTCATTGAGAGGGCGCAGGGAAGACCGGGTGCGCGCTGCACCCGCGGTCTCGCGTGCGGTTTGCACAAAACAAAGTGCACACGAGCATACAGGGCAGCGGAGAACACCCGGCCTTCCCTGCGCAATGGCTTTACGGCTTATGCCGTGATCTCCCCGGAGACGAGTTCTTGGTTGACTCCGTCACCGCCGGTTCAGCTCACGCTTAGCCGACGGCTTGACGCCAGCAACGGGCGCCAGGACCACACGGTTTTGCCGTACGCTCATCCACGCCGTCGTCGAGGCGTAAACCAGCGTCCACCGCAACCCGCCCAACGTCCGTGACGACGGCCGACGCCCTTCTGAGTAGGACGGGATGGCCAAACACATATCCCTGATTTTACTTCTGGTAAACAGAAATATTTTTTATTTTGGGGCTTGACACGATTTCCGTAAATCGTAAGTGATTTGCCCGTCGGGCTGTTTTGTCGCACTCGGCCGTCATTGCGAGCGGAGCGAAGCAATCCATAGAGCGGCAAACGAAAGATGAATTGCTTCGTCGCTTCGCTCCTCGCAATGACGGAAGAGGTCCGTAGGGTGGGTAGAGCGCAGCGAAACCCACCAAATCCACCACCCGCAAGGCGATGGGTATCGCTACGCTCCACCCATCCTACGAGTTAGCTCCCCAGCAGCGACGTCCCGAACGCGCGCTGCCAGACCGTCAGGAAGCGTGGAAACCAGGAGTGCGCGACGGCGCTCTGATAGGCCCAGGTGCGATATTTGAGGCCTTTTTCGGAAATCAGTTCCTGATATCCACCGTGGGTTTCGGTCACGGTGCGAATGTCACGCAGGATATCGCGCGCATAGGCCCGATAGGTCTCGGTGCCGGAGCATTCGTCGTGATCCAGCATGCGATCGGCGAATTCGACGTTGAAGGTCGGCCAGGACGAACGGCCCTGATAGGCCGGCGCCGCAATCTTGTGAATGAGCTTGTTCAGCGGATTATCGGCGGACACCAGAAAGTGCGATGTATTCGGGACTCGAAATCGCGGCTCGGCAAGGATGAAGTCGGTAGTGGCCGCGAACAGCGCGCGTTCTTCCGCGTCGTTCAAATCCCAAAACCCCTGATGCACATTCACGAAATCGAGCGCGATGGAATAAACCGGCGCCTGCTGCCGGGAGTCGAGGGAATGACTGATATAGCCGTGCCTGCCGAACAGCAGCAGGAGCTCCTTCTTGTACTGTGACAGCGCGCGTCCAAGCAGCTGCTCCAGCTCAGTTTGCTCGATGATCCCAAGCTTGATACCGCGCAGGAACGTCGCATAGACGCAGGCATTGGTGACGAACCGCCGGCGTTCGGCACGGGTATCGGTCGCCGCAGAACGGGGCCCGCTGACGTCGCACAGCAGCGCTGTCAGACCCTTGTCATCGAAGCGTTCCAGCGCTCCGGCGAGCATGAATATCTCCCGCTTCAAGTCGGCGCGATACTCCGCGAGCAACAGGCGGCCGGCATGCGCGCCTTGCGACATCGCCAGATACGAAGCCGGTCGTTGCTCGGCGGAGAGCAGTTGCTCCAGCCCTGCAAGGATGCCGAGCAGCGTATCCGACGGCCTCGAGAAATAGTTGATGCCGATGTAGCGGTTGCGCCCCGCAGGCACGATCGTCGTGGTGACGACGCCGGCGCGAACGGCTTCCAGCATCAGCCGGACGCTTTTCTCGAGCAGGCGAACCCTGCGCACGGCATCCTGGGAATCCATGATGGTCTCGGGATCGAGGACATCAGGATAGAACCAGGCAAAGTCGCGCGGATAATACGCAGAGGCGTGCGGCGCCCCGGTAACCAGAAAGGCTTCCTCTTCCGCAAACGCCGCATTCATCGAATGCCGGTACAGCTCTTCGATGCCTGCCGACAAATGATATTTTCGGAGGAAGCGATCACCGAGAAAATTGACGGCCTGAATGCTGTTGGCGACAAGGCTCGCCAACATGCCTTGATGAAATCGGTATCCGCGATGCGATGAAAATGTGATCTGGCTGTTCATGGGCGGGAGAGGAGCTGTCCGGCGTGTCTGATATCACGCGTTGGTACTCCGAACATCACGATTCGTCTCTCCGCAACAGCGCGGGGGCGAAATGTCATCTAACTGTCATGTAGCCCCACGTCGTCCCGGCGAAGGCCGGGACCCATAACCACCGGCAACAATTGTTTTTGCACGCAGGACGTTATCTTCCTTTTACAGCAACAAGGGCCGCGGCGTATGGTCCCGGCTCAAGGCCGGGACGACGACGTCAATTATGCTTCCCTCGGCCTGAAATTCTCCACCAACCTTAGCAGCACCCTCGCCCCTGCATCGGCATCAGCGAGTTCGACATGCTCCGCCGGGTTGTGGCTGATGCCGCCGCGGCAGCGAACGAACAGCATGGCGACGTCTGATATATCGATCATTGCCATGCCGTCATGCCCGGCGCCGCTCGGCAGTTCGAACACGCCAAAACCTTCGGCGGCGACGGCGTCTGCGACCTGCGCTTTGAGCCAGGGCGCGCAGGGCACGGTGCGGTTTTCGTGGGTGACGTCGAGCTGCAGCGCGAGATTGCGGCGTTTGGCTGTCGCTTCGATGCGGCGCACGATGTCGGCGAGGGCCATCTTGCGGTGCGGATCTGATGGCGCGCGGATGTCGAGCGTGAAGGAAACGAGGCCGGGGATCACGTTGGTGGCGCCGGGCATCGCGTCGATATAGCCGACGGTACCGACGAGGCCGGCCGCATCGGTCTTGCAGAACTCCTCCACCATGCAGATGCATTCGGCGGCGCCCGCCAGCGCATCGCGCCGGAACGCCATCGGCACGGTGCCGGCATGACCGGCCATGCCGGTCAGTTTTGCTGCCAGCCGCGTGGCACCCGCGATCGCGGTGACGACGCCGACCGGCAGATTGTTCTCTTCCAGTACCGGCCCCTGCTCGATGTGCAGTTCGACATAGGCATGGAGTTCGCGGCGGGTCCGCGCGGCCGCGCCGATGTGCTCGGGATCGAGGCCGAATGTGACCATCGCATCGCGCATCGAGATGCCGGCATGGTCGCGTGAATTGAGCGCGCTCTCCACAAAGGTGCCTGCGAGCGCCCGGCTGCCGAGCAGGGTCGAGGCGAAGCGCACGCCCTCCTCATCCGCAAAGCCGACGACTTCGACCGCGAACGGCAGCCGCCGCCCGCGTTTGTTCAGATCCGCGACGCAGGAGATCGCCGTGATCAGGCCGAGCGGGCCGTCCCATTTGCCGGCATCGCGCACGGTGTCGTAATGCGAGCCCAGCATGAGGCACGGCAGGCCCGGCCGGTCGCCTTCGTAGCGGCCGCAGACATTGCCGATGGCGTCGAGATGCGCGGCCATGCCGGCCTCGCGCATCCATGACAGAATGAGATCGGCGGCGGCGCGGTGCTCGGGCGAAAGGAATATCCGCGCCAGATGCTCCGGCGTCTCGGAGATCGCCGCGAGTTGGTTGATCCGGCCGACGATTTCATCGCCAAGCGCTGCCGGCTTAGGTCCGCTGCTGACCACTTCTGTCTTGCTCATGCTTTTCCTGTACAGCGCCGCGTCGTTTCCAGCGCCGGCCGATCGATACACATTCAATGCCGGCGGTATCGACGCAAGCCGCGGGCCCCTGACTGGTAGCAGCCTCAATTCGCCTGACCAGCCGGCAAGGCAAGAAATCCGCCGCCAATTCGGCCGGCTGACGGCTCTGCTGGATCTAACAATTGCTTAACGACCTTGCATACAATGATGAAATGCCGCCTAAAAAATAGACATTTCGGCCCTGCACAAATTTTACCTGACGGGCAACGTCCCCGGATAATTCAATCTACTCATTAGCTTATGCAGGAATGCCCGCGGCGCACGCTCTGGCATGAAGATTGCGACATCCCTCCCCGGGCCCGCCGCATCGGCGCGGCCCACGAAATAGGGGGCGGTCCAACCGCCAGAGGGAGCAGCACATGGAATTTGGCAGGATTTCACGACGGCATCTGTTGCAGGGCGGTGCGGCGCTGACACTCGGCACCGCTTTCGGCGCGGGCGCCGCGCGCGCAGCCGGCACCACCATCGGGTTCGTCTATGTCGGGTCGCGCGACGACTACGGTTACAACCAGGCCCACGCGCAGGGCGCCGCGGCGCTGAAGAAGATGCCCGGCCTCAAGGTGATCGAGGAAGAAAAGGTCCCCGAAACCGACGCGGTCGAGAAGACCATCGAGTCCATGATCAACCTCGACGGCGCGTCGCTGCTGTTCCCGACCTCGTTCGGCTACTACAACCCGCACGTCATCAAGATGGCGAAGAAGTTTCCGAAGCTGCGCTTCGAGCATTGCGGCGGCCTGTGGAGCGAGAAAGACCCGACCAATGCCGGCAGCTATTTCGGCTATATCGACGAGGCCCAGTATATTTCCGGCATCGTTGCCGGCTACTCCACCAAGAGCGGCAAGCTCGGCTTCGTCGCGGCGAAACCGATCCCGCAGGTGCTGCGCAACATCAACGCCTTCACACTCGGCGCAAGACTAGCCAACCCGAAGGCGACCACGCAGGTGATCTTCACCGGCGACTGGTCGATGCCGGTCAAGGAAGCCGAAGCCACCAACAGCCTGATCGACCAGGGCGTCGACGTTCTCACCTGTCACGTCGACGGCCCCAAGACCATGGTCGAGAACGCCGCGCGCCGCGGCGCGATGGTGTGCGGCTATCACGTCAACCAGTCGCCGCTGGCGCCGAAGGCCTATCTCACCGGCGCGGAGTGGAACTGGGAAGCGCTGTATCCGAAATTCGTCAAGATGATCGCGGCCGGAGAGACCATTCCGAACTTCTATCGCGGCGGCCTCAAGGAAGAGATCGTCAAGTGCTCACCCTATGGCGAGGCGGTCTCGGCCGAGGCGCGCAAGCATGCCGACGACATCAAGGCCAAGCTCGTCGCCGGCAACTACACCATCTTCAAGGGCCCGATCATGGACAACAAGGGCAACGCGGTCATTACATCAGGCACCGATCGCGGCCAGACGGATCCTGAACTCGAGAAGATGAACTATCTGGTGGAAGGCGTGCTCGGAGCCACTTCGTGACAACAGGTTCGGCGGATCCGGCGGAGGCGGTCGGCGTTGCGCCGGCCGCCGATTCCGGCTTCCTCCAACGCTACGGCGCGACCATCGAATATATCCTGATCCCGGGCGCGGCGCTGGTCGGCGCGCTCGCGACCTTCGGGCTATTCGTGGCGCTGTTCGGCAAGAACCCGCTCGATCTCTATTTCTACATGTACCAGGGCGCATTCGGCACCTGGTTCTCCTGGCAGAACACGCTGACGCGCGCCGCGCCCCTGATCCTGACCGCGTTGTGCACGGCGCTGCCGGCGCAACTCGGCATGGTGATCATCGGCGGCGAAGGCGCGCTGCTCATTGGCGCGCTGTCGGCGACCTCAGTCGCATTGGCGATGCCGTGGGCCTCGCCGTTCGTGGTGCAAACCGCGATGGTGTGCGCCGGCGTGATCGGCGGCGGTCTCTGGATCACGCTCGCGGGCGCGCTCCGGCAATATCGCGGCGTCAACGAGACGATCTCGAGCCTGCTGCTGGTCTATATCGGGCTTGCGGTGCTCAACCATCTGGTCGAGGGCGCGATGCGCGACCCTGCCAGTCTTAACAAGCCCTCGACCCGCGAAATCGGCGCGGCCAACATGATCGGCAGCATTCCCGGCACCGACGTCCATTGGGGGCTGGCGTTCGGCCTGGTCGCGGCGTTCGCGTCCTATATCCTGATCTATCACACCGTGTTCGGCTTCTCGGCGCGCGTTGCCGGCGGCAACATCCGCGCGGCGAAAATCGTAGGCCTCGGCGTCAACAAGCTGATCCTGACCATCTGCTTTCTCGCCGGCGGCGCTGCCGGCATTGCCGGCATGGTCGAAGTCGCCGCCGTGCAGGGCCGCACCAACGCCAATCTCGCGGCCGGCTATGGTTTTACCGGCATCCTCGTCGCCTTCCTGGCGCGGCATAATCCACTGGCGATCATTCCCGTGGCGATCCTGCTTGGCGGCATCAGCGCCAGCGGCGGGCTCTTGCAGCGCCGGCTCGGATTGCCTGATGCATCCGTATTGGTGCTGCAAGGCATCATCTTCGTGTTCGTGCTGGCGAGCGACGCGCTGTACGGCCGGATCGGCTTCCTGAAAGGAAAATCCTGATGGCGGATGGATCGCTCGGACTCTGGACCGTCCCCCTCGCCGTATTCGGCGGCGCCATCCGCGTCTCGACGCCGTTTCTGTTCGTGAGTCTTGGCGAATGCATCACCGAACGTTCCGGCCGCATCAACCTCGGCCTCGAAGGCACGCTGGTGATGGGCGCGATGAGTGCCTATGGCATCTCCTATCTCAGTGGCTCGCCATGGCTCGGCGTGCTCGCCGCCGGGATCACCGGTGCGATGCTGGGCGCGCTGCATGCCGGCATCTGCTCGCTGCCGCGCGTCAATGACATCGCGGTCGGCATCGCGCTGATGCTGTTCGGAACGGGCCTCGCCTTCTATCTCGGCAAGCCGCTGATCGAACCGACCGCGGCACGATTGCCGGCGATCGATTTCGGCTGGTGGAGCGATGTGCCGCAGGTCCGCGCCGCCTTGCGGATCAACGTGCTGTTCCTGATCGGCATCGCGTTGGCGCCGATATTGTACTGGGCGTTCAAGACCACGCGCTGGGGCCTGCTGATCCGCACCGCCGGCGAAAGTTCGGATGCCGCCCGCGCCATGGGCTATTCGGTGCTGGCGATCCGGCTGCGCGCGACGATGGTCGGCGGCTTTCTGTCCGGGATCGGCGGCTCGTTCCTGTCGTTGTTCTATCCCGGCAGCTGGAACGAGGGCCTGTCCTCCGGCCAGGGCATCACGGCCGTGGCGCTGGTGATCTTCGCGCGCTGGGACCCGATGCTGTGCCTGTGGGCGTCGCTGGCGTTCGGCGGCGCCGCGGCGCTGGGACCGGCGCTGCAATCGGTCGGCGTCACCTCGGGCTATCATCTGTTCAACGCCGCGCCCTACATTCTGACGCTGGCGATCATGATCATCACCTGTTCACCGAAGCGCACGCTGACCGGCGCGCCGGCCGAATTGTCCATCACCCGATAAGCGAGAACGTGCCATGCCCGAGCGCTATATCACATCCGAACCCTATGCCTGGCCCTACAACGGCGATCTGCGCCCGCAAAACACCGCGCTCGTCATCATCGACATGCAGACCGATTTCTGCGGCGTCGGCGGCTATGTCGACAAGATGGGCTATGATTTGTCGCTGACCCGCGCGCCGATCGAGCCGATCAAGAAACTTCTTTCGGTGATGCGCGCGCAGGGCTTTCACATCATCCACACCCGCGAAGGCCATCGTCCTGACCTCACCGACCTGCCCGCCAACAAGCAGTGGCGCTCGCGGCAGATCGGCGCCGGGATCGGCGACCCCGGCCCGTGCGGCCGCGTGCTGGTGCGCGGCGAGGCCGGCTGGGAGATCATTCCCGACCTGGCGCCGCTGCCTGGCGAGCCCATCATCGACAAGCCCGGCAAGGGATCGTTCTGCGCCACTGATCTCGAGCTGATGCTGCGGCTGCGCGGCATCGAGAACCTCGTGCTGACCGGCATCACCACCGACGTCTGCGTCCACACCACGATGCGCGAAGCCAACGACCGCGGCTTCGAATGCGTGTTGATTGAGGATTGCTGCGCCGCCACCGACAAGAGCAACCACGACCACGCGCTGAAGATGATCAAGATGCAGGGCGGCGTGTTCGGCGCGGTCGCAACCTCGGGCGCGTTCATCAAGGCCGTGTCATGATCATCGGCGAGACACCGCTTCCCGAAGGCCCGCTCGGCGTCGACGCGGTCGCGGTGACCATGAAGTTTGGCGACTTCCTTGCGCTCGACAATGTCGCACTGAAGGTGCAGCCGGGTTCGTTCCACGCGCTGCTCGGCGAGAACGGCGCAGGAAAAAGCACGCTCGTCAAATGCATCATGGGTTACTATCACGCGACCGAGGGCGACATTCTGGTCGGCGGGCGCGAGCAGGCGATCGCCAACCCCAAGGATGCGCACGCGCTCGGGCTCGGCATGGTCTACCAGCACTTTACACTCGTGCCGGCGATGACGGTCGCCGAGAATCTCGTGCTGGCGCGCGATGACGTTCCTGCTGTCGTCAACTGGGCCAAGGAAAAGCAGGAGCTGGAAGCGTTTCTGGCGCGGATGCCGTTCAAGGTGCCGCTCAACGCCAGGGTCTCCGACATTTCCGCCGGCGAACGCCAAAAGTGCGAGATTTTAAAACAGCTCTATCTGAAGCGGCGCTTTCTCATCCTCGACGAGCCGACTTCGGTACTGACGCCGGGCGAGGCCGACGAGGTGCTCGGCATGCTGCGCGACATGGTCGTGAACGGCGGCCTGACCATCCTGATGATCACGCATAAATTCCGCGAGGTGATGGCGTTCGCCGACGAGGTGACGATCCTGCGCCGCGGCAAGCTCGCCGGCAACGGCAAGGTCGCCGATCTCACGCCCGACAGCATGGCGCGGATGATGATCGGCGCCGAGGAACTGACGGTTCAGCCGCCGCGCGTCGGACAATTGGGCGAGGCGCGGCTGGAACTGAGCAAACTTTGTGCGATCGACGATGCCGGCGCGGTCGCGGTCCACGACGTCTCGCTCACCGTTCGCGGCGGCGAGATCGTCGGCATCGCCGGCGTCTCCGGCAACGGCCAGCGGCAACTGGTCGAGGTACTGGCCGGACAGCGCGAGGCCGAGAGCGGCGAGGTTCGTGTTCGCGGCGATCTCTATTCAGCGAGCCGCGAGGAAATGCGCCGGCACAGGATGTCGCTGCTGCCGGAGGAGCCGCTGAAGAATGCCTGCGTCGGCGGCATGAGCGTCGCCGACAACATCGCGTTCCGCGAGTTCGACCGCGCACCGTTCGCCACGCGCGGCTGGTGGCTCAATCGCTCCGCGTTCCGAAAAGATGCCGAGCGCAAGATCGGGCTGTACAAGATCAAGACCCGCTCGCCGGACACGCCGATCTCGGCGCTGTCGGGCGGCAATGTGCAGCGCGCGGTGCTGGCGCGCGAACTCGGCGGCGAGGTCGAGGTGCTGATCGCCGCCAATCCCTGCTTCGGGCTCGATTTCGCCGCGGTCGCCCAGATCCATGCCGAGATCATGGCGGCGCGCAACCGCGGCGCCGCGGTGCTTTTGGTCAGCGAGGACCTCGACGAACTCCTCGAATTGTCGGATCGTCTGGTGGTGATGTTCCACGGACAGTTCGTCCATGAAGCCCGCGCCAGCGAGGCCGATCTCACCGAGATCGGGCGGCATATGGCCGGGCACTGACAGGCATTGATGGCGGATATCGCTGCGCTAACCCAACCAGAGCTCGACGCGCATTTCCTGCGCCTGTCGTTCGACGTGGCCCGCCGCGCCATGACCCACGGCAATCATCCCTTCGGTGCCCTGCTCGTCGATGCGAACCGAAAAGTGCTGCTCGAGGCCGAGAACGGCTACATGCCCTCCCATGACGGCACGGCGCATGCGGAACGTTTGCTGGCGACCCAGGCCTGTACCACGATTGATGCCAACATCCTGCGCGGCGCCACGCTCTATTCATCGGCCGAGCCCTGCGCGATGTGCGCTGGTGCGATCTACTGGGCCGGCATCGGCCGACTGGTTTACGGCCTCAGCGAACATCGCTTGCGGGAATTGACCGGCAACCATCCGGAAAATCCGACCCTCGACCTGCCGTGCCGGGAAGTGTTCGGCAGCGGCCAGCGATCGACCGAAGTGGTCGGCCCGCTGCTCGAGGACGAGGCCGCGGTGGTTCATGCCGGGGTGTGGAAAAAGTAGCCATTCAAGGTTGCTCAAAGAAAATCGCGCCTGCTACTTACGCGCGGGTTTAAACTAGCCCAGTATTGAGGCATCCATTCCCCGGGGACGCGTGAGTACGAATGCCGGATACGACGCCTGCCGTGCAGCACACGGGCGCCACACCGCTGCTCCAGACGGTGGGCCTGACCAAGCGCTATGGCACGCTCCTCGCCAACGAGGCTGTCGACATCGATATCTGGCCGCAGCAAATCCACGCGCTGCTCGGCGAAAACGGCGCGGGCAAATCGACGCTGGTCAAAACCGTCTATGGATTGATCCAGCCGAGCGAAGGCGAAATGCGCTGGCAAGGCGAGCAGATGGTTCTGTCCGGACCATCGGACGCCCGCGCGCGCGGCATCGGCATGGTGTTCCAGCATTTCTCGCTGTTCGACAATCTCACCGTTGCGGAAAACGTCGCCCTCGGGCTCGACGGCAAGGAATCCTTCAAGGACATGTCGGCGCGCCTTGAGGAAGTATCCCGTGTCTACGGGCTTCCGCTCAATCCCAAACGCGAGGTCTGGCAATTGTCGGTCGGCGAACGCCAGCGCATCGAGATCGTGCGCGCGCTGATGCAGAACCCGAAATTCCTGATCCTCGACGAGCCGACCGCGGTGCTGACGCCGCAGGAGGCCGATCAGCTCTTCATCGTGCTCGACCGTCTCAAGGCGGAGGGGTGCGCGATCCTCTATATCAGCCACAAGCTCGCAGAGGTGAAACGGCTCTGCGACACCGCTACCATCCTGCGCGACGGCAAGAAGGTATCGACCTGCAATCCCAAAGCGGAGACCGCGGCTTCGCTCGCGCGCATGATGGTCGGCGGCGAGATCGGGCGAGTGAAGGCTGCCGCCAACCGGCAAACGAACGTGCCGAGGCTGGTCGTCAACGACCTCACCCTCGCGCCGGACGATCTCCACGGCGTACGGCTGCAGCACATCTCGTTCGAACTCAGGGGTGGTGAAATCCTCGGCATCGCCGGCGTGGCCGGTAACGGCCAGGACGAGCTTTTTGCCGCGCTGTCGGGGGAACGTCTGGCGCAGGACCCCGGCACGGTGGTGATTGACGGGCGTGCCGCCGGGCACCTGTCGATCACGCAACGCCGCAAGCTCGGCGCGGCCTTCGTTCCCGAGGAAAGGCTCGGACACGCCGCCGCGCCGCGCATGAAGTTGTCAGAGAATGCGCTGCTGACCGGCCATGCGGCCTCCGGCATGGTCCAGCACGGCTTCGTCAACACCGCAGCAATGCTGAAAACCGTCGACCGCGCCACCGAGGCGTTCGACGTGCGCAAGGCCAGGCGCGATCCGGAAGCCGCCAGCCTCTCCGGCGGCAATCTGCAGAAATTCATCGTCGGCCGCGAAATCCTGCGTAGTCCTGCCGTGCTGGTTGTGAGCCAGCCCACCTGGGGCGTCGACGCCGGCGCTGCCGCCGTGATCCGCCAGGCCCTGCTCGATCTCGCTGCCTCCGGCGCGGCGGTGCTGGTCACGAGCCAGGATCTCGACGAGCTCACCGAGATCACCGACCGCATCGCCGTGATGTTCCACGGCCATCTGTCGGAGCCGATGGCGACGGCGGATGCGAGCCGCGAGAAGCTCGGCCTGTTGATGGGTGGAAGCACATTGGAGCAAAAGGAAGCGGCGCATGCAGCTGGTGCTTGAAAAGCGCGCCGAGCGGTCGAGCGCGATCGCGCTGATCTCGCCGCTGATCGCGATCGGCCTGACGCTGGTGACCATGAGCATCCTGTTTGCGATGCTCGGCAAGAACCCGATATCTGCGCTCGGCGTCTACTTCATCGCTCCCCTCGTCGACGGCTATTCGCTGCAGGAGATCGCGGTGAAGGCGACTCCCCTGGTGATGATCGCGATCGGCCTGTCGCTGTGCTATCTCGCCAATGCCTGGAACATCGGCGCCGAAGGGCAATTCCTGATCGGCGCCGTCGCCGGCAGCTGGCTCGCCGTCAAGACCCAGGGCACCGACGCCGGCCCCTGGGTATTGCCGGCGATGCTGCTGCTCGGGGCTGTCGGCGGCGCGCTCTATGGCCTGATCCCGGCGATCTGCAAGGTCCGGTTCGGCGCCAGTGAAATCCTCACCAGCCTGATGCTGGTCTATGTCGCCGACCTGCTGCTCGATTACCTGGTGCGCGGTCCGTGGCGCGATCCCAAGGGCTTCAACTTCCCGACCACCGCCGAGTTCGATCCGGTCGCGACCGTGCCTGTCCTGATCGAGGGCGGACGGCTGCACCTTGGCGGCGTCATTGCGCTTGTCGTGGTCGCGGCGGGTGCGGTGCTGCTCGCCAAGACCATCAAGGGTTTTGAGATCCGCGTTGTCGGCGCCGCGCCCCGCGCCGCACGTTTCGGCGGCTTCAATTCCAACCAGCTGATCCTGCTGGCCTTCGCGATTTCAGGCGCGCTGGCGGGCATGGCCGGGATCATCGAGGTCGCAGGGCCCGTCGGACATCTGCAACCCGGCATCTCGCCCGGCTACGGTTTCACCGCGATCATCGTCGCGTTCCTGGGACGGCTGAACCCGATTGGAATATCAATTGCAGGACTTTTCCTCGCACTCACCTTCATCGGCGGCGAGCAGGCGCAGATCGCAATGAAAATCCCGTTGGACGTCACCAAGGTGTTCCAGGGCATTCTGCTGTTCTTCGTGCTCGCCTGCGACTCCCTCATTCTCTACCGGTTCAAACTCGTCTTCGCGTCACCAAAGGTGTCCCGTGGGGCTCATTGAGGCCATCATCCTTGCGGTGCTGGCGGCCTCCACGCCGCTGCTGCTGGCTGCGACCGGCGAACTCGTGACCGAACGCGCCGGCGTACTCAACCTCGGCGTCGAAGGCATGATGATCGTGGGCGCGGCCTGCGGCTTCGGCGGCGCCTGGCTGTCCGGTTCGGTCATCATCGGCGCGCTGTGCGGCATCGGCGCCGGCGTGCTGATGTCGCTGATCTTCGCGCTGATGACGCTGGGCCTTGCGGTCAACCAGGTCGCAACCGGCCTCGCGCTGACCATCCTCGGCGTCGGCCTTTCCGGCCTGATCGGCTCCCGCTTCGTCGGCGAAAAGATTTCGCTGGCGCCGCATCTGTATATTCCCGGCCTCACCGACATCCCGCTGGTCGGGCGCATCCTGTTCGGCGAGGACGCCTTCGTGTACCTCTCGCTCGCGCTCGTGATTGGCGTCTGGTTCTTCCTGTACAAGACGCGGACCGGGCTGATCCTGCGCGCCGCCGGCGACAACCACACGTCAGCGCATGCGCTCGGCTATCCCGTGCTCAGGATCCGGATGTTCGCGGTGATGTTCGGCGGCGCCTGTGCTGGTTTGGCCGGCGCCTATCTGCCGCTCGCCTACACACCGTTCTTCATTCCGGGCATGACTGCCGGGCGCGGATGGATCGCGCTGGCGCTGGTCGTGTTCGCCTCATGGCTGCCGGGGCGCCTCGTAATCGGCGCCTATCTGTTCGGCGCGGTGACGATCCTGCAGCTTCATGCGCAGGGCTGGGGCGTCGGCGTGCCGTCGCAATTGATGTCGGCATTGCCGTATCTTGCGACCATCATCGTCCTTGTCCTGATTTCGCGTGCACGAACCGGGGGCTCGACCGCGCCTGCGGCGCTCGGGACCGTGTTCGTGCCCGACCGGTAACATGCCCGAAGCGCGCGCGACGGGGCGCTGCGCATCGGGAAGAGTGCGTCCACCCGTCAGTGAAACGGAGAGATCCATGAAAAAGATTCTGATCGCAGCAACCGCAGCGGTGCTCGCCACCGGCGCTGGCCTCCTCAGTGCTTCCGCCGCCGACAAACTCAAGATCGGATTCATCTATCTCGGCCCGGTCGGCGATCTCGGTTGGACCTATCAGCATGACCTCGGCCGCCTCGAGATGGTCAAGGAATTCGGCGACAAGGTCGAAACCACGTTCCTGGAGAACGTCAGCGAAGGCCCGGACTCCGAACGCTCGATCGAGCAGCTGGCGCGCGCCGGCAACAAGCTGATCTTCACCACCTCGTTCGGCTACATGGAGCCGACGCTGAAGGTCGCAAAAAAGTATCCGAACGTGCATTTCGAGCACGCCACCGGCTACAAGCGCGACAAGAACCTGGCGACCTATTCAGGACGGTTCTACGAGGGCCGCTACATCCAGGGCATCATCGCCGCCAAGATGTCGAAATCGGGCGTGCTCGGCTATATCGCCTCGTTCCCGATTCCCGAAGTGATCTCCGGCATCAACGCCACCATGCTCGGCGCGCAGACCATCAATCCCAACATCAAGGTCAAGATCATCTGGGCCAACACCTGGTTCGATCCCGGCAAGGAAGCCGACGCCGCCAAGGCGTTGATCGACCAGGGCGCCGACATCATCATGCAGCACACGGATAGCCCCGCCGCGATGCAGGTCGCCGCCGAGCGCGGCAAGCTGGCGTTCGGCCAGGATTCCGAAATGATCAAGTTCGGCCCGAAGGCGCAGCTCACCTCGACCATGAACAATTGGGGCCCTACTATATCCAGCGCGTCAAGGCCGAGCTCGACGGCACCTGGAAGTCGGAAGATTTCTGGGGCGGCCTGAAGAGCAAGCTCGTCGTGATGGCGCCCTACACCAACATGCCCGACGACGTGAAGAAACTGGCAATGGACACCGAAGCCGCCATCATCGAAGGCAGACTGCAGCCGTTCAAGTGCCCGATCGTCGGCCAGGACGGCAAGGAAGTCGAATGCAAGGGCGGGACGCATCTCGACGACGGTCAGGTGCTCGGCATGAACTTTTACGTGAAGGGCATCGACGAGAAGATTCCGGGGAAGTGAGGGGTGGCCTTTCACCTCTCCCCGCTCTTCGCGGGGAGAGGTCGGATCGCCCTTGCGATCCGGGTGAGGGGCGAGGCACATTGTCTCCACGTTGACGCTTTCGGAAGACTGCGCTCGCAAGACAATTCGCATCCGACTTGGGGAGAGAGCCCCTCACCCCAACCCTCTAAGAGCGAGCTTCGCTCGTCTCGACCCCGCAAGCGCGGGGCGAGGGAGCGCACCGCCTCACCCCGCATGCATCGCGCGGGCGGCGGCGCTGTGGCGGCGGATCAGGTCCGGCACGTCGAGGCCGGGGATCGCACCGTCAGTCACTACCCACTTGCTCGCGACCATCACGCGATCGGCGCGGTGCGCGCCGCATAGCACCAGCGCGGCCAGGGGATCGCCGTGGCCGGAGAAACGCAGTTCGTCGAGCTTGAACAGTGCGAGATCGGCCGCCTTTCCGACTGCGATCTCGCCGAGCTCGGGACGGCCGACGCAGGCCGCCGAGCCCCTGGTGGCCCAGCGCAGCGCGTCCCTGTGGCTGACGCGGCCGACGCCGTAGCGGGCCCGTTGCAAGAGAAACGCGGCGCGTACTTCCTGCATCAGGTTGGACTCGTCGTTCGAGGCCGAGCCGTCGACGCCGAGGCCGATCGAAACCCCCGCCTCTTCCATCTCGCAGACCGGGCAGCAGCCGGAGGCAAGAGTCTGGTTACTGCAGGCGCAATGCGTAATCGCGGTGTTGGCCTTGCCCAGCCGCTTCATTTCCGAGGCGTTGAAGTGGATGCCGTGCGCCAGCCAGGTCCGCGCATTGAGCCAGCCGCATTGTTCGAGATAATCGAGCGGCCGGCAGCCATGCATCTGCTCGCAGAACTTGTTCTCGTCCTCGGTCTCGGCCAGATGGGTGTGCAGGCGAACGTCGAGTTTATCCGCTAGCGTGGCGGTCGCCCGCATCAGCGAGCTCGTCACCGAAAACGGCGAGCAAGGCGCCAGCGCGATCTGCACCATCGCATCCTCGCCGCGCTGGTGGTGTTTTGCCACCACGCGCGCGCTGTCGGCCAAGATCGTGTCCTCGTCCTGCACCACGCTGTCGGGTGGCAGGCCGCCATCCTTTTGCGAGCGGTCCATTGAGCCGCGCGTCAGCAGCACGCGAATGCCAAGGCGCTGCGCGGCGGCGACCTCGATATCGATGGCATCCTCGAGGCCTGCCGGAAACACGTAATGATGATCGGTGGTGGTGGTGCAGCCCGACAGCAGCAGTTCCGACATCGCCACGGTGACGCCGAGATGCAGCGATTCCGGCGTCAGCCGCGCCCAGACCGGATAGAGGGCCTGCAACCACGGAAACAGCTCGCGATCGAGCGCCGCCGGCAGCGCCCGGGTCAGGGTCTGGTAGAAGTGATGATGGGTGTTGATCAGCCCCGGCAGCACGACATGGGCGCCGGCATCATAGACGGCGGTATCTGATGTCGCGGGTTCCCGGCCGCGCGGCACCAGTTCGACGATCTTGCCGCCGCGGACCACAACGCCGCGCTCGGCGCCGTCGGCGAAAATAGAGAGCGGATCCTTGATCCATATCGCCTGCGTTTGGTCCATGATCCCACCTGATTTGCGGAAGGCGCCGTTGCGAACTTCCACCTTCACCAATGCAAAGACCATCCCAACGGCATTGGCAATTGGCGCTGGTCTTGCAACACTTCATAATCGGAGATGCATCACCTTGAAAGCGTTAGCGTATCCATGGACCTGAACACTATCCGCGCCGTTGCACGACCGACCACGCGGGACGAATTGCCTGTTTGGACGGCAGACGCCGCCTGGCTTGCCGGCGGGACCTGGTTGTTCTCGGAACCGCAAACCCATCTGACCCGGCTGATCGACCTCACCGGTCTGAAATGGCCGGCGCTGACCGTCAGCGAAACCGGCTTGTCGATTGCCGCCACCTGCACGGTGGCGCAAATCGATGCACTTTCCTGCCCGCCGGAATGGACCGCCTCGCCGCTGATCAACCAATGCTGCCGTGCGTTCCTGGCCTCCTTCAAGATCTGGAAGACCGCGACCGTAGGCGGCAACATCTGCATGTCGCTGCCGGCGGGGCCGATGATCTCTCTGACCGCGGCGCTCGACGGCGTCTGTACGATCTGGCAGGCCGGCGGCGGTGAACGGCAAATTCCGGTGGCGGATTTCGTCACCGGTGACCAGCGTAACGTGCTGGCGCCCGGTGATCTCCTGCGGCAGATCGATATTCCTCTGGCGGCGTTGAAGCGACGCTCCGCGTTCCGTCAGATCTCGCTGACGCCGGTCGGCCGTTCGGCAGCGCTCTTGATCGGCGGCCTGAACAGTGACGGCGGACTGGCGCTGACCGTGACGGCGTCTACCGCGCGGCCCGTTCAGTTTTCCTTTGCGGGTGTTCCAGCAGCAAAGGACCTGCGCGATGCGATCCTGCAGCGTATCCCCGACGGCCTTTATCACACCGACGTCCACGGCAAGCCGATGTGGCGCAAGGCAATGACGCTGCGGCTGGCCGAAGAAATCCGCGGCGAATTGCAGGCGGTGCCAAGAGTGACGCCATGAGCATCGAGATCAATGGCAAATCATTCTCGGAATCCCCACAGCCCGGACAATGCCTGCGCACTTTCCTGCGCGAGCTCGGGCATTTCGGCGTCAAGAAGGGTTGCGATGCCGGCGACTGCGGCGCCTGCACCGTGCTGCTCGATGGCGAGCCGGTGCATAGCTGCCTGATCCCGGCGTTCCGCGCCGCCGGTCACGCCGTCACCACGATCGAAGGCCTTGCGCCTGACGACGGCATTCACCCGATGCAACAGGCGTTTCTCGATGCGCAGGGGTTTCAATGCGGCTTCTGCACGTCGGGCATGATCCTGACCTGCGCATCGCTGAACCAGGCGCAGCGGCAAGACCTCAGCGCCGCGCTGAAAGGCAATATCTGCCGCTGCACCGGCTACCGCTCGATCGAGGACGCCCTTAACGGCAAAAGCAACATTGAGGATGCCGACGCCGGCGCCGCGTTCGGCCGCAGCCTGCCCGCGCCCGCCGGCCCGCATGTGGTGCGCGGCACGGAACGCTATACGTTCGATGTCGCACTGGGCGGATTGCTGCACGTCAAGATGCTGCGCTCGCCGCATCCGCACGCGAGAATCATTTCGATCGTCAAGACTGCGGCGCTCGGCGTCCCCGGCGTGCATACCGTCTTGACGTCAGAAGACGCGCCGGATCGCCTGTTCTCGACGGCGCGCCACGAATGGGACTGGATGGACCCTGATGACACCAAGGTGCTCGACACCGTTGTTCGCTTCATCGGCCAGAAGGTCGCCGCCGTGATCGCCGACACCGAAGCCGCCGCCGAGGAAGGCTGCCGGCGGCTCAAGGTCGAATATGAAATCCTGCCTGACGTAATCGATCCCGCCGCCGCGATTGCCGCTGATGCGCCCGTGCTGCACGGCGACAAGACGAAAGAAAACCGTGTCGCCAACGCTGCCCGCAATATCGTGGCCGAAATCCATGGCGAATTTGGCGATGTCGCAGCCGCGCTGGCGCAGGCCGCCGTCACCTATCAAGGCACGTTCACAACGCAGCGGGTCCAGCACGCCGCGCTGGAAACCCATGGCGGCCTCGCCTGGGTCGACGCCGACGGAATTTTGAACGTCCGCTCCAGCACGCAAGTGCCGTTCCTGACCCGGCGCACGCTCGCCGACCTGTTTGATTTGCCGCCGGACAAGGTGCGGGTGTTCTGTGAGCGCGTCGGCGGCGGTTTCGGCGGCAAGCAGGAAATGTTCGTCGAGGACATCCTGGCGCTGGCGGCGCTGAAGACCGGCCGCGCCGTCAAATTCGAACTGACGCGGGAGGAGCAGTTCGTCGCGACCTCGACGCGGCATCCGATGCTGGTCACCGTCAAAGCGGGCGCCGACAGCGACGGCAAGCTCACGGCGCTGCAGCTCGACGTGCTCTCCAACACCGGGGCCTATGGCAACCACGCCGGGCCGGTGCTGTTTCATTCGGTCGGCGAATCCCTCGGCGTCTATCATTGTCCGAACAAGAAGGTCGACGGCATCGCCGCCTATACCAACACCGTGCCTTCAGGCGCGTTTCGCGGCTATGGCCTGCCGCAAACCCTGATCGCGGTCGAAGCCGCGATCGACGAGCTGGCGAAGCAGCTCGGCATCAGCCCGTTCGAGATGCGCCGCCGCAATGTGGTGAAGTCAGGCGATCCCATGCGTTCGCCGCCGAAATCCAAGTATCACGACGTGCTCTACGGCAGTTACGGCCTCGACCAGTGCCTCGACCTGGTCGAGCGCGCGATGGCGGCGGAGGCGCCGACGCCCGATCTGTCAGCGGACTGGCTGACCGGCGACGGCATCGCGCTGACCATGATCGACACCGTGCCGCCGGCCGGGCATTTCGCCGATTGCAGCATCTCGTTGCGCGACGACGGCGGCTTCGACCTCACGGTCGGCACCGCGGAATTCGGCAACGGCACCAGCACCGTGCATCGCCAGATCGCCGCATCCGCGCTCGCAACCACCGTCGATCGCATTTCCTTGCGCCAGTCCGACACCGCGCATGGCGGCCACGACACCGGCGCCTATGGCAGCGCCGGCATCTTTGTCGCGGGGAACGCAACGCTGGCGGCAGCGGCGGCGCTGGCGGATCAGTTGAAACAATTCGCGGCGTCGATGCTGGGCGAAAACCCTGATGCCTGCGCGCTGGACAACCACGCCGCGGTCTGCGCCGGACGCCGCACGCCCTACGCCATGCTCGCCGCTTCAGCGCAATCGCTCGGCAAGGTGCTGAGCGCCAGCGGGAATTCATCAGGCACGCCGCGCTCGATCGCTTTCAACGTGCAGGGCTTTCGCGTCGCGGTGAACAAATTCACCGGCGAACTCAAGATCCTGAAAAGCGTGCAGGCCGCCGACGCCGGCCGCGTCGCCAATCCCTTGCAGTGCCGCGGCCAGATCGAAGGCGGTGTCGCGCAATCGCTGGGCGCTGCGCTCTATGAGGAGATGGTGATCGACGAAGGCGGCCGCGTCATCAATCCCAAGTTCCGCGACTATCATCTGCCGTCGTTCGCCGACGTCCCCCGCACTGACGTGCTGTTCGCCGACACGTCGGACGCGCTGGGGCCGATGGGCGCCAAATCGATGAGCGAGAGCCCGTACAACCCGGTCGCCGCCGCGCTCGGCAACGCCATCGCCGATGCCACCGGCATCCGCTTCACGGCGACGCCGTTCAAGCCGGACCGGCTGTGGCCGGCGTTGCATGAGAAGTTTGGGTCCGGGTGAAGGGGCGCCTGTCAGCCCTGCGCGAATGACGTAAACTTGGCTGGGCGCCCGCGGATGGGCATATCTGCCCTTCGCGCATTCGCGGAATAGTGATCTGCCGGCAGCACGCTTTTTCGGGCGGCAATGGCTAGATGGCCCCTTAGAACAATCCGGAGAGTGCGCCCGAAGGCAGCACGCGCCACCGCAAACTATTGCGCAAAAAAGCGATAATGGAGAATGACCATGACTGGACCCGGGACGCTGGTCGCGGCAGCGCTGATGTCGATCGTTCTGGCGACATCTGCGCTGGCGCAGGAGCCGGCAGCCTATGCGGCACAGAATCCGGATCGGGATGTGCTGAATGGCGGCGTGCTCACGCCTGCAGGCAGACTGGCGCGGGAGCAACCTGGTGATGCCGCTGCCGCGCTCTATGCGCTGAACAAAGCCAACGCGGGATTGGGCAGCGCTGCGCCATCAACCGGGGTCCAACGCCATCGACGTCGTTCGTTGCAGTGAAACGATGGCATGATAAATCAGTACGCGGGAGGATACGGCCGACGAGACGACCCGCGGGGCATTTGCGCGTTCGCAAAATAGGGATTGGCGAGGCACTGGGCGGAGAGACCCGACGCCGTCGCGGCGCACTGCTCCATCGAGGTAAAGCGGCAATCGATGTCGCTTCCTCCCCAGCGGTAGTTCTGGATGCAGATCGGATAATTGCCGCCATACGTCTGGGCCGGAGCCGGCGCAGACGTCAGAACAGTGACGGCCGTCAATATCATCAAAGCCGGAATGCGCATCGGGACCTCCATCGGGATTGACGTCACAGCATCAACCCACCAACCAGACAAGCCATACTGCCGGCAGTCAATTCACATTCACGCGCGGGTCCGCGAAAGCGCCCTGCGTCGAATTCAGACAATGCCCACCATTCAGGGATATTGAGATAGTTGCTCGGCACGGCGCAAGCGCGCCTTTAGCTATCCTTCGCAACTATGTCGCTGATGGCGGTGGCGCCGGAATAAGCCCATAGCGGAGCATCGTTGCCTTCATTTTTGCCGGATCGGGCGCGCCACCAACCAGCAGCGCGGACATCTCCTTGAAGTAAGACGGCCCCAGCACACCGGGGGTAAGCGTGCAGAGACAAACTGCCGGCCCGGCGGTGTTATTTGTAAAACCGTGGACGACGCCGCGCTTGATGAAGACACTTTCGCCGGGCGCTACATCGATGTCTTGGCCATCGATGCGCCAGGTTGTCGTTCCCGTCAGGCCATAGATGATTTCGTCCCAGTTCTCGTGAATGCGGCACCGGCATGCGGGCATTCGGCTGCAGCGTCATCTCGAACATATCAAGACTGCCTCCGGTGTCATCCTTGGTGTGCAAGAACCTGAGCTGCAGCGTGCCCATATTGATCAATTCCGGCATTTATTCCTCTTTTCGTGAGAACCTTGGGTAAGTCTCGTGCTCTGCGGAGCAACGTACTGGACGATGCTTCGCATCGCCAGGAACACGTTACACCGCGTCCGGGACACGACAGAATTATCCCCGACCCACCGTGCACTCGATCTGGCCGTGCGGCTCGTCGGTCGGCAGGAATACGTCGTTGTTGTTATCGAACCCGAATGCCGACAGGTTCATCGGGATGAAGTGCATGTTCGGGCAGGCCATGCTGATCTCGGAAATCTCCGGCACCGTTGCCAGCGCCGCCTCGCCCATCCGGTAGAGGCTGTCCTGCACGCTCTTGCTGTAGGTCATCGAGAACACTTCGAGCACGGTGTCGAGGACCTTCCTGTTGGTCGCGGGATAGCTCAGAGGCTTGCCCGACCATTTCCACGACGCCACCATGCTGGTCGCGCACAGCCGGTCGGCGGTCGGGGGGATCGTGGTGTAGGCGTCCTTGACGTAATTCTCCCAGCCCGACTGCGTCGACTTCAGGAAGGCAAAGCCGTCGATGCCTGATGACATCGTGGTGACACCGCCACGGACGGAAGATAGTTCAACGGTGGGCTTGCCGTTGCTGTCGAGCACGAAACTATGCGGATGCGGCTTGCCGTCGAAACTGAGCCGGCTCCATTTGGTCTCGTGCACGGTCAGCGCGACGGAGGCGATCTGCGGATAGGTGTCGAGATATTTCGTCGCCAGCACCTGGCAAAATTCCTCGGTGCACAGGCCGGTGTTTTCGCGCGCGATGACGTTGACGACGTTCTTGATGGTGTCGGTCGAAACCGAAGTCGAATTGTCGCCATGGGTATAGGCAGGCGCAAAGTCGCCCTCGACCATCGCTTTGACGTTGAGCTGGCTGACCTCGTGACGGTCGCCGTCGCGGTGGAGGCGCATCACGCGGACGCGGCCCTTCCCGTATCTGTTCCTGATCAGCGGCACGTGGAAGCCTCCAGTTCAGCCAGCAATCTTGCGGGACTATGGTCGCCCGATATGATCCAATATTGAGCAACGTTCGTGCCATTGAGCAAGTGCCGGGACTGGCTTCCGGGGGCAAGCTTTGGCACGGGCCTTGTAACGGTTCGCATGGGCCGGCGTGCCCGCGCCAGGGGGAGCCATTCATGACCACGACCACTGAAATCCATCCGGTCGACCAGACGCTGCCGGCGCCGCGGTTGCTGGCGCTTGGCCTGCAGCACGTGCTTGTCATGTATGCCGGCGCTGTCGCGGTACCCTTGATCATCGGCCGGGCGTTGAAACTGCCGCCGGAAGACGTCGCCTTCCTGATCTCGGCCGATCTGTTCGCCTGCGGGCTGGCGACCCTGGTGCAATGTATCGGCTTCCCCGGGGTCGGTATCCGGCTGCCCGTGATGATGGGGGTCACGTTCGCCTCCGTTGGCCCGATGCTGTCAATGGCCGCGGCGCCCGATATCGGCCTGCTCGGCATCTACGGCTCGGTGATCGCTGCCGGAATCTTCGGCATCATTGCCGCGCCCTTCATCAGCCGGCTGCTGCCGCTGTTTCCGCCGGTGGTCACCGGAACCATCATCCTGGTGATCGGCATCTCGCTTATGCGCGTCGGGATCAATTGGGCCGGCGGCGGCCTGCCGACCCTGACCAAGGTGATCGACGGCGTCCCCGGCGCTTTCCCCAATCCTAATTATGGCCAGCTTCAAGGGCTTGGCATCGCGCTGTTCGTGCTGCTGGTCATTCTCGCCTTGATCAAATGGGGCACCGGCTTCGTCGCCAACGTGGCCGTGCTGCTCGGCATCGTCGCGGGTGCGGCGCTCGCCAGCGTGCTCGGCGTCATGCATTTCGATAAAGTCACGGCGGCGCAATGGGGCGCGCTGGTGATCCCGTTCCGCTTCGGCATGCCGACATTCCATTTGGTGCCTGTTATCACCATGTGCATCGTGATGATCGTGGTGATGATCGAATCGCTCGGCATGTTCCTGGCGCTCGGCGAGATCACCGGCAAGAAGGTCGATCGCGACGCGCTGACCCGCGGCCTGCGCGCCGACGGTGTCGGCACCTTCCTCGGCGGCATCTTCAACACGTTCCCCTACACATCCTTCTCGCAGAATGTCGGCCTCGTCAGCGTCACCGGCGTGCGCTCGCGCTGGGTCACGATAACAGGCGGCGCCATCATGCTGCTGCTCGGGCTGCTGCCGAAGATGGCCGCATTGGTCGAAGCGGTGCCGCTGGTCGTGCTCGGCGGCGCCGGGCTCGTGATGTTCGGCATGGTGGCCGCGACCGGCGCGCGGATTCTTGCGACCGTCGACTTCAAGAACAACCAGTTCAACCTGTTCGTGGTCGCGATCTCCGTCGGCTTCGGCATGATCCCGCTGGTGGCGCCGAATTTCTTCAAGAACCTGCCGCACGGCCTGCATCCGCTAATGGAGTCCGGCATCCTGCTCTGCGCATTGGTTGCCGTGGTGCTGAACGCGTTCTTCAACGGCCTTGGCGGCAAGGCGGCGGCGGAAGCGGATGCCGCGGCGGCGGCGTCATCGGCGCAGCATGTGTAGGGATCAGCTGCCCCGATACGTCGCATAACTCCACGGCGTGACCAGCAGCGGCACGTGGAGGTGGCCCTCGGGATCGCTGACCGAGAAGCGCAGGGGAATCTGGTCGAGGAACGGCGGGTCCGACATCGGCACGTTGCGCCCCGCAAAGTAGTCGCCGACGCGAAACATCAGCTCATAGCGCCCGATCGGGACCGGGCGGCCGCCGATCAGGGGTTGATCGGTGCGGCCGTCGCTGTTGGTGATCGCGCGCGCCACCACGCGGGCTTCGCCGAGATCGGACAGTTCGGTCAGTACCACCGAAATTCCCGCCGCAGGCTTGCCGCTGTGGGTATCCAGCACGTGGGTCGACAGCCGTCCGTGCACGGCGAGCTTGTCGTCCGCCGTCACCAGCTGGTCGAGACGCAGCGCCGCGATCCGATAAATTTCCGCGATCGAGACCTGCGTTTCGGTTTTGGTATCGTGCGGCAGCCGGTGCTCGAAATCACGCAGGATGGAATCCCGGGTCTGCCGGCGCGCACAGACGATGTAGGGGAAACCGAATTTTGCGCGGTAGGCATTGTTGACGCGCTCGAACGCCTCAAATTCGGCATCTGACAACCGATCGAGGCCGACACTGTTTTGTTCGGCGTTGGATTCGGCCGTGAGCCCCGAGGCGCGCTGGGTCTTGTTGGCGAGATCCGGATGCGCCTTGATCAGCGCCAGGCGAATGTCGGCTGGTGCGCGATCGACCACGGCCTGCATCGCATCGAACAGCGTTTTCAGGCTGACAAACGGCCGCGCTGCGGCCGCCTGTTCGGCGATCCAGGGTGAATATTCGAAGATATTGCCGAGCGCTTTGACGAACTCGTCCTTGCCAGCGAGATTGAGATCGGAAAGCTTCATCGGCATTCCCCGGCCTATCCGATCTCAGCGGCGCTCTCGGCGAGATGGCTGAGATTGGCGTGAAAATGCTGCGCGATCTGCAACCGCGTCGGCACCCAGACGCCGTCATGCTTCATGACGTAGTCGAGGAAGCGCAACAGCGACGCTGCGCGGCCGGGGCGGCCGACGACGCGGCAATGCAGGCCGACCGACATCATCTTCGGCGCGGTCGCGCCCTCGGCATAGAGCACGTCGAAACTGTCCTTCAGATAGGTGAAGAACTCATCGCCGCCGCCAAAGCCTTGCGGGTTCACAAAGCGCATGTCGTTGGCGTCGAGCGTGTAGGGAATGACCAGATGCGGCTGCAATCCGCCTGCCTTGATCCAGTATGGCAGATCGTCGGCATAGGAATCGCTGAGGTAGAGCAGGCCGCCGGCTTCCATCAAAAGCCGCAGCGTATTGATCGAGGAACGTCCGGTGTACCAGCCGAGCGGACGCTCGCCGGTCGCCTCGGTATGAACGCGGATCGCCTCGGCGATTTCCGCCCGCTCTTCGGCCTCCGACATGTCCTTGTGTTCGATCCATTTCAGGCTGTGGCTGGCGATATCCCAGCGGGCCTCCTTCATGGCCGCGACCACTTCGGGATTGCGCTTCAGCGCGGTCGCGACGCCGAACACCGTGGCCGGCATCTTGCGCTCGGTGAACATCCGCCACAGCCGCCAGAAGCCGGCGCGGGAGCCATACTCGAACATCGATTCGATATTGGCGTGACGTTTGCCGGGCCAGGGCTGCGCGCCCAGCACATCCGACAGGAACGCCTCGGAGGCGCGATCGCCGTGCAGGATGTTGTTCTCGCCGCCCTCTTCGAAATTCACCACGAACTGCACGGCGACCCGCGCATTATCAGGCCAGCGCGGATCGGGCGGATTGCGGCCGTAGCCGCGGAGGTCGCGGGGGTAGCCGGGCTCCGTCACCTAGATTTCCTCGAAGCGGATCTTCTGTGCACCCTTCCACAGCACGGTCTTGCCGAATGCGGTGAGGTTCTCAAGCCCCGAGGTCAGGGTGATGAAGTGGTTGCCGGCGAGCTGGCCCATCTTGCTGGCGAAATGCACGCCGCCATAGGCGAGCAGGATTTCGGTCTCGCTGATGCCGCCGGGATAGAGAATGATCTGACCCGGCGCGGGATAGCTGGTGTGGTTCTCGTAGGAAACGCCGAAATCGAGATCGCCGAGCGGCATCCAGACCGCCTCGCCGCTCCAGCGGACATGGATCGCCTGGCTCTCGAACGGCATCGCCTTGCGAAAGGCGGCTACCGTCTTTGGCGCCAGTTGCTCTTCGAAACGGGCCTCAAAGGTGAAGTCGCCGGCGCGGACAATTAGTTGGCTCATCGATCTCTTCTCTTGGGTGGGGATAGGGTTCAGCCATATCCATTGCAGCCGGGAAAAGCGGAAGCAAGGACCATTCAACCCGGAAAATGCGGTTTGTTTGGCGCCCTGCCCCTAAAATCAGCCGAAAATGCCCGTCGATTGACGTTCGCAACCTCAACCCGCGCGTATCCGATAGCAGAGGCTCCGCTTCTCGCCCGGCGCAATCTGCATCAATCCGGGCTTGCCGGTGAATTCGCCGTCGAACTCCGACGGGCTGGCGAATCCATGCCAGGGCTCGATGCAGAGAAACGCCGCGCCATCAGGTTTCGACCAGACGCCGAGCTCGGAAAATCCTTCCCAGGACATCTCGATCGAAGGCCCACGATCGGCCGCATAGCGAACCGATCCGCTCGCGAGCTGGTCGATGATAACCGCATCGTCTTCGAACAGCCGCTCCGAAAGGGGGAGGCTGTTGCCGCGAACCGGCGACGGTTCGGCCTTGGCGCGCATCAGGCCGCCTGCCAGCCTGCGGATCGGCGCGGGCTCTTCGTCCGAGAAGGTAAGCGCGTAGGCTTCCTTTTCCAACCCCGGCAGCAATGGCCAGTTGAACGCGGGATGGGCGCCGATCGAAGCCGGCAAAGTCTCGTTGCCGGTGTTGGTGATGTCGAACGCCAGTTTCAGGCCGGCATTTTCAACGCTGTAGGTAACCTCGAGCCGGAACGCGAAGGGATAGCGGGCGCGCGTCGCCTCGCTGTCGACAAGCACCAGCTTGCAGGACGTCGCTCCCTGCTCCACCCACTCGAACCGGTGATCCCTGGCAAAGCCATGCTGGGTCATCGGATAGGTTTTGCCACGGTGGCGCAGTTGATCATTGTTGAGGCGGCCGACGATCGGAAACAACAACGGCGAGTGGCGCGGCCATGCCGGCCCCGCCTGCCAAAGCAGCTCTATCCCTTCATTTCGGAGCGAGCACAGTTCGGCGCCATCGGCCTTGATGGTCGCCTCAGTCGCGCCGCTGCGAAGCGTATGCTTGTCCATGCTCATACTTCACCACGCGAGGTGCCCCTGCCCCTCTCATAAGTCATGGCATTGCCCCCAGCAACGGCGATGCCCTGGCGGCGTTATTTCCTGATGGCATGGTTGCAAGGCTGACACAGCTTCCGGCCCCTGAAGCGCTTGATTTCCCCTGTTGTTGCGCGTTTCATTCGGACAACGAACAAATACCCCGGGGAAACAGCCATGCCAGCGAAAATCATCGGTATGATCGGCACCCAGCAGGAGGGCGTCGCGGTTCACCTGATCAAGGGCCAGATATCGCGCGAATGGGTGATCGATTTCACCCGCCTGCATGAGCAGTGGAACTATGATTCCGTGCTGGTCGGATATTACGCCTCGGCCGCCGAAGGTTTTGCGATCGCGCTGTATGCCGCTGATCATACCGAGCGAATAAAATTCCTGATCGCGCATCGCCCGGGCTCGGTGGCACCGGCGCTGGCGGCACGGCAGATCGCGACCTTCGACCAGCTGACGCAGGGACGGATGTGGCTGCACGTCATCGCCGGCACCAGCGACCAGGACCAGGCCAGCGAAGGCGACTTCCTGCCCAAGAACGACCGCTACCGCCGCGCCGCGGAATATCTCGATGTCATGCGCCGGATCTGGACCAGCGACAGCCCCTTCGACCACAAGGGCGAATTCTATCGCATCGAGGGCGCGTACAGCGATATCAAACCGTTTCAGCAGCCCTATCCCCGTCTGTTCTTCGGCGGCTCCTCGGAAGGCGCGCTGGAAATGGGCGCCGCGCATTGCGATGTGTTCGCTATCTTCGGCGAGCCGCTCGCCGAGACGCGCGCCCGCGTCGATGATTTCCGCCGTCGCGCCGCCGCGTTCGGACGGCGCGCCGATTTCAACATGTCGCTGCGCCCGATCATGGCGGAAACCGAGGGCGCAGCCTGGGACAAGGCGCATGCGCTGCTGGCGGATGTCGAACGCAAAACGGGCGAAGCGCCGAAGCCGAGCAACCATTCCAGCGAACGCCTGCTGGGCTATGCCGCGCGCGCCGACGTGCATGATGAGCGCTTATGGATGGGGATCGCGCGCGCCACCGGCGCGCCCGGCAATACGTCCTGCCTGGTGGGAACGCCCGAGCAGATCGCGGCTGCGGTGCTCAGGTATTACCGGCTCGGCATCCATTCGTTCCTGCTGCGCGGATTTGAGAATCCGCATGACACGATGGCGATCGGCCGCGACCTCATTCCCCTGATCAAGGCCGGTGCCGAGCAGATCGACCGGCAGGCCGAGGCGGCCGAGTAGCGTTGGCTCTCAGAATCTGCAAACACATCAAGATGCCGGGTCACAGCACGGCGCCAGGAAAGACTTTGGGACCAATTGCATGAAAGCCGTGGTGGTCGAGAATTACGATTCGATTGACGGCATCTCCATCAAGGAGATGCCGATGCCCGATATCCCGTCCGGCGGTGTCCGCGTCAGGATCGGCGCCGCTGCCATCGGCTTCGTCGACGGCTTGAAGGTGCAAGGGCTGTATCAGACCAAGGACCCGCTGCCGTTCGTGCCGGGCACGGAATTCGCTGGCGTGGTCGACGCTGCCGCAGGCGACGTCGCCGCGTTCAAGCCGGGCATGCCCGTGGTTGGCATGGTCAGATCCGGCGCGCTCGCCGAATACATCTGCGTGCCGTCAGCGGCGCTGAAGCACTTGCCGCCAAAGACTACCTTTGAGGCGGGAGCGTCTTTTCAGGCGAACTATCTGACCGGACTTTACGCGCTGGATGCGCGCGCCGAACTGCGCAAGGGCGAAACGCTGCTGGTGCTGGGCGCGGCAGGCGGCGTCGGCATCGCGGCGGTACAACTCGGCAAGCTGATGGGCGCCAAGGTGATCGCGGCGGCCTCGACGCATGAGAAGCGCGAATTCGCCGCAGGTTACGGCGCCGATGAAACCATCGACTACACCAAGGCGGACTGGCGCGACAGCCTGAAGACGCTGACCGGCGGCAACGGTCCGGATGTTATTTTCGACCCTGTTGGCGGCGAGGTGGCGCTGCAGGCGTTTCGCTCGATCGCCTGGCGCGGACGGCACCTGGTGGTCGGATTTGCCTCCGGCACCATTCCGGCCCTGGCCTTCAATCTGCCGCTGCTCAAGGGCGGCGCCCTGCTCGGCGTCGATCTGGCGCAAATCCAGAAGCGCGAGCCGGAAACCCATACCCGCCTGATCGCACAATTGTTCGAATGGCTCGCCTCGGGCCAGTTGAGTCCCGTGGTCGGCAAGGTCGTTCCGTTCGAGAATTTTCGCGAGGCGTTCAAGACCATGCAGTCGCGATCCGCGCTCGGTAAAATGATCGTCAAATTCGCCTGAGGACAGCAACATGCCCCAAGACAAGGCCGCCGACGGAACCGGGCGTCGCCTGATGCATACGCGAACGGTCGAATGCAACGGCTACATCAGGGACGACGGGCTCTGGGAAGTCGAGGCGCGGCTGGTCGATACAAAGCCGTTCACGCAGGCCGCCGACCACTATCGCGAGGAACTGAAGCCCGGCGATCCCGTGCACGATATCCGCCTGCGGCTGGCGATCGACGACACCATGAGGATCCACGAGGCCGAAGCCACCATGGCGGAGACGCCTTATCCCACCTGCATCGACGTCGAGCCGATCCTGCAGCGGCTGGTCGGCGAGAGCATCGGCAAGGGATGGCGCGAGGTGGTCCGCCGCAAGATCGGCCGGCTCGAGGGCTGCACCCATCTGTCGGAGCTATTGGGCCCGGCCGTGACCACGCTGTTTCAGACCATGTCGTACGGCAAGGATCCGGAAGGCCGCGATTCGATGGACGAGCAGCGCAACTCCGGTGAACGGCCGTTCTTCATCGGCGGCTGCTATTCCTGGCGCACCGACGGCCCCATCGTCGCCGACAAGTTCCCGCAATTTGCGACCAAGCCGGCCCCGCGGGATTAGGCGTGGCACCGCGTCCAAGCCCATCCGCGCATGCGACGATCCGGCGCGGGCCTGATCACGAAGTTGCAATCGCCGGCTATGCTGCCTTGTGAAACCACGCGCTTGACATCGCCCTAACCTATGGTTGTCTTTCCTCCGAGATAAGTCTCTTTCATTTTGTGAAGTCGCGAACGGCAATCTGACCGGACATCGCGCTTGAAGCAAAGCGCCTGTTCCGGCCGTTTCTCGCTCCTGGCGCGCGGGGGATCTCATGTCGAAGCGTTTTGGAGTTGGATTGCTGGCCGCCTGCGTGACGGCAGTTGTGCTTCCGGTGCTGATCGTACTCGTTGACATGATTTTCCTTCACCAGACGATGGTCAACTCCATCTACAAGAACGTCGATGACGTTTCCGACAGCGAGATGCCACCCACCGTTGCTTCCTTCCAATCCGGCCCCGACGTCGTCAGCACCATCGGCGGCAGCGGCGAAGGATTGAACTGCAGCCTCCCTGCCCTGACGAACATTTTCTTCGACCATCGCGCAGACGATAAAGGCAGACGCCATCTCGTGTTGCAAAGGTTCCGGCAGGCGTGCGTGTTTCACGATCTGTGCTATCGCCATGGCCTGGCCACCTACGGCTATAACCAGAACGACTGCGATCGCATCATGCAGAATGCGGCTTTCCGGCTCTGCCTCTATATCCGGAACGGCGACGATGCGGATCAGGCGGCACGTTGCGAGACCGATTCAAAAATGGTTCTGGCGGGCGTGAGCATCGGCGGCGCCGACGCCTATCGCGCCTGGGACCGGTCGACCTACTTCGAATTCGATTCGGATCCCTGGCGTTCCAGCGGATTCCTGGTCAGCCGGGTGGTCGATCATCCCTTTAAATCCATCGATCGGGAGAAGTACCACGACGAGCCCGATCAAGTCATTCTGACATTCGAGAATAAACGATCAAACCTTACGGTGACCTGTGTCACCTGCAAGGACGTACCGGTCTTTCAAACCACCGAACGCCGGAGCGACGTCAGCGCGGAACTCCGATCGGTCGGGATCGATCGGCTTCCCGACGCCTTGCTCAGGCGCGAAGATCAAATTCTATCCAACACCAGTCCGGTTTGGCTGCCGCCGCGACGTCATCACGCCGCACCGCATCTGCTGGTCGATGGTGCGGGCAAGAATCATCTGATCTGGGTGACGCGGAACAATCCGGGAGACACCATCTCCTGCCTGGTCCTGGCGGATGCCGCGAAGCTGTTGACCCACACATTGCCAAAGCGTGACCTCTGCTCCGAGGAGGCGGGCTCCCAACTTACAATGGTTGAGGTCGATATGTATGCGAGCTCACCACTTCCAATGGAGATACCAACTGCGAATGGCATTTTCGCAGCCGCGATCAGCGCGAAGCGGGAAGATGATCGCAGCCTGAGCTTCTGTCTGCGGTCCGCGTCCAGGAAGGTCGAGCGAGAAACGGTAAAGAACGACGACCAAGCCGATTGCATTCTCCTCTCCGGACCGGAAGTTTCCGGCGGCGCCGGCCTCGGCGCCTTTCAAAACTTTGCAGTCGTCCGTCCAGGTCAGCAAATCCTGTTCGCGCGTGATATTGCACCATCACCGGCATTGCTTCCGGTCAGACTTCTCCAGAATGCTCTGGGCGTCAAATACTCGTCTAAAGGAACCATGCTGGTTATCGATGTCACCGCGCACTCCCAGGAAAAAAAAGCTTCGGGATCAAGAATCAAGAAGACGGTGAAGTTTGACATCGACGACCGTTTTGATCCGATGATGCCGATCACGCGCAAAAGAGACGATCTCCGCTTCCTCAGTCTGGAGTCTTCGAAGGATGAAGTCGGTGTCCGCATGATTGATTTTGATAAAGAAAGCCCTGCCGTCGGCGATGTGAAGCTCACGATGAATGGAAGTGACGTAAACCTGCACCCATCCTGGGCCTCGCGGCCTGTCCTTGTGCTCGAAACACGCGAGGAGCATTCGAAAACCAAGCTTGTTTTCTCGCGTGCAGAAATTGCGGACGGATCTGCCGGTCCCAATGCCGAATCATTGAGTCTGGAAACGCTGGTATTCGAGCGTGCTGCGGACGGCCCCTCGGACGCGCCTTTCGTGAAGACCGGCGGGGCGGCCTGCACGGTGAAGTACAAGTTCCAATCGCTTCCTGATTACCCCTGCTATCGCCCGTTCGATCCGAAACGCCCGATGCGGGCATCGGCGGCCGCCAGGATGCAGGCATCCCAACTGCTGGTCGGAAAATTCGCAGGTCAGGACGGACACGGCATCGCATTCCCCGATTTCTGCCTGCAGGGGGAACCCATCATCCTGAAGACAAAAGACGGCAGCTTCGCGCCAATGACGAAAACAGTCGGCGAGGAAATCGACAAGACACGCACGGTCACGTGCGATCCGCTCGACTCACACAAGTATGTCAGCGGGCCCATCAAACCTGGCCCTGACGTGACGGTGTCGGCCGCCCACCGGCCGCGGCCTTAGGGCAAACGTTCAGCTCTCGCGCGGACCCGCCTTGACGACCTCCGCATGCGGATCGCCGGCGGGCAGGATGTCCCGGATGTAATCGCGGCCCTTCCATTCCGGCGCCGGCGGAGGCCCCGCGCCTTCGCGGGGAACGTAGGGCGACGGATTGGCGCCGGCGAGGTCCGGCACATAGCGCGGGCAGTTCGGATAGATTTCGCACTCGATCCGCACCACGAGTTGCGCGCCGTAATGCCGGCTGATCGCCGCCGCGTCGTCGAGGATAACAGCACGGCCGTTGATACGCATGCGCCGGCTCTTGCCGTCGAAGCGCACGAACAGCAACCCGACATTCGGATTTCGCGACAAATTGCCGAGCGTCCGGTACATCGAATTGCCGTCATACTCCGGATATTCGATTGTGTTGGGGCCAACGATTTTCACGAAACCGGGATCGCCCGACTTGATGTTGCAGTCGACATAATCCGCAAAGGAAGTACCGATGAAGAAGAACGGCGAACTCTCGATCAACGCCTTCTCGTCATCCCAGAACTCATAATGCTTGCGGTGCCGTTCGATCGCCTCGGCCACACGCCGCCCGTCGAACCGGTCCTGCAGTTCGCTCATTCCCTCGTGATAGAACGCCCGCTGCCACATCGATGTCGCTCCCTCTGTTGCCTGGGAAGTGTAACGCCGATCGCCGCTGGCGGCCAGCCGCGCTGGTGTTCAGGAGTTGCCGCGCGATCGCATGACGCGATCATAGACCGCGAACGCCGCCGCCAGCGCACAGCCGGCGATGATGCCTACCGTAAGGTCCTCGATCAGAGTGAGGCCGAAAGTGGCGAGCAGCACGCCGGCGCCGCGCCAATCGTGCAGCAGATCAAGGAATTCTTCCTTCTCCGCCATGTTCCAGCACACCACGACAAGCACGCCCGCCAGCGCCGACAGCGGGATGAAGCTTGCCAGCGGCGCTGCGACCACCATGAACACAAGCACGAACAGCGCATGCATCATGCCGGAGACCGGGCTGACGGCACCGGCGCGAATATTGGTGGCCGTGCGCGCGATCGTTCCGGTGACGCAGATGCCGCCGAACAGTGCGGAGGCGACGTTGGCGACACCCTGCGCCACGACTTCCATGTTGTAGCGGTGCTTGCGCCCCGTCATGCCATCGGCGACCTTGGCCGAGAGCAGGCTCTCGACCGCACCCAGCAGCGTGAAGGAGAGCGCGGCCGGCAGCACTTCGAGCACGGACGCATACGAGATCGATGGCAACCGCGGTCCCGGCAATCCGTCCGGCAGCTGGCCAAAGCGGCTGCCGATGGTCTCGACCGACAGGCCGAACAGCCATGCCGCCACCGAGGCGAGCGTCACCGCGATCAGCATGCCCGGCCAGTTCAACGCCAGCCGCCGCAGCATTAAGATCAAGGCGACCGAGCCGATGCCGACCGCAAGTGCGGCCGCGCTGATGGTCGGCAGCGCCTGACCGAGTGCCGCAAGCTTGGGCAGCAACGGTCCGGGTTCGGCACCGCCTAATTTCAGGCCGCCGAGATCGCGCAGCTGGCTGGCAAAGATCGTGACCGCGATGCCGCAGGTGAAGCCGACGGTCACGGCGTGCGGAATGTAGCGAATGAGCGCGCCAAGCCGCAGCAGGCCGATCAGGGCCAGCATGAACCCGGAGAGGAAGACGGTCAGCAACAGGCCTTCCAGGCCGAATTTGGTGACGGTGGCCGCGACCAGCACGATGAAAGCGCCGGCCGGGCCGCCGATCTGATAGCGGCTGCCCCCGAGCGCCGAGACTAAAAAGCCGCCGATGACGGCGGCATATAATCCCCGCTCGGGCGAAACGCCCGAGGCGACGGCGATCGCCATCGACAGCGGCAGCGCCACGATCGCAACCGTCAGCGCCGCCAGCATATCGCGGCGGAGGTGGCCAAGATTGTATCCCTCGGCCAGCACGGTAGCGAGTTTCGGACGATAGGTATGGGCCGTAGCGGAGCCGTCAGGCATTGCGGGTAAGCCGATTTGGACTTGGGCATCATAGCCGAGGACCGGATACGGGGCCATGCGCGGAAAATGCGTTTCCTCCGCAACTTTCGTTTGATCCGGATCAAGCGCCGGTCAGCATGCCCCTGCGTCCTTGAGACCGCGATAGGCTGATATCGCGGCGCTCCGCAACCTTTGCCGTTGCCGGCGATAGCCCGGTGGCCAGCGTTGGCCTGGATTATCGCCTTGAGCCGACAGTCCGGGCCTTGCGAAGCGCTTGAGATCGCGAAGATCGCCGAGCGTGCGTTGCAGCTGCTTCGCCGGCTTGTGGACGTGACGGAATTCGCTATCGCCGAACACCGGGACGATGCCCGTCAGCGCCTCCAGCATGTAGCGAAATCGCTTCGCCCTGATCCGCAGCCGGTGACGATCTGATGCGCCGAGGGCTTTGAGCCGCCGGCCTTTGCGGATCAGCCGCCGGCGCCAGCGATTGAGCTCGCGCTTGCAATAGGCCTTCAGCGGCCTTGCGGACTTGCGGCGCAGCATCCGCTCCCAACGCGGGAGCCATGATCCGCCCCCGATCCAGCCGGACATCGCCTCGATCAGGTCATGAAATCGCGGGGAACGCAGGCAGCGAACCATCCGGCGATGATCGCGCGTCTGATGCGCATCGATATCCTCGCCGATCATGCGTTGCGCCCAGTCCCGGTACCGTTCGCGGCGTGCATATTCCACGACCACGTCGCTGTCGCGCGCGGCGCCGAGCGAGCCGTTCAGCCATGCAAGCTCCTTCTTCAGGCGCCGCCATTCCGCATCAACCACGATCGAAGCGAAGAAGAATACGGCGGACCGCAGCCGGGTAATGGCGACACGAATCTGATGCACGGCTTCGGCATCGCCGGCGCAGGCGCTGCTGTGATGCAGCCTGACCTTGCCGACGCAGTCCAGCGCAATTTTCTGGAACGCGGTCGCGCAATCGAACTGCGCCGCCGCAGCGGCCTTGCGCAGGCCCATTTTGGTTTTGCCAGCGTCCTTCATCTGACACGCCCGATGGCGCGCCGAGCGTATAGGCTGCCGCACCGCAAAGGTTTCATCCCCGTCACGCGCTCCGGTCGAACTCGCCTAACATGGCCTGACCCGTCGCACGGCGCCAGCCCGTACGGCCGGCCAAAAGCAGGCCGCGGCTTGCGGAAATGATCACCGCAACCGTCGAGCCGGGATAGAGAGTTTTGTGTCAGGCCAATCAGCAGTTGAGATGCCTTACGTCGTTCGGCCTATCGCTCTTAGTGCCGGCGTGGCGACCAGAACGCCACCGAGTAGATTGCGGCAAATCCGAGAAACGCCGCAGCCCAGGCGATACCGGCAGCCACCAGCAGCGGACCCGTGTGGTCCGTTTCCAGCACGGCGCAGACCCGCGCGAGGGCGGCGATAATCACCGCAGCGTAAATCAGCTGTGTCGCCGGAGACGCTTGGAGCCGCTGTCCGGTATGACCGAGCGTTGCCCGGCTCATCACCGCCAGTGTCATAGTGCCGATCGCTCCTCCAGTCCACGCATGGATTCCAGCGCTCGGCGCCACGAGGTCGAAGGCGCTGAGCGCGGTGAGGATGAATCCCGCCGGGACGAACGCATAGGCAACGTGCAGGATCAGCACCAGCCGGTCGGCGAATGTCCGGTATCCGGTCCAGCGCACAAGCCGGATCAGGTGCATGCCGCCGCAGACCAGCAACAATCCGCCGGTGGTCCGGTCCAGCGGTCGCACAACCCAGAACAGGAGGACGAGCACGCTCAAGGCGATGGTCGCGACATCGAAGCGGCCGAACGGCGCGGGCATCTGGCCGGGAGTTCGTTTTGCCAGCCAGTTGCGGGTGAAGCTTGGAATGATCCTCCCGCCGATCAGCGCAATGAGGCTGATCACCACGGCGATGCCGCCACGGGTGGTGTATTCGGCCAAGCCTTCGAAATGCGCCTCCAGATGAAACGCCAGATTGCCGGCGGCGAGCAGGCTGATGATGGCGACGATCATGAGATTGCCCCACTTCTTGCCCGCAATGATCTCGCGCGCGGCGGAAGCCGCCAGCAGGATGAGAAACACCGAATCGATCGCCGCGGCCGGCGCCCAGCCAATCCAGGCCGAAAAGCTGACGGCAATTCGGCCTGCAACCCAGGTCGAGAACAGCAGGATCAGCGGCCTGCCCTGCAGCGGCAATCTGCCCGTCCAGTTCGGCACCGCTGTGAGCAGAAAACCGGCGACAACGGCCGCGATATATCCGAACAGCATCTCATGGACATGCCAGTCCCGGGGCGCGAACGCCGTGCTGAGCTGCAGCCGACCGTAAAACACCGGCAGCCACATCAGAATGATGGCACCAGCATAGACGGATCCGAAAAAGAAGAACGGTCGGAAGCCATACGAAAACAAGGCGGGGCCTCGATAATCTCTCAAGCGCGATACTGACATGATTTGGACCCTGCTCTGGCTGTTGCTGGCCGCACCCTAGCCGGCGCGAAGCGCGTCCTCTTTGTCGAGGCGCAAAGACGACGGCCCCGCCCAGGCGTATTCGCAAGAAGGTTCAGCAAAATGGAGATAGACGATGCGAATCTTTGCGCGACTACGGACGGGCTTGGGACTGTTGCCGATCCAGCCTCAGGACGACTCGAAAATCACTCGCGACGGGACAGAAATGGTTGCGACGGCACCATCCAGTTCCCCTACAGCCGAAAGCATGTGCTGCGGCCATTGTTCAGGCAACGCCGAAGGGCACATTTCGGAACTGCCTGGCGCGCGATAAAACAAGGAAAGCGGCCGACAAGGCCGCTTTCCTTTCTTTCATGCCATCAATTTATTTCGCTGCCGTCTTTGTCGCGGCAAGCTTTGCGAACAGCCCGGCAAATACCTGTTTGGCTTTGCCGACCTGAGGCACGGCCTTGGCCTGCTCCTCATTGGCGGGCGTCCCCACCACGATCATCGCCACCATGCCCATGCCGTAATGTGGCGCGCATTTGACGCCATAGATTCCGGCCTGATCGAATTTGGCGGCGACATCCTCACCCATCTTTCCGATGAAGGTGGCCCCGCCGTCCGGCAGCATGCCTTTGATGGTCTCCGCGTTATGCCCCTTGTCGGTCGACACGAACTTGACGGTATCGCCCGGCGCAACCTTTACCAGGGCCGGCTCGAAAACCATCAATCCTTCGGTTCCCTTGTTGAGCATCTTGACTTCGACTTCGGCCGCCGTTGCGCCACCGGCCACCGCCATGGCTGCGGCCACCACGACCATTACCAAATATCTGCGCATCCTGATCTCCTGTCGATCGGTCGGGTCTCCATTCGGACCCCATGCGCGCCTTCTAGTCCCCAATCGCCGGGCGGAACTTGTTTTAGCGCAAGCTCCCAGCCGATTGTCGCGGTATGATGAGGCTGCAGCGCCGGTCACGCCAAATGAAGGCGGCCGATTGCCATCCCTAGTTCTACGTCCGATTTCAGAACGGCATCCGGAACCTCCCATGGCCCCCCTCGACCGTTCAATTGTCGCAAATGTCCCGATCTTCGCCTCCTTGAGCGCCGACGATCTCGACGCCATCCTGTGCGACGCCCGATCGGTCAGATATCCGAAAGACAGCAGCGTATTCGACCAGGGCGGCGAAGCTCATTCGTTCTTCGTTTTGCTGCACGGCCATCTACGGGTTGAAAAGACCACGCCGCAGGGTCAGCAAATCGTGGTTCGCTACGTCTCGGCGGGTGAATTGTTTGGCGTCGCGCAGGCGCTGGCGCTCAAAAATTATCCGGCAACTGCGATTGCGGTCGTCGACAGCGTGGCCTTGTCGTGGCCATCGCCGCTGTGGCCGCAGCTGACCGCGAAGTTCCCGGCGCTGGCGGCAGGCGCGTTGCAGACCGTCGGCAGCAGATTGCAGGATACGCAGGACCGCGTCCTCGAAATGTCCAGCGAACAGGTCGAGCAGCGCGTCGCGCATGCGCTGCTGCGCCTGGCCAAGCAGGCAGGCCGCAAGGTCGAGCATGGCGTCGAGATCGATTTTCCGATCAGCCGGCAGGATGTCGCCGAGATGACCGGCACCACCCTGCACACCGTGAGCCGCATTCTCAGCGCATGGGAGCAACAGGGCCTGGTCGAGGGCGGACGACAGCGCATCGTGCTGCGCGATCCCCACCGACTGTTCGAAATCGCGGAAGGCCAAGGCAAATAAGATCGACCGGTAAGATCGGCAACTAGGACCCGTTCAGGCTTGAACGATGGCGCGCAGTGCCGTCAGGAACGCACCGCCGTCTACCTCGTGCTCGCGGCTGGCTTCGTCAATCGAGTGGAATGTCGCGATCGGGCAGCCGACGCAGCCCATCCTGAAATCCATGAACACCCGTATCGAAGCAGGCCAGCGGTTCATCACCTGGTCGACCGTCATGTCAGGCGTGGGCATGCTCTTTTTCATGCTGCCAGCCTAGGCACCCGACCACTTCTTTCTTTGTTCGGGAGCAAACAGCGGCGCGATTGGTCTTCTTTCCGGAAAGCTTGCGCTGGCGCAAAGAGCGCTTCCGATCCTTGGGGCACAAGGGTGACACGAAATTCAAATGCAGACACCAACAGGAGAGTGTCATGATCACCCGCCGTATCGCATTGCTCGGCGTCGCAGTCGCCGCGCTTGTCGTTGCCGTCCCCGCGCTGGCCGCCGACGATCTCAACCTGCCGCGTCAGGCGGTTGCGCTGGTGGCGCCGCCGTTCGTGCATCCGCACGAACAGGCCACCAAGGAAGGCCCGAAGATCATCGAGTTCAAACTTGTCATCACGGAGAAGGAAGTCGTCATCGACGAGGCCGGCACCAAGTTCCAGGCGATGACCTTCAACGGCTCGATGCCCGGTCCGCTGATGGTCGTCCATGAGGGCGATTACGTCGAGGTGACGCTGGTCAACCCCGAAACCAATGCGATGCCTCATAACATCGACTTCCATGCCGCGACGGGCGCATTGGGCGGCGGCGCTCTGACCCATGTGAACCCCGGCGAACAGGTGGTTCTGCGCTGGAAAGCAACGCGCACCGGAACGTTCATCTATCACTGTGCCCCGGAAGGCATGATTCCCTGGCACGTCGTGTCGGGCATGCACGGCACCGTGATGGTGCTGCCGCGCGACGGCCTGAAAAACCGCGAGGGCAAGGCGCTGCGCTACGACCGCCTCTATTACGTTGGCGAGAACGACCTCTACGTGCCCAAGGACGAGAAGGGAAAATACAAGAGCTACGAAACGGTCGGAGAATCGTTCGCCGACACCACCGAGGTCATGCGCAAGCTGATCCCGACCCACGTCGTCTTCAACGGCAAGGTCGGCGCCCTCACCGGCAAGAATGCGATGACGTCGAAGGTCGGCGAGACCGTCATGATCGTTCATTCGCAGGCCAATCGCGACAGCCGTCCGCATCTGATCGGCGGTCACGGCGATTACGTCTGGGAGACCGGCAAGTTCGTCAACCCGCCGGAGAAGGATCTCGAGACCTGGTTCATTCGTGGCGGCTCAGCAGGAGCGGCGCTCTACACGTTCAGGCAGCCCGGCATCTACGCCTACGTCAACCACAACCTGATCGAGGCCGTCGAACTCGGCGCCACTGCCCACTTCAAGGTCGAGGGCAAATGGAACAACGACCTCATGAAGCAGGTACAGCCTCCCGGCCCGATCCTGCCCGGCAAGTCCAGCGCGGCTGATGCTGTGGTGAAAACCAGATAACGACCTCGCGGCCTGAAGCAATTGCTGCGGGCCGCGGTGACCGGAGGACCGCCCCATGCTGCTCGCCATGAAAATTAAGGCCGCGATAACAGCGGCCGTTCTGGCCAGTCCGATCGCGCTGACGGTCGCCCCTGTTGCCCACCCCGTCGATTCCGCGATCACCGAAATTGCCGCAAAACCGTTTCAGTATCGGCTCGCCGGCGATTTCTCCCGCGACGGCAAACCCGCGCCAGCCCCGCTAGGTGAAGCGCTTCTAGCCGCCAGCATCAAGATCATGAACCGTCAGGTCACCGCGGGCGAATATGCGCGCTGCGCCGATGACGGCCGATGTCCTAAAATCCCGCAAGCCTCCGCGATGGCGGAGCGTCCAATGGTCGGCGTCAGCTGGCGGGATGCAACGGCCTATGCCGAATGGCTGACGAACCAGACCGGGGTCCTGCACCGCCTTCCCACCGACGAGGAATGGGTGTTCGCTGCCGGCCAGAAGGTCCGCGACGAAGCGCTGCCGCTGGTCGACCCGGTCGATCCCGCGCAGGCCTGGATTGCGCGTTACGAGGCGGAAGCCAACCGGGCGCGGCCCGGCGCGCTCGACCCGCAACCGGTCGGCGCCTTCGGTCGCAACGAAAACGGGCTGCTGGATGTCGGCGGCAATATCTGGGAATGGACCAACAGCTGCTTCCTTCGCATGACGCTGGAGCCGACGGGGGCTGCGCGCGTGACCAACACCAATTGCGGCGTTCGCGTCGTGCAGGGCGCCCACCGGACCTATATGACCGACTTCATCCGCGATCCTCGCACCGGCGGCTGCGCCGCCGGCGTGCCACCCGCCAATCTCGGCTTCCGCCTGGTAGTCGAAGACAAAAACTGGCCAGCGCTGCAAAGAATGATCGTCGCGACCTTCACGCCGGGTTAGAACCGCCTACGTCAGGTCATGAATTGTCGCGCCGCGATCAACCCGCGTGCTCGATGGCGCGGATGGCGCCGCGCAGTTCAGCCAGCCCACGCAGCCGGCCGATCGCGGTGTAGCCGGGATTGGTGCGCTTGGTCTCGGCGAGATCGTCGAGCATGCGATGGCCGTGGTCCGGCCGGAATATGATTTTTTCACCTGCCGAACGTTTCCGGTTTTCGCTCAGCAATGCCTTGAGAACAGCGATCATGTCGACGTCGCCATCGAGATGGTCGGATTCGAAGAACGACAGGCAGTCGGCCTCGCGCTTGGTCGCGCGCAGATGCGCAAAGCCGATCCGCGGCGCGAATTGTCTCGCGATCGCCGGCAGATCGTTCTGCGCACGTACGCCGAGCGAGCCGGTGCAAAAGCAGATGCCGTTCGCCTTGGAAGGAACCGCGTCGAACAGCGCCTGGTAGTCTTCCGCCGATGAAGCGATGCGCGGCAGACCGAACAGCGGCCGCGGTGGATCGTCCGGATGCAGCGTCAGCGTCACGCCAAGCTGCTCAGCAACGGGCGTGACGCGCGCGAGAAACTCGATCAGATGCTGGCGCAGCACCGCGGTGGTGATGCCGCTATATTGCTGCAAGCGGTCGCGGAACTGCGGAATGGTCAGGGGATCGGTGGTCGATCCCGGCAAGGCGCTGGCGATGTTGGTGACGAGGACATCGATATCGGCCTGCGTCATCCCGGCGTGAAGCTGCTTGGCACGGGCGCGCGCGCTTTCCGAATATTCCGCCGCCGCTTCCGGGCGCTGCAGGATGTGCAGATCGAACGCCGCGAACCGTTCCTGGTCGAAGCGCATCGCCTTGGCGCCGCTCGGCAGTTCCCATTCCAGATCGGTTCGGCACCAGTCCACGACAGGCATGAAATTGTAGCAGATGATCTTGATCCCGGCGGAGGCCACCGCCTCCAGACTCGCGATCCAGGCCTCGATCGAGCGCGTCGCCCTACCGCCGAGCCGCTTGACGTCGTCGGGGATCGGAATCGATTCCACCACCGACCAGGTCAGCTGCGAACGACCGGGCTGGCTTTTCTCGATGATGTGCTTGCGCTGCTCGACGCCTGATCGCGTCCAGGCTTCGCCGATCGGCACCTGGTGCAGCGCGGTGACCACGTCGGTGGCACCGGCCTGGCGGATATCGTCGAGCGACACCGGATCGTCCGGCCCGTACCACCGCCATCCCTGCAGCATCATGGGAAATCTCCTGAATATCTTCCGGTCACTGTGCCGTCAGCACGACCTTGACGCTCTGCGAGCGGTCGAGCGCGAGGCGAACCGCATCGGGTGCGACCGACAGCGGACGCTCGGCGGTCACCAGCGACAGCACATCGACGCTGCCGTCGGAAATCAGTTCGACCGCGGTCATGAATTCCGGGCCAAAGCGGAACGAGCCGCGCAGGTCGATCTCCTTGGCCATCACGGCGTTCGCCGGCATTGGAATTTGTCCGCCCGGCAGGTTGCCGATCTGGACGACGACGCCGCCACGCCTGACCGCGCCGATCGCGCTGGCAAGGCCGGCCGCCGTGCCGGAAACTTCAAACGCCACGTCGTAGGGCGCCACCGCCTTCAGGGCCTCATCGCCCTTGGAGATGTCGATTACGTGATTGGCGCCGAGCCGCGTGGCGAACGCCAATGGCGCGGCGGCGATATCGACGACGGTCACTTCGGCAATGCCGGCGCGGCGCGCGGCCAGCATCGTCAGCAGCCCAATGGGGCCCGAGCCGAACAGCACCGCGCGTTTTCCGCTGACGTCGCCGGCGCGGGCCACCGCGTGCAGGCAGACTGCCAGCGGCTCGGCCAGCGCCGCCGCCTGGTATGTCACATGGTCTGGAATCCTCACGCACTGCGCCGGGATGGCGTCGAACAGGCTGGAAAAGCCACCCTGCATATGCGGCGTCTTGGAAGCCGAGCCCATGAAGAAGATGTTCTCGCACAGGTTCAACCGGCCCTCGCGGCACGGCGTGCAGTGGCCGCACCAGCGCGACGGATTGACGGCGACGCGATCGCCGGTCTTCAGGCCGGGCGCGCTGCCCGAGATCTCGACGACTTCGCCTGCGATCTCATGGCCGAGCACCAGCGGCGAGGTGACGACGAAATCGCCGGTGCGGGCATGGCGGTAGTAATGCATGTCCGAGCCGCAAATGCCGCCGGCGCCGAAGCGAATCCGCACCATGCCTGACGCCAACGGATCGAGCGGCCGCTCGACCATGCGCAGGTCCTCGGGGCCAAACAGTGTTGCAGCCAAAGCCATCGATGTCATTTTGCAAGTCCCATATATTTTGGCAGCCAGAGCGTCAGCTCCGGGATGTAGGTGATCGCGACGAGCGCCAGCAACAGCGGCACCAGCCAGGGGAGGATCGCCATCGTCGTGCGCTCGACCGAGAGCTTTGCGACGCGGGCGAGAACGAACAGCACCATGCCGAGTGGCGGGTGCAACAGGCCGATCATCAGGTTCAGCGTCATGATCAGCCCGAAATGAATGGGATCGATGCCCAATTTCAGCACGATCGGCAGCAGGATCGGCACCAGAATGGTAATCGCGGCGATGGTGTCGATGAAGCAGCCGACGAACAGGATCAGGATGTTCGCCAGCAGCAGGAACACCCATTTGTTCTGGGTGATCCCGAGCATCGTGTCGGTCAGGATTTGAGCAGCCTGCGACACCGTCAGCAACCAGGCGAAGATCGAGGCCGCCGTGACGATGAACAGCACGGACGCGGTGGTCTCGATGGTGTCGAACGTCGCCTTCGCCACGGTCTGCATCGTCATCGAGCGATAGCGCACCAGCCCCAGGAACAGCGACCAGATCACGGCGGCAACCGCGGCCTCCGTCGGCGTGAACCAGCCCAGCGTCATGCCGCCGATCAGGATGACCGGTGCCATCAGCGCCATCACGGCGGAGAAATCGAAATACCAGTCAATCGCCAGCAACGCCGCAAGGCCGATCCCGACCGCCATGTTGGTCGAGAGCCCGGCGAGCACCAGCAACCACACCCCAAGCGGAAAACACAGGACGACGACGATCTCGAGCCCGGCCGATCCAACCTGCCGCCAGGAGAACGGCGTATCGGCGCCCCAGCCGTTCTTGTGGGCGAAATAGGCCACCGTCGCCATCATCATCAAGGTCATGACGAGGCCGGGAATGAGGCCTGCGAGAAACAGTGCGCCGATCGAGACGTTAGCCATCATGCCGTAGATCACGAACGGCAGCGACGGCGGGATGATCGGCCCGAGAGTAGCCGAGGCCGCGGTCACGCCGACCGAAAATTCCGTCGAATAGCCGTGGTCCTTCATCGCCTTGATTTCGATGGTGCCGAGGCCCGCGGCATCCGCGATCGCGGTGCCGGACATGCCGGAAAAGATCACCGAGCCGACGATGTTGACGTGGCCGAGGCCGCCGCGCATCCAGCCTACCAGCGCGACCGCAAAGCTGTAGATGCGCCCGGTGACGCCGGCGATGTTCATCAGATTGCCGGCGAGAATGAAGAAGGGAACCGCGAGCAGCGGAAAGCTCTCGACACCAGCGATCATGCGCTGCGCCAGCGTCACGTCGGGCGTGATGCCGGTGACGAGAATATACAACAGCGACGACACCGCCATCGCCAGCGCGACGGGAAGGCCGACCAGCATCAACAGCAGAAATGCCCCAAGCAACAGCAGCATGGCGTCAGCCTTCCGTTCCGTCGAACGCGCCGGGGCGCTCCAGTATCGAATAGCCCCGCCGCCAGTTTTCGATCGCGATCTGGATCGAGCGGCCGAACATCAGCACGAAGCCGAGCAACACGGCGTAGTAGACAAAACCTTTTTCAATCTTGATCGTCGTCATCCGCTCTTCGCCGATGATCTGGATGTAGACCCAGACCAGCTTGATCGCATATCCGAAGAACGCGATCCGGATCAGGTCGATCACGGTCGAGAGCGCACGCGCCGCCGCATGCGGCAGATACCGGAACACCAGGTCGACCTGGATGTGCCGCGACAGCCGCACGCACATCGACGAGCCGATAAACACCACGCCGATCAGGCAATAGGTCGCGATCTCCTCGGTCCAGGCATAGCTGTCGTTGAGGACATAGCGGGTGAAGAACTGCAGGAATACGCACAGCGCCATGATCCAGAAGATCGCGAGCGCCAGCCAGTCTTCGAACGCATACCCACTGAGGTCGGTGCCCTTCGGCGCCTCGTCCTCGAACGTATGCGCGATCTCCTCCGCCGTGATCTGCTTGTGCACTTCAGCCGTAGACATGCGTTTAATCCCCAAGTCGCGTCGCGTGATTGACTCACGTCATTCCGGGGCGGCTCGGAGAGCCGAACCCGGAATCTGGAGATCCCGGGTTCGACGCTGACGCGTCGCCCCGGGATGACGACTTCGTCGTCACTTCACCGCCTGGATGCGATCCCAGTCGGCCTTGCGGTAGTCGAAGCTTTCAAAGCTCGTGGTCTTGATCACGGTGTCACGGAACGCGGCCTTGTCGACCTCGGTGACGGTGAGACCCTTCTGCTTGAAGAAATCGACCAGCTTGGCTTCGTTGACCTTGATCTCGCCGGTTGCCTTGGCAGCGGCTTCCTGGGTCACTTCGGTGAAGATCTTGCGATCCTCTTCGCTGAGCTTCTTCCAGAGCCCACCGGAAATGATCGTGTTGAGGTGGTCGACGATGTGACCGGTCAGCACGATGTGCTTCTGCACCTCGTAGAACTTCTTCGCCTCGATCGTGGTGAGCGGATTTTCCTGGGCTTCCACGGTGCCGTTCTGCAACGCCAGGTAAACCTCGGCGAAGGCGATGGGCGCGGTGTTGGCGCCGCAGGCGCGCGGCATCGCCAGATACGCCGGCACGTCGGGCACGCGTATCTTGAGGCCCTTCATGTCCGCGCAGGCCTTGATCGGCCGGTTCGACGAAGTGTGACGCACGCCGTAATAGGTCACCGCCACGATGCGGTGGCCGGTCTTGTCTTCATAGCCCTTGGTGAGGTCCTTGAAGACATCGCTCTTGGTGTAGGCCAGGAGATGATCGGCATCGCGGAAGGTGTAGGGATAATAGGTCACGCCGATCGGCGGGAAGCTCTTGGCGGCGAAGCTGGAGCCGGAGATGATGATGTCGACCGAACCCAGCGAAAGGCCCTGGTTGATGTCGGCTTCCTTGCCGAGCTGCGAGGCCGGATAGACGTCGACCGCATAGCGGCCGTTGGTGCGCTTGCCGATCTCCTGCGCGGCCCACACCGAAGCGGTGTGGAACGGCTCTGACGTCTCATAGACGTGCGCCCATTTGAGTTTGGTCTGCGCCATACCGGCGCTGGTGGCGGCAACAAGCGCGGCAGCGGAAGCCGCCACTACAATCGTCAATTTCTTCAACATGAAATCTCCTCCGTTGTTACATTTGCTTTTCTTACTCAACCGTCTCAGCCATTTGGCCGAACCGTTCGAATACCTGATCAGCCGCTCCTGGCCTGCGCGCGAGGCGATGCGGCTTCGGTTCCAAAATTTTGTGCAAAGCGTTCCTGCGAACGCGCCAGATGCTCGCGCATGGTAAGGCGCGCGGCGTCGGGATCGCGCGCGGCGATGGCATCGCGGATCGCCTGATGCTCACTGAGCGCGGCGCCCCAGGATTCCGGGTTCTCGAAATAATGCGCCAGCTTGGCGAAATAGGGATTGAGCCGCTGGTCGAACAGTTCGCCGACGACGCGAACCAGCACGGCGTTATCGAGACTTCCCGCCACCGCGACATGGAACGCGCGGTCATGGATCATCGAGGCGTCGCCGGGATGTTGCGTATTCGCCATCGCCAGCAGCGAGGCGTCGATGCGCGCGATATCTTCCGGCGTGGCCACCCTCGCCGCCTGCTCGGCGATGGCGCCTTCGATGAATTCGCGGGCGCGCAGCAGCTCGAACGGCCCTTCGATCATTGCGGAGGCCGGCAAAGGCGTGGCAAGCGCGGCCGGGTCGCTGACATAGATTCCGGAGCCGACACGAATGCGAACACGTCCTTCGACTTCGAGCGCGATCAGCGCTTCGCGCACGGTGGGACGGGAGACCTTCAATTGTTCGGCGATATCGCGTTCGGTCGGGAGCCTGGAGCCGACGGCGTATTCGCCGCTGTCGATCAAGGCGCGCAGCTGATCGGCAACCTGGCGGTATAGGCGTCGCGCTTCCACTGCCTCTAACGGCACGCTGGTTTCCTCCGAACGACCTCGTGGATCGATTCTTTTTCTGGCTGGCTTTGGCCAATCGGTTGGCCTTGAGTTCCGGCGCCGATCGGTCAATTGGCCTTACCAATTGACCAAACATTGACCTTACCGGCGCGCTATGTCAAGGCGAATGGCGAAAATTCCGCCATTCCAACCCAAAGGAGGCTGATTTGCGCCTCTCGAACGCCAGCCTTGACCGGCTTCCCGGCCATATCCGCCGCCCCGGTTACGACCGCGGACGCGTCACATCAGGCATCGTCCACCTCGGAATCGGCGCGTTCCACCGCGCGCACCAGGCGGTCGTGATCGACGACCTGCTCGCAAACGGCGCGACGGACTGGGGAATCATCGGCGCCAGCCTTCGAAGTTCGGACACCTACGACGCCCTCGCCCCGCAGGATTGTCTCTATGCGGTTGCCGTTCGCTCCGGCGCGGGCACCGAACACCGGATCATCGGCTCGGTGCTGCAGACGGAAGTCGCCAAGAGCAACCCCGCGCAATTGATCGCGCGCATGGCTGATCCCGCCACGCGCATCGTCTCGCTGACGATCACCGAGAAAGGTTATTGCCACACGCCGCAGACCGGCGAACTCAACGCTGACCATCCCGATATCGTCCACGACCTTGCAAACCCGGATGCACCGCGATCGGCTCCGGGATTCATCGTGGCCGCGTTGGCGCGCCGCCGCGCGGCTGATATCGCGCCCTTCACCGTCCTCTCCTGCGACAATCTTTCGGCCAACGGCCATACCGTGAAACGGATCCTGACGCAGTTCGCTCACCTGCGCTCGCCCGAGCTTGGAAAGTGGATCACCGATCACGTCGCCTGCCCGTCGACGATGGTCGATCGCATCGTGCCCGAAACCACTGACGCCGATCGCGCGTCGGTCTCGTCCGAACTCGGCATGATCGACGCATGGCCCGTGATATCAGAGCCGTTCACGCAATGGATCGTCGAAGACAATTTTCCGGCCGGCCGCCCCGATTTCGCACGCGCCGGCGTGCAGCTCGTCACTGATGTGACACCGTTCGAACACATGAAGCTGCGGCTGCTCAATGCCAGCCATTCGGCGCTGGCCTATCTCGGCTATCTCGCGGGCCATGAGACCATTGCCGCTGCGATGACTGACGATCGCTTTGCGGCGTTCGCCCATGGCGTGATGCAAGAATCCGCCGTGACGCTTTCGATGCCCGAGGGGACTGACCTGGCGGGATACAGCGCCTCGCTTCTCGAGCGCTTTGCCAACCCCGCCCTGCGTCACCGCACCTGGCAGATCGCGATGGACGGATCGCAGAAACTGCCGCAGCGGCTGCTCGGCACCATGCAGGACCGGCTGCGGCAGGGCTTGCCGATCGATACGCATGCGCTCGCCGTCGCAGGCTGGATGCGCTACGTCACGGCCAGCGATGAAAAGGAACAGGCGATCGATGTCCGCGATCCCCTCGCGGCGCACCTGGCCGCGATCGCCAAAAAAGCCGGCCCCGTCGCAGATCGGCTGGCGCCGGCGTTGCTCGACGTTAGTTCGATCTTCGGCGAATTTGGAAACGACCCCCGCCTGCGCGACGCCGTGACGCGCGCGCTGGCACAGCTCTACGAATTGGGCGCCCGTCGGGCGGTGCAGGCCTGGCGGCCGGCATAAACTGATCGGCGAGCGCACCCGATATGAGAAAGGCGGCCCGAAGGTCGCCTTTCAATCCGAATACCGTCAGTCGATTTCCTCGATCACCATTCGCTCGCCCGGATCGACAAGATAGGTCCGGTTTTCGCGATGAATGTACCGATACTCGCGCAGCGCGGGGCGTCCGGGGTAAACGCGCCCGAGGCTGCCGGGTTCCTATTTCCGCAGGGCCCAACGTCCGTGGCCGGGAACATTCCAAATCCGGGAACATTCGGTAAGCGGTGGGGTTGGTGGTCATCGACCTGAAGGAGTTCAGTCATGAAGAAATTTATCGTAGTGCTCGCGATTGGCGCCGGCACGCTGCTCGCTACCGGCGCAACAGCCGCACCGCTCTCGAATGGCATTACCGTGATGCCGGATAACGGCATCGAACATGTCAGAATGGTCTGCGACGAATATGGCCAATGCTACCGTACTCGTGGCGGCCGCCGCGTCGTCGTTGAGCGGGAATACGGCGACAGCTACAATTATTACGCTCCGCGCGAGCGATACATTGAACGCCGCGGCTATTACAATGACGGCCCGAGCGTCGGTATCGGCGTGGGACCGGGCGGAGTCGGTGTTGGATTTGGCGTAGGACCGCGCTGGTAGGATTTCAATTTCGCAAGTCGAGGCCGCAGAGAAATCTGCGGCCTTCGGCGCGCTCGGCCTCCGCTTGAGGGTTTGTAGATGGACGAAAACAAATTCGCCGCACTGCTCGGTCACGCAGCGCTGAAGGTGTGGCCGGAGCTGTCGCGCGACGCCCAGGAAATGTTGTTTGCGGCTGCCGTCGATGACGGCGTCATTGCAAATACGCTCGCAACCTACCTGCACGATCATCATCCCCGGACTGTCCATCCGCCAAAGCCGACGGCGCTGGCCTGATTCTGATCTGCATGGCGGCAGAATTTTACAACCGCCGTAGAACTATTCGAAAACTCTGCTCGCCTGACGCTGACGCTCGCCAGATTGCAAGCACCAAGATTGCAAATCTGGCGCGGGCTACGCGAGCGACTTCGCTTCCTCTCGCAGCGCACACCGCTGATAATACTTTCAGAAGACACAACCCTGTGTTTCAATCGGTCCTGCGGAAACCGCAACCGAGTGCGTCCGCAGGCCGGCTCCTGCCCAGATCGCGAGTCCCGGCCAGCACAACGCACGGTCTCAAAACCATAACAACGGAGGAAATCCATGGACATCGATCGTCGTCAGCTTGCGTTACCGGTACTCGCCATCGGACTTCTCGGCGTGATGCCAGCCTTCGCCGGCGCCGATGAAGATGCGGTCGCCAAGAACCTTGAGGCCTTCCGCACCGCGCAGGCCGCCGCCAACGCCGAGGGGCTCGCCGCGCTTTGCGCAGCCGAACTCAGCTACAGCCACTCGGATGGCCGGGTCGAGGACAAGGCGGCCTTCATCGCCGGCGCGACCAGCGGAAAATCGAAGTGGCTGTCGCTGACCTATAAAGACCCCGCGATCCGCGTCGTCGGCCCGGCCGCGATCGTCCGGTTCCACTGGCTCGGCGAGCAGGAAGCCGTCGCCGACGGCAAGAAGAGCGCCACCAACCTCCACATTCTGATGAACTGGCAGAAGCAGGGATCGGACTGGAAACTGCTGTCGCGCTCGGCGACCAAGCTCGGATAGCAGCCGCGGATTGCAGCGCTCAAGCCAGCGCGCCGGATCATCGGTGCGCTGGCTGACGCCTCCCGATGGATCGCGCCAGTCTCCCTTGCCAGCGGCGCCTCTTCATAAAGCCACGGCACCAAACTGGCGCAGACAGAAAGTCGAACTATATCAGGGATCGTTGTTTCCATATCAATCACTCCCGACGCCCCCTTGATCAAACCAGTCATCATCTTTCTGTCGTTGGTTTTTTTCCCGATCGGTGTATCGGCGGCCCGCTATTGGTCCGATGACCCGCGTGGAAGCTGGCAGACGGCGGACCGCTCCAGCGCCGGGCTTTTGCCCGAGGCATCCCGCCATCCCGATGCGGTCATTCGCATTTATGGCGCGCGCACGCTGCGATGGAAGGCGATCTTCGCGATCCACACCTGGATCGTTATCAAGGAGCAGAACGCCGCGACCTATACCCGCTATGACTACACCGCCTGGGGCGAGCCGATCCGCACCAACGGCTTCGCGGCCGATGCGCGCTGGTTCGGCGCCCCCCCTGAAAACATCGTCGCGGTCGATGGCGAGGAAGCAAGTCGCCTCATCCCCAAGATCCGTCACGTCGTCGAAAATTATCGATTCCGGGCCTACGGCGACTACAGCCCGTGGCCGGGTCCGAACTCCAACACCTTCGTGCAGGCCGTCCTCAATGCGGTCCCCGAACTGATGGCTGTGCTGCCGCCCACCGCGATCGGAAAAGACTATCCCTACGAGGGCAAGTCATTCGGACTGACGGCTTCCGGTACCGGCGTTTTTGCGTCGCTCGGAGGTTATCTCGGCCTCACCATCGGATGGGTCGAGGGTTTCGAAATCAACTTCCTCGGCGCGGTGCTGGGATTCGATGTTCGCCGGCCGGCGCTGAAATTTCCGGGCATCGGCCGATTGGGAATGACGGCCGGAATTTAACCCGCCGTTAACCTTGTGCCGAATTGTCGCTCACCCGATGCGGCAAAAATTGATGCCTGATGCGCGCTTTTTGACCTCGCATTTGTGCGCTGCAATATCTATGTAGGAATCAGGAAGGAAATTCGCCCCAAGGACAACTCCGAAAAGGAGCCATCTAATGGCGAATGTTCTAACCACTGGGGCCTGGCTTTCTGCCCCGACCAAAAAACCCTCATTTCTTGCAAGATTATTGCGCCTCCGTATCGAATCCAATGAGCGGCGGGCTGCCCACATTGTTGAGACATACGTTGCCGCCCACGGGCTGCAAAACCTGTCTGATGATGCCGAGCGCCAGATTGATCGCTTGTTCTCCAGGGCGGGCCGATAGCCATGGTCACACTCATCATCATGCAGGTCGCAACCAGGCTCGCTCGTTTTGGCAAACAGGCTCGTGAGACGTGGCGCGAAACCCAGCGCCTCCGTCGCAGCCTCGCCGGCCCAGCGGAAGAATAGCTGTACCCCGCACGGTCCCCCTCGTTTCACTGGTCAGCCGGTGAAACGAAAGGGAAATGCCCGCGTCAGCCTTTGAGCGCGGTGACCACGACCTCAATCAATGCGCCGCCACCGAGATCGGCCACGCCGACGGTGGCGCGTGCCGGCAAATTGTCGCCGAAGAATTCGGTCCAGGCCGCGTCCATCTCCTTTTTCCCGGAGAGATCCGTCACAAAGATCGAGGCGCTGACGACGCGCGATCGATCCGTGCCCGCCTCTTTCAGATAGCCCGCGATCTTGCCGAGGATGTTGCGGGTCTGCTCGCCCATCGAGACGCTGGTGTCGTCAGCGATCGTGCCGCCGACAAAGACAAAACCGTTGGCTTCGACCGCGCGGTGCATGATCGGGGTGCGGATGTTGCGGATGATGTTCATGATGTCCTCATCTTGGTTCTAGGGTGTGGAAGAATGAAAGCGGTCGATGCCGAGATCGCCGATCCGGGTCTGGGTGCCGCCGCTCGCGATCAGCTCCGTCATTACGGCGCCGGCGCCGGGGCCGAGCTGGAAGCCGTGCAGCGAAAAGCCGAACTGGTGATAGAGCCCTGCATGGCGGGCACTCGGGCCGAAGACGGGCAGTTCGTCTTTTGTGCGAGCCTCGATGCCGGCCCAGGCGCGCACGATGGTGGCACTGCGCATCACGGGAAACAGTTCGAACACGGTGCGGGCGCTGATGGCGAGGCTGCGCCAGTCCAGCACCGTCTCGTTGCGGTCCTGGTCCGGCGTCGCCAGATGACCGCCGCCGATCAGCACCGTGCCGTTGGCGAACTGTTTGAAGGACAGCTTGCGGCCGCGCAGGATCACCACGGGATCTATGAAATGCGGCACGCGGGAGGTGATCATCAGCATCGGCGCCACGGTCTCGACCGGCACCGGCTCGCCAAGATCAGCGGCGATGCGGCCGGCCCAGGCGCCGGCGGCATTGACCAGCACCGGCGCCGCAAAGGTTTCCGCACCGACATCGACCCGCCACAGCCCATCCTGCTTTCGAATGTTGGTTGCGGCGACGCCCTCAACGACGGTGGCGCCGAGCGCTTCGGCCTTGCGGCGGATCGCGGTGGTGGTCCGGGCCGGTTCGGCCGCACCGTCGCGCCGCGACACCACGCCGCCAGGGCAGCTCTCCGCCACCGCCGGCACCAGCCGCCGCAACTCCGGCCCATCGATCAGTTCCTCGTGGGTGAAGCCGAGCGCGTTCAGCTCGGCGACGCGCGCGCGACAGGCATCGAATTCGGCGTCGTTCTCGGCGACCAGCACCTGGCCGTGGCTTTCGAAGCCGCAGCTATCGTCGACCAGTTCTTCGATCCGCTCCCAAATTCCCATCGAGCGGATCGAGAGCGGGATCTCGGCGACATGCCGTGCAAGCTGGCGGACGCCGCCGGCATTCACGCCCGAGGCGTGGCGGCCGGCATAGTCCTTTTCGATCAGCACCGGCTTCATGCCGGCGAGGCACAGGTGAAGCGCGGTCGAGCATCCGTGGATGCCGCCACCGACGATGATGGCATCCGCAAGCTTCGTCATCCGCGCACCACCGCATTGACGTCGGCCTCGGTCTTCGGCACGGCCGCCAGTTCCGCCAGCGTGATCGGCTTCACCGGTGCACGCAGCCGGTAATAGCCGATCTCCTGGGGCGTCTTGTTACGGGCTTGCGCCATCAGCTCGGTGACGGTCAGGCCGCAGAGCCGGCCCTGGCAGGGACCCATGCCGGTGCGGCGATAGGCCTTGAGCTGGTTCGGACCGGTCGCACCGATCGCGACGGCGTCGAGAATGTCCTTGGCCGATACCTCCTCGCAGCGGCAGACGATGGTGTCGTCAGAGGGGATGCGAAATTGCGGGGCCGGACGGAACAGCGTGTCGAGAAAAATGCGACCGCGCTCCGCCTTTACCAGCGATGCCCTGAACGTCGCCATCGGCGCGAGCTTGAAAGCAGCCGCAGGCGCCAGCGCCTCGACCGCTGCGCGTGCAGCGATACGGCCGCGGATAATGGCGGCTTCAGCGCCGCCGATCCCGGCCCCATCGCCGGCGATCGCGATTCCCTTGACCGATGTATTGCCGTCGCGATCAAGCACCGGCGACCAGCACAGCTGCAAATCATCCCAGCGATGCTCGATCCCTGATGCCATCGCCAGGTTGACGTTGGGCACCACGCCCTGGTGCAGCAGCAGCAACTCGGCCGGAACAGTCTCGCGTCGGCCGCCCGACACATACGTTACAGTTGCGAGCTGGCCGTCACCGGCGGCAGCGAGTTCGCTGATACCAGTCACGACAGGCACTTTCGCGCGCACCTGCTTCATCAACGCAAAACCCTTTGCGAAATAGGGCGACGTCATGAAGGCGAAGGCGTGAGGCAGCGCGGCAAGATAGTTGCGACGCTCGGTCGTATCGAGGATGCGGTCGATGCGACCGCCAAGGCGCAGGATCTGCGCGGCGAGCAGCCAAAGCAGCGGTCCCTGGCCCGCGATCACCGTCGGCCGGTCCGGCACGAGGCCCGACGACTTCAGCATCGTCTGCGCGGCGCCTGCGGTCATCACGCCCGGGAGGGTCCAGCCGGGAATCGGAAACGGCCGCTCCAGCGCGCCCGTCGCCAGAATCACCCGACGCGCCTTGACGAAGCACGACGCGCCGCCGAGGGATATGCCGATCTCGAGATTCCGGTCGAGGCTCCAGACCGTCGCGCGCTGGATGATTTCCGCGCCGCTCGATCGCACCGCCTCGACAAGTTCGGTGCCGGCCCAATAGTCGGCGCCGAGATGGCCGCGTTCCGTGACCGGGGTCGAGGCGATGGCGCGCCAGACCTGGCCGCCGGGGCCGGCATTCTCGTCGAGCAGCAGCGCCGAGAGGCCCGCCTCGGCCGCGGTCGCGGCGGCGGCGAGCCCGGCAGGCCCTGCTCCGATCACCACGACATCATAGCTGTCGCGCCTGGGCGTCGTATTCATCGGCCGATCCCCCGCTTGCCCTTCTGGATTTCGATCTGCATGCCCTCGGCAACGGGCACCAGGCAGCCTTGCCGATTGCCGACGCCATCGATGGTGACGAGGCAGTCGAAGCACACGCCCATCATGCAATAGGGCAATCGCGGCGCACCGCTCACTGCGGTCGCACGGCGCACATCACGGCCGGAGGCAAGCAATGCTGCGGAAACCGTATCGCCCTCGCGCGCCGCGACGGCGGCCCCGTCCACGACGATGTGCACGGATGGTCTGCTGTCCTGATCGGATCGTTTGAACATTGGCTGCCTCTTCGCCCTTCTGTCGCGTTCGGGTCGTATCGATGTCAGTAATAGCCGCTGCCTGCCGCAGCATGGTTCGCGTCGAAGCGGCGGGCCGAGAACGCGCCGACCAGTTCCGGTTCGAGCGCGCCCGCCGCCACCATCCGCGCAATCTCGAAGGCGTGGTTGGAAGCCAGCGTCACGCCGGAATGACAGCAGGTGACGAAAGCGCCCGGCTCGCTCTCCGACTGATCGTAAATCGGGAAACCATCCTGCGGCATCACGCGGATGCCGGACCAAGTCCTGATGACGTTCAGGCGCGCCAGATGCGGAAACGTGCGCTGCGCCCGATCCGCCATCACGGCGCTGACCGAATGGTTCAGTGTGCGATCGTCGAGTTGATCTTCCTTGCTGTCGCCGATCATCACCGTGCCCTCGTCGGTCTGGCGAATGGTGGTCAGGGGATGCGGCAGGAACGGCATGGTGCGCTCGGTCACCACGATCTGGCCGCGGGTCGGGCCCATCGGCGCCGACAGGCCGACCATCGGCGCGAGCGACTGGTTGGCGTTGCCGGCGGAGAGCACGACCTTGCCGGCGCGGATCTCGCCCTGCGCTGTCGAGAGGTGGAATTCGCCGCCGCGCCGCGCGATCGCCGAGACCGGCCGCTCGGGAAAATAGTCGATGCCGAACAATTTCAGCCCAGTGTGGAAGGCGCGGAAGGTGCGCAGCGAATTGACGTGCCCGTCCCAGGGGCAGAAGCTGCCGCCGGAGACCTCCGGCCCGATCAGCGGCAGCATCTTCTTGACCTCGGAGGCCGACAGCATCTCCATCCGGTAATCAGCCGCGCCGACCTGGTTGTGCATCCGCGTCACAAGCTGCGCGCGCTGCGCAAACTCGTTCTCGCCGAGGGTCAGGTGGAAACCGCCATTCTGCTGCAGGGCGACGTCGAGCCCGGTCTGGTCTTTCAATTCGGCGGCGAGCTTGCCCCAGGTTTCGGAGGCCCGCATGGTCCAGCCGGTATACGCCGGCATGCCGAGGCCCTTGCTCTGCACCCAGACCAGCGCGAAGTTTGCCCGCGAGGCGCGCTTGGCGATGTCGCCCTCGTCGAGGACAACGACCCGCTTTCCGAGCCGGCCAAGACCCCAGGCGATAGCGGAGCCGAGCAGTCCGCCGCCCACGACCGCGACGTCATAGTCTTTTGACATATGGGTTCTCCTAGCGCCCCGGGTCGTTCTTGCCGGCCAGCACGCGGTCGAGCCCGTAGAAGCGGTCGAGCAGGATCAGGGCGGTCATGGTGATCGCGATCACGCTGGCCGAGACTGACGTCACCAGCGGATCGATGTTGTCCTGGATGTAAAGGAACATGCGAACCGGCAGCGTCTCGGTGCCGGGTGTGGCCAGGAAGACGGTCATGGTCAGATCGTCAAAGGACTGAATAAAGGCGAGCGCCCAGCCGCTGATGACGCCCGGCAGGATCAGCGGCAACGTCACGCGGCGGAACAGCGTCCAGTCGCCGGCGCCGAGCGAGACCGCGGCCATCTCGATCGAGCGATCCATGCCGGTCGCCGCGGCCAGCGTCAGCCGCAATGCGAACGGAAACACCACCACCACATGCGCGACCAGCAATCCTGCGAAACTGCCGCCAATGCCGATCGCCGTGAAGAAGCGCAGGAAGGCGATGCCGAGCACGACATGCGGGATCATCAGCGGCGACAGGAACAACGCTGCGAGCGTGTCGCGGCCACGAAAACTGTAACGCGCGATGGCAAGCGCCGCCGGCACCGCGAACAGCACCGCCACCAGCGAGGACAGCGCACCCAACCCGAGGCTCACCCAGAACGCATGGACGAACTCGGGATAGTTCGCGATCGCCCTGAACCAGCGCAGCGAGAAACTGGTGGTCGGCAGCGACAAATAGCCCTCGGGCGTGAAAGCGACGAGGCAGACCACCAGGATCGGCGCCAGCATGACGACAACGAAGATCGTATGGAAGATCAGCGCGAGCGGGCCGTTGGTCCTCATCGGAACACCTCGGCATAGCGCCGCTCGATCAGCGCGTTGCTGCCGACGACGATCAGCACCAGCGCCACCAGCAGCAGCACCGCCACCGCCGCACCGAGCGGCCAGTTCAGCGTGTTGAGAAACTCGTCATAGGCCAGCGTCGCCGCGACCTTGAGCCGGCGGCCACCGATGATGGCGGGCGTCGCGAAAGCGCTGGCCGACAGCGAGAACACGATGATCGCGCCCGACAGCACGCCCGGCATGATCTGCGGCAGCACGATGCGGCGGATGATCGTGAACGGGCCGGCGCCGAGCGACAGAGCGGCGTTCTCGATCTGCGGGTCGACGCGCTGCAGCGCGGCCCAGACCGACAGCACCATGAACGGCATCATCACATGCGCGAGTGCGATCACGATGCCGGTCTCGGTGAACATGAAGGGCAGCGGCGATCCGATCAGCCCGAGCGACATCAGGAGCTTGTTGACCAGGCCGTTATTGCCGCCGAACAGCAGCGCCCAGCCCAGCGTGCGCGCCACCACGGAGATCAGCAACGGGCCAAGGATCACGAGCAGGAAGAAGCTCTTCCAGCGTCCACTCATGCGGTTGAGGATGTAGGCCTCCGGCGCGCCGAGCACGGCGGTGATCAGCGTCGTCAGCAGCGCGATGCGGAACGTCCGCCAGAACATCTCGGCAAAATAAGGATCGGTCGCGACCTCGTGCCAGTTCTTCAGGATGAAGACCGGCTCGATGCCCTTGTACTGGCCCCAGTCGTGGAACGAGAGCATCACCGTCATGGCGAGCGGAATCACCAGAACGCCGACGAACAGCATCAGCGCGGGCGCGGTCAGCAGCCACGCCGTGCGCGCATCGCGCCCGTCCGTCGCAGGTTTCGCGCTCATGCGGCGCCTCCGGCGCGGCGCAGGCTCATGTCCTCCGGCCGCCAGGCGAGCCGGACGGCCTCGCCCTCCACGGGCTGTGGCTGGCCGTCGTTCTGGCGGATCACGATCACCGAGCCGCATTCGCTCTCGCACTGGAACAGCCAGTGATTGCCCTGGAAGATGCGGGTGACGATCTTCGCCGCGAGCCCGGCGTCGCCGAAGCCGATCCTTTCGGGGCGGATGCTGACCGTCACCGGACCCGCAAGGCCGGCCGGCGCCGGCGCGCTCCAGGAGCCCGCGATCAGCTGTCCCGGCGTGGCGGTCCGGTCGATGGTCGCGGCGAAATCATTGGTCTTGCCGAGGAACTGGGACACGAAGGCGGAAGCCGGCCGCTCATAGGTTTCCTGCGGCGTTCCGATCTGCTCGATGCGGCCCTGGCTCATCACCACAATCCGGTCGGACAGCGACATCGCCTCGTTCTGGTCGTGGGTGACGAGAATCGTGGTGGTGCCGAGATTTCGCTGGATCTGGCGCAGCTCGATCTGCATCTCCTCGCGCAGCTTGGCGTCGAGGTTCGACAGCGGCTCGTCGAGCAGCAGCACGCTCGGCCGGATCACGAGCGCGCGGGCAAGCGCGACGCGTTGCTGCTGACCGCCGGACATCCGGCGCGGATAACGCTCCTCGTAGCCGGCGAGCCCGACCATGGCCAGCGTGGCGCGGACGCGCTCGCTGCACTCGGACCGCGGCACGCGCCGCATCTCGAGGCCAAAGGCGACGTTCTCGGCCGCCGTCATATGCGGGAACAGCGCATAACTCTGAAATACGATGCCGAGCCCGCGCTTCGCCGGCTGCACCACGGTCAGGTCGTGTCCCTCGAGCCGAATCGCGCCGCGCGTGGGATCGAGGAAGCCCGCGATCATCTGCAGTGTCGTGGTCTTGCCACAGCCCGACGGACCGAGGAAGGAGACGAACTCGCCCTTGCCGACGGTCAGACTGAAGTCATCGACCACAGTCTGCGCGCCGAACTGTTTTGCGACACGGTCGAGCTCAAGAAAGGACATGGATGCTTCCGGGTGCTGCTGTGGCAAAGCGCGACGATGGGCCTGCGGCGTCGCGCGGAGCCATCGCCGAAATCGTGTCCGCCGGCGCCGAGCTGTGGCTCAGCTCTTGGCTCAGCGCTCGACCTCGCGATTCCAGCGCTTGGTCCATTCCTCGCGCTTGTCGTTGATGACGGTCCAGTCGGGCGTATAGAGTTTTGCGGCGCGCTCGCCGATCGGCGCCATCTTGCCGAGCTCCGGCGGGACCACGACCGACTTCAATACCGGGCCGTAGCCGTAGTCCTTCAGCAGCACGAGCTGTATTTTCGGCTCGAGCAGCGTCTTGACGAATGCCGAGGCAAGCGGCGATGCGTTTGGCTTGGTGATCGGACAGGCGGTCGTCAGCAGCGTGGCCGCACCTTCCTTCGGATAGACGAAGTCGACGGGGAAGCCGGTGTTGGCGAAGCTCTGGACCCGGGCCGTACCCCACACGGCCAACACGGCCTGGCCGGACTGGAACAGCTCGGTCATCTTGCCCGGCGAAGGCTCATAGGCCAGCACGTTGGGATTGACGTCGGCCTTGATGATCTTGAAGCCCGCGTCGACGTTGGCCTCGCTGCCACCGTTCATCCGGGCGAGCATCAGCAATGTGTGCAGACCATAGGTGTTGTTGATGGGCGGAATGACCAGTTGCTTCTGATATTTTGGATCCTTGAGATCGTTCCAGGAGGTCGGCGGTGCCCAGCCTTTCTCAGCGAAGATCTTGGTGTTGTACATCAGGCCGGTTGCGACCAGACCAATGCCAACCGCGCGGTCGTCCTTGAAGCGTGCGGCCTCGTAGATATCAGCGGGAAGGCCTTCGAGCTTGCCGCAGAAGCCGAGCTGGATGGCCTGGTACATCGGACCGTCATCGACGATCGCCACATCGATCTGCTGATTGCCCTTCTGCGCCTGCAGCTTGGCGAGCGTGTCGGTCGAGTTGCCGGCGACATATTCGACCTTGACGCCGTTCGCCTTTTCGAAGGCCGGGATGACCTCGTCGCGGATCGTCTTCTCAAACGAGCCGCCGTAACCGGCGACATAGAGCGTCTTCTGCTGCGCCAAACCCGCCGACGGGGCTAAGGCGATCGCGGCAATGCTGACGGCTCCGACAAGGGCGAGATGCTTCATATCGATCGATCTCCGTATCCGTTTGCTAGGTGACACCCGGAGCGCATCCTTGTTCTGACCGGCTCTCGGTATCGCGGTACGACGCAACGTCGGATCCGCGTGGAAATTTGGCCTTCACCGGTCCGCTCCCGACCGGCGTCGCCCAAAAAATCAGCTACCTCCACCCTTGATGAAAAAGATCGCAATCCACGCTTTCGTCGTCCAATTAATAATGGCACCCTCTTCATGCCGGAATATTATGGATGGAATGAAGATGGCGCGGATCAATTCGCGGCAGGTCGAGGCCTTCCGCGCGATGATGCTGACAGGCAGCGTGACGGAAGCGGCAAAGCTGATGGCTGTGACGCAGCCGGCCGTCAGCCGGTTGCTGCGCGACTTCCAGGCGCTGCTGAAAATGGAGCTGTTCGACAAGCGCGGCACCGGACTGGTGCCGAGGGCTGCCGCGACGGCGCTCTACATGGAGGTCGAACGGTCCTTCGTCGGTCTGGAGCGGATCGCGGCGGCAGCCGAGGAAATCCGCAGCCGCCGGACCGGCACGCTGCGGATCGCGGCCCTGCCGGCGCTGTCCAACGGCTATCTGCCGAGGCTCTCCGGGCGATTCCTGATGGAGCGGCCAAACCTCAATCTGTCGTTCTTCGGCGTGATCTCACCGATTGTGGTCGACTGGGTGCTGAACAACCAATGTGACATCGGTTTCGCCGAAGTGCCGATCGCCCATGCAGGCCTGTCGAGCGTGCGGTTGCCTGCGCCGGCCCGCGTCGCGGTTCTGCCAGCCGGACACCGGCTCGCGGCCAAGGCGACGCTGCAGCCGCGCGATTTCGAAGGCGAGACCTTCGTGTCCCTGACGGCGGGATCGACCGGCCGACATCTGATCGACCAGGCCTTCAATCGCGACGATGTCCGCCGGGTTCTTCGGGTCGAGACCAGCCTGTCCGAGATCATGTGCGGGCTGGTGTCATCCGGGCTCGGGGTTGCGATCTGCGATCCCTTTACGGCACAGGAGTTCGAGAGCCGCGGCGTCGTGGCGCGCCCTTTCCTGCCGCGGATCGATTTCGAATTCGCTGCGGTGTTTCCGCCGCAGCGCAGTCCCTCGCCAGTGGCTTTGGACCTAGTGGAAGCCATGCGGCAGTCGCTCAGCGAGATGAGCAACCCGCCGCAAGCGTAGGCCCGTCTTACCAGTTACGCTGCGCGCGGAAGGCGAGTGACAATGTGCCCTGGTCCTTGAGTTCGTACAGGGCTGCCGGCTTGACACTGACGGCCGGCAAGGCGGCGACGCCGGAATATTGCTGATCTACCAGTGTGTACATCAGCTCACTCGTGAAAGTGAGGTTCTTCACCGGGGACCAGCGCGTGTTCGCACCGATCTGCGCGACGTTGAAGTTCGGGTTGCAGGTCGAGCCGGGCGTCAGGAAGGTGGCGACGGTGGCGCAGATATAACCTCTTGCCGTGGCATTGTAGCTGACCGACGTGTAGGAGCCGAAGAGCGCTGAATTCCACTGGCTGTTCCAGTTGTGCGTGTAGCCAGTACGAAAGCCCCACAGCTTGGTCGTCTCGATCCCATTGCCGGTCGTGAAAATGCCGTCAGAAACGCCCCCAATACTCAGCCCTTGGTAAACGCCAGCCAGGCCGCTGCTGCCATACATGGCGACGGTGGGCGCGACCAGACTCTGCCAGACGTAACGGCTGGCACCGTCCGAATAGCCAAATGAAATATCGATGTCGTCGCCCGGGCCGGTCGGCAGGTTCTTGATCGTCATGGCCAGTTGACCAGCCCAGCCCCACTTGTCGCTGGGATGACCTGAAGTTTCTGTCCCGCCGTAATAGGCCGCGTGGATGTTGTGCGCGGCTACCGAGGCCTGGAACATGCCCCAAGCCTGGTCGACGCGAAGCATGCCGACGATGTCCGGAGACCGCGTGCCGCCGAAGGCATTGGCGCCATACACGCCGCCCGCGAAGTTGGCCGCGGTGAGGGTGGACGCGTTCCACAAATTGGTCTGGTAGTAGGTGACTTGATCCTGCAACGAGATCGCACCGGTGATGCCCTGACCAAAATCCGCCGTATAGGAGAACTGGTTCACGCCTGTCGTGTCGGAGTGGCCGCCGAGCAGCGCGTCAGTGATGTTGGCGGGATAGCCGGCGAATGGTGTGTCGAACTGGGATATTGCCCTGCCGATCGTGAAGCCGGCGAACTGGATGAACGCGAGGTTGAGGGCGAACGAACCACCGGATAGACCGCCGTCAGAGGGGTTACCAACACCACCAAAGCCACCAGCCTGGGCGGCCGCAGAGTAAACGGTGCCGCCAGCGCCGGTGGAGGCATAGGTACCCGAGGTCCAGGAGAAATTCGCATCGAAGTATGTACGGAGCACACCATATTCGGTCGCGGTACGCGTATCGATGTTGAGGTTTTCGCGGGCGCGCGCGAAATAGTAGTTGCTCAGCCGGCTTTTTTGACCCGCGGCGCCACTCCAGGCCGGGGTGCCCTGAATGCCACCGCCGTTGAAGGTGACATCGGCGCGCAGGTATCCGCCGAGCTTGAAGCAGGTGTCGGTACCCGGGATGAAGTAGAAGCCATTTCCATAGAGGGAGCATATCCTGACATATTCGACCGCCTTGGCCTTGACTGGAAGATCCGCGGCCTGGGCTCCGCCCGTGGCGACGAGACATGCTACCGAGGCAAGCACTGCGCTGTTGATTGACTTCATGGTCCGCTTCCTGCTGTTTCGGAGGGACCTCGTTCAGGCCTCGCTCCGAAACGATTCGATTATCTTAGGTCACAGATTTAGGTAACGATCCAAGCACCAGACAGTCAGCACATGTGTCTTCAGACTTCTTTCCTGGAGAGTGTTACGCGAAAGGCACAGGGACCGGCTTCCCTCATAAAATGGAAGCACTGCTCTGCGTCGTTTGCAGTGCTGCGCGCCTTGCGCTGGCGATGATCGCGGAAGCCGAGCGGGCGCTGCTGGAGGCACAGATTGCAACGATGCCGGCCGCTGCTGAGACGGCCATCGAAAAAGATCAGGCAGTCGACACTACCGCTCATCGCGATGAGTGGTTGTCGTCACCGGGACTTCAGCAACCGGGATCGTTTTGGCACCTCAGGCCCTGGAAATGCTCAGGGCAACGCCACTGTTCGTAGAAGGAAAAAGCCCCAGCTCGGAGGCTTGCGAGCTGAGGCCAAGGCTTGCTGGACCAGATGCGCTGAAAGCCCAGCGGCGTGAGCATAGGCTCCCATCGCGCCCTCATCTATCATCCGTTTGATTTACCTCGGATTTTCCAAACACAAGGGATTGGAACAGAGTAAGGTTCCATACCCTGTTCTCGCGCGGGAGTTATTCCGCATGCCTCGCTCCCCGTCCATCGTGCCGCATCGCGGCGATCACGACATCTATCTGGTGCTAAACGATTTTGGCAGGCTCGGACGCGCCTGGTGCGAGGCAGACGAGGAAGGCACCGACCGCGAGGCGCTGATCCGCCGTCTTCTGGAAGACCAGTTTAGCCATCCGGTGCGGATCGTCGCCTTCAATACGGCCGAGGGCTGGTCGCGCGACGTCACGGTGGATATTGCCGACGAGTTGCGTCGGCGCTTTCCTGAATTCGATGAGGTGCCGCACTCGGTGCAGGAGTTCTTGGAAACCGCTGTCCGGCGCTGAGCTGTAGCGGGACCATTGTCGTCCTCAACACTCACACCGCCGAGATCGAGGGAGCTCAGTAATCCTTCTTGAGTACCCAATCCGTCATGTCGCGTTTCGCTTAAACCGGGAGCCTGGCTATGCGACCAAAACGATCCCTTGCCGGCATCGTGCCAGGTCTCATGCGCTACAACGCCTTCGTCATCCAGGTCGCCACTCCAGGCACCAGATAGACCAGCGCGAGAACTGCAATGCTGATGACGAGGTATGGAACGACCGCCTGGAAGATATGCCCCATCGATACTTGAGGCGGCGTCACCCCCTTCATCGTCATCAGCAACAGGCCGTGGGGCGGCAGCAGCATTCCAAGTTGCATGCAGATCAGGAACAGCACCCCAAACCACACCGGGTCGATCGCAAGTGAGTTCACCAGAGGCATGAAGATGGGAAGCGTGATCAGCATCATGCTGACCTGATCGATGAAGACGCCGAGCGCGATCAGGATCAACAACATGACGATGACCAGGGCGTTGGCCGAAAGCCCGCTTTGCGTGATGATGTTGACGATTCCATTCGTGGCGCCGGAAAACGACAATATTTGAGAAAAGGTCGTTGCTCCGATGATGATGAAGAGAATCATCCCGGAAATAAGCACCGTGCCATGCAGGGATTGCCACAGAACTTTCGGCGTCAACGCTCGGTAGACGCCCGCGAGGACGATCGTCGCGAAAGCGCCGATCGCAGCAGACTCTGTCGGCGTTGCCCAGCCGGCCACCATCGCACCGACCACGAGCCCGAAGATCGAAACCAGCGGCACCACGTAAAGTACGAGGGGACTGAACCTCGCCCATCCGCTGTATTCCTTGAAATCGCTATCGGGCGCCAATTCCGGCTTGGATAGCGTGCGCAGGATAATCCACCCCACGAAGAGAACCGAAAGAATGATGCCCGGCATAACTCCCCCGATGAGGAGTTTGGAGATCGAAATGCCGGAGAGACTCCCCAACAGAACGGCAAGGGCGCTCGGCGGAATCAGCATATCGACCGCGCCAATCGCCATGATGGGGCCCGTTGCCATCGTGGGATGATAGCCCCTCGACAGCATGATCGGCACCATCAGGCTGCCGAGCATCGCCGTCGTTGCGATTGTCGATCCCGAAATCGCGCTGAACACGGTTCCGGCCACGACCGCGACCACCGCAAGTCTGCCCGGGACGTGCTTGATGACCCTCTCAATTCCGTCGATGACCTTGACCGCCAAACCGGTGTGAAAAAGGACTTCACCCATCAGGACAAAAAGCGGAATCGGCGTCAGGGAGAACGTGGTGATCGAGGAGACCGAGCTGCGCACGAGTTGGGACAGGCCGGCTTCACCGGCCATAAAAAGGTAAGCTCCAATCAGATTGATGAGGAGAAACGCAAAGCCGACCGGCAATCCGGCGAACATCAGAACGGTTGATCCACCAAGCAGCAACCAGGCTGCAGCTTCCCAACTCATCATGACACCGACACCTGCTCGTTGCGCGGCTGCCGCGGCCCGTCAATGAGGCTTCGCAGCCGGAAGATTGCCTCGAGCGACAACAGCACGAACACACACGGCAGCGGCAGCAGGCTCCACCACTCCGGATAAACCACCGTTTTAATGAGCATTGCGCTACTGCCCGCGCTTCGCCCGGTAACAACGAAGCCGTACCAGATCATCGTAACGCAACAAGCCAGCATCGCGCAGGCAGCAAACAACTCCATCAGCCAGCCGATCCGCGCCGGCACCATGTGGAGCAAAATATCGATCCGGATATGCCGACCGCTTCGCAACAGATACGGCGCCGACAGCAAGGTCATCAGGTAGATCGCAGACTCGGACAAGTCGCTGGCCAAAGCGAAGCCGCGCGGCATCCCTGGCACGGCCACATTGCGCAAGAACACGTCAACGCAAATGACCAACATCATCCCGAACAGTAACGCACATGCCAGGGATACCAACGCGAGGCAAAGCTTGCCAATCGACCGATCCAGCACATCCATTGACCACACTCTCGACACTGGCGGACGTCGCAAATATCAGCGATTCCCGAACAACGCTTTCAGCTTTTCAGCATGCACCGGGCTCGCCTTGCTCGCAGCCGCCCAAGCGACGCTATAGGCGGTATCGACGAAGACCTTCGCTTTGTCGCCATCCAGCTTGATCGTCTGGATGCCGGCATCCGCCTGCCGCTTTTCCTCATCGACGGCGTACTGCTTCCAGAAGCCGTTGCCGGCCTCCAGCTCCAACGCCATGCCGTTCAGGAAGTCACGCTGCTTCTCGGTAAGGCCCTTCCATTTGTCCAGATTGACGATGATGGAAACCTCCGCATCGTAAAAGCCCGGATCGACGCGAAATTTGGTGTGCTGCTGCCAGTTCAGGTCGAACAACCCGCCGATCGGCCAGCCATAGCCATCAACAACCCCTCGCTCCAGCGCTGTATAGACTTCACCTGGAGCCGTCGTGACGACATTCGCATTGAGCGCCTGAAAAAACTCGCGATAAACCGGCGTGATCCGGATCTTGAGGCCGGTAAGGTCCGCCTTGTCGATCTTCTTGTTGAGATAGAGATGGAACGGCTGGTTCTCGACCATCCGTGCCAGGTACTGCATGTTGGCCTTCTCGTTCCACACCTTGTTGATGTAGTCGAAGGCTCCGTTCCTTCGTTGCTCAGCGACCGGCCTTTCAGCGAGCTTCAACATGTCGGCTTCGGGCATGACATTGGTGTAAAAAGCCCCCGTCGACAGGGCTATGTCGACGACACCCGTCTTCACCGCGTTGCCGACTTCAAATGTGGGAATGGCGCGCGGGCCGCCAATGAAGTTTATCTGCAGGACCCCTTTGCCGCGCTCGTTTACCGATTTCACCCACTTCAAAAGATGGGAAACGTAAAAACTGTTTTCCGGAAAGGCCGTAACGAGACGCAGCGACACTTCCTGCGCCATTGCCGAAGCCTGAAACAGGATCAGGCACGCCACCGCACCCAACAGACGTACGAGCTTCATTTTGTACTCCCCCTATTATCTTTGTCCGGTATCTTCAGAAGCTTAGCTGAACCTTCATGGATCGGCTGCGATCTCCCGCAACCTCGAAGGCGTGTATCGCCTCTTCCAGTCCAAAAACGCCGGTCAGCAGCGGCGCCAGATCCACCCGTTTCTGGTTGATGAGGTCGACGGCGAGTCCGAATTCTTCATGGAAGCGGAAGGTGCCGCGCATTTCGATCTCCTTGGCCACCACCATGTTCTGCGGGATCGAAACGTCGCCGCCGAGGCCGAGCTGAACCAGTATGCCGCGCGGCTTGAGCACCTCCAGCCCCGAGCGGACCGCCCGTTCGTTGCCGGACGCCTCGAACTGGACATCGAAATAGCCCTTGTTGGCCGAATAGGCGCCGAGTTGATCGGGGGCTTCAGCGACATTGATCACCCGGTCGGCGCCGAGCCCGAGCGCTTTCTGGAGAACCGCGGCCATGACGTCGGTCGCAACGATCTCCCGCGCACCGTGCAGACGCGCCGCCACGATCGCCAGGGCGCCGATCGGGCCGCATCCCGTTACCAGCACCCGCTTGCCGAGCAGCGATCCGGCGCGGTTGACCGCATGCAGGACAACGGCGAACGGCTCGGCAAAAGCCGCCTCGTTGATCGAGACGCCGTCGGCGACCTTGTGGCATTGCCAGGCTTCCGCGACGAGGCGCTGGCGAAACGCACCCTGGATATGCGGCATCGGCATCGCGCTGCCGTAGAAGCGCATGTTGAGGCACTGGTTCTGCTGGCCCTTCAGGCAATAGTCGCAGGCGTTGCAGGGCCGGCTCGGCGACACCGCGACGCGGTCGCCGATCGCAAGCCCTGATACCGACGCCCCCAGCGCCCTGATGGTCCCGGCCACTTCGTGACCGAGGATCATCGGCTCGCGCACCCGCACCGTGCCGAAGCCGCCATGGTTGAAATAATGCAGATCCGAGCCGCAGATGCCGCCGGCCTCGACGGCGATCTCGACCTGTCCCGCGCCGGCAGCCTCGGGTTCGCGTTCCTCGACCCGCAGATCGCGGGCGGCATGGATGACGACGGCTTTCATGGTGAAACTCCCGCGGCACGAACCTTACAGACTGGTGGTGATCCCGCCATCGACATAGAGCGTGTGCCCGTTGACAAAGGACGACGCCTTGCCGGACAGGAACACGGCGGCGCCGACCAACTCCTCGACATTGCCCCAGCGTCCGGCAGGGGTTCGCTTTTCGAGCCAGCCCGAGAATTCCGGATTGTCCACCAGCGCCTGGTTGAGCGGGGTCTTGAAGTAACCCGGCGCGAGCGCGTTGATCTGCAGGCCGTATTTGGCCCAGTCGGTGCACATGCCGCGGGTCAGGTTCTTGATCGCCCCCTTGGTTGCGGTGTAGGGCGCAATACCCGGGCGCGCGAGCTCGCTCTGCACCGAGGCGATGTTGATGATCTTGCCCCGGCCGCGCGGGATCATGTGGCGGGCGACGGCCTGGCCGACATAGAACGCGCTCGAAATGTTGGTGGCGAGCAATTGCTCCCACCTCTCGATGGGAAAGTCTTCGAGCGGCGAGCGGAACTGCATGCCGGCGTTATTGATCAGGACATCGATCGGCCCGGTATTCTGCTCGATCGCCCCGACGCCATCCTTGGCGGCTTGCGCGTTCGTGACGTCGAAGCCGGCGACCGATACCTTGTGTCCGGCGGACTTGAGTTTCGCCGCGGCCGCCTCCAGCTTGCCGGCGTCGCGGCCGTTGAGGACGATCTCGGCGCCGTGTTCGGCAAGGCCCTGCGCCAGCGCGAAGCCGATGCCCTGCGACGAGCCGGTAATGAGCGCCCTTTGGCCGGTCAGTTGGAACAGTTCAAATGCCATGTAACGACCCCTGCTGGCGTCGGGGGCAACAGCTCACCGCCCGAGCAGCTCCTTGATACCGCTCAATCCAGGCCGCAGGAAGGGGGCGGAATGGTGTTGCGGGCTGGCTCGAACGCGACGAGCTCGGCTTTGTCGACGACCAAAAGCGCCTGGACCGTATCGCGGCTCATGATGCGCGTTGGCGCCTGGGGTGAACGCCGCTCGGCTATCTCACGGCTGCATCGAGCCACCCCGGCACCGGTCGCCCCTGACTCGACAGGTAACGCGCCAGCGCGGTGACAACCGGCATCACGGCGGGCCGCAAGGTCATGCGGTCGCGCCATGCAAGCAGCCTCGGTGTCTCCTGCCCCAGCACCGCTCCCATGCGTTCGCCGAACAGGGAAGCCATGTAGAACGCAATGTCTGCGTAGGTGTAATCGCCAGCGAGCCATTCGCGATCAGCCAGAAGCGCATCCATCTCCAAGTAATAGCGTGACGCACGGTCACGTGCTGCGACTGCGGCCGGGTCGTCGGCCCTGTCCTGCAGTCCCATTAACTTAACGACGTGCGGGAAGTAAACTTCATCGGACTTCATCTCGAGCAGGCGTGCGGCGGCCCGCGCGGCGGGCTTGCGGGGCCACAGCGGCGGCGCCGGTTGCACGTCCTCCAGGTACTCGACGATCTGTGTCGAGTCGAAAATCTCCACGTCACCGTCGATCAGCACCGGCACCTGCCGCTTCGGATTGACCCGCAGCACCTCGGGATGTTTCGGCTCGTAGCCGCGATCGCGATCGTATGGCACCATGACCAGCTGGAAATCGATTGCCTTCTCGATCAGGGCGATCTGGACCTTGGCACCAAACATGCTAAGCGCTGCGGAATAGAGGATCATCATTTTCAGCTTCTTGTTGTTCTGAGTTTGCGGCCGGTGCGATGAACGCGTGCGCCATGGTCCAATGCATCACAGTTTGATGTCAACGCAAAACCGCAGGATACTGTGAAGTGATCGAAGCCTGGCCGGATACGCGCGACAATCCCGTCGAGCGTCCTTGCGGGCGATTGCCTCTCCCCTGCTTTCGTGAGAAGCCGCCGGCGCCACCGCAGATTGGCACATTTCCATCGCCGATTTACGTTCCCATTTTGAAGGCGTGAGAGCTCTTTTCCCACAAGGATCTGCTCAGCGAATACAGACACGCCGCGTACAGCAAAGCGCCTCCTCCATAGACACACACATAGGCGACGATAAACGTGTCGATGCTCCAATGAAACAGAAACATAAGAGCGCTGATCAGCACCATCCCCGCAAGGGTAATGTTGGCGCGACGGGCGAGCGCCTCAAATTTTCCCGCGCCGACCAGCACAAATGCGCACGTTGTTTGTATCAGCATGAACACGAGCATTGCACAAAGTGCGGTGCGCATGGTCGGCGAGACTATTCCGCTATGGTTCAAAATAGTACCAAATATCCTTTCGCCGAACATGGAGACCGCGACAATGCCCAGGGTCATCGGCAATAAACCCAACAGGAATCCGGCCGCAGTTGCCCTACCCAATCCGGACGCATTTGCGTTATGTAGCGCGCGCGTTTGATGAGGGAGGGCCGTTTCTGCGCCAATCAGGTAGGTCACCATCGCGAAGCGCGACACCTTATGGAACATATCGAACGCGACAATTGCCGATCCATCCCCTGTTGCAGACAGCAAGTAATACGGAAAAATGCTGATCACAAACTCAGCCGATGACGACACGACCGCCGCGCGCGCCTTCCGAAATTTTCGCCTCAGAAAAAGCAAACCCTTGAAAAACACTCCACTCTGCAATGCAAAGCCGTGTGGGCGGGCGAGCCAGACCAGAGCCGCTATCGACGTCACCCATATGAACAAGCTCAGCGCGCCATATGCGACAAACGAAAGGCCAAAAAGCATCGCGATGGTCACCGCCAGGATCGCAACACGTCTCACCAGATCAACGCCCTCCGTCCAAACAAAGCCATCCCTGGCGTTGATGGCCGCGCGAAGCGGCATACGTGGCAACGGACAGACAGCTCCGGCGAAAATCAGGAAGTAGGCGATGCCATGATGTGCGACAGGAACAATGCCGGCAATCAACGCCACACCCAGAATTGTGACGGCGATGGCAGCGATCGCGGTGTAGATCGTCACGGTCGCTCGCACCAGGTCATGGTCACCCTGGTTCGCCTTACGTTTGTGAGCCTCACTCAGGTAGTGAGACCGCAGTTCGGAAAATGTCAGAACGGTAATTCCGAGATCGCATTGCACCACGAGAGCAGCGACCGCCAGCAAGCCCGCAATAAAAGCATACGACTCGAGGCCAACTGTTCGAATCAGCACATACGCGAGGACAAAATTCGATACCGCCATAAGTGCGGCATTGAGCCCCTTCAGCACAAGAAGAGCTGGCCAGCTATGCGTGCCGCGGCCCAGGCCCGCTAGTATTGCACTTCTCAGGCCTCGCTTGCGAATTGCCAGTGGTGGGTGAAACCGGAATAGAGACATAGAATCATCCGCGCCCATCGGAGCCTGGCCGGCCGCACGTGAGCAAACAAGGCGGGCGACCCCTGTTACATGACGAGCAACGCCTGCCTGCGACCATTTTCGTAGGAAAGGCCATGTGCCTTCCAGAGCTCTATCGCGTGCCCGATACGCTGCCAACGGATACAGAACTCCATAGGCAGAATTCACCTACCCATCCGAGGTACTCATCATTGCCAGTTGTCCGGTCAGTGGGGAGGTGGATGTAATCCTTGCCACTGGCGATTGCAGTGGCTTGGTGTAGCGGCGGCACACAGCGGTCACATTCTTGTGGTCACGGGAGGCTTGTGTGACGAATTTGCTCCTGGAGAACGCGAACTCCGCTCGCGCGATCTGGTCCGAGGGAGCCTCGTCCGTCCGCGACGGCGCAGAGCCCGAGGTCCAATGCACGCTGGGCCAAGTCATAGGTCGGACTGCCAGCCGGTTCCCGGACCAGCCTGCGATCGTCTCCACCAAGTTTGCGCCGCTGACGTACTGCGATCTTCAGGGCCAGTTGGACGGCATCCGCCGGCAGCTTCGTTTGGCCGGGTTCGATTGCAAGGCCCGCATCGGGGTACTGATGCCGAACGGCGCGGAGGCGGTTCTCGCCATCGTGGCAGTGGCCTGCTGCAGCATCGCGGTTCCTCTCGATCCGCGACTGTCCGAGGCGGAATTCGATCAACGTCTCGACATGCTGCGCCTGGACGCGCTTCTCGTGCCGCAAGGCAGGGC
>NZ_JAFCLY010000049.1:0-65932 GCF_018130185.1 Bradyrhizobium sp. AUGA SZCCT0182 | reverse complement strand
TCGTGTGCACTTTGTTTTGTGCAAACCGCACGCGAGACCGCGGGTGCAGCGCGCACCCGGTCTTCCCTGCGCCCTCTCTGTTTTCAGATGGCGAAAGGTCTCTTGCAAAACTTCGCGCGTAGCAGCGGCGAGATCGCGAAGTCATATCTGCTCTTTGAAGATTGAATCGAAATGCGCATCAAGTTCCGCTGGTGGAACTCTGATCGCCGCAATCGCGGGCAAAGGCATTCGATGAAACTGAAATGCAATTGGATGTCGAGGTGTTCACATGCCCTTCACTACGATCGATCTTAGATATCGCGCGTGGGGCCTGTCGCACGCGATCTTAAGCCGCCAATCCTACTCCAATAATACAGCCTGCCGGTACTGCGGACATCAGGTGTTTGAGCGCCACACCGGCGCGGTCAGCAGACAAAAGGCAACGCAATCGGGCCCAAACGAAAGCAGGCCCTAACGTCGCGCGGTTTCGCGCTGAAGGACAGATCAGGCACCGCAAATGATGGGTCCCACGCGCGGCAAAAATCGCCTTTTGCGGCTTGTAGCGCCCTTCGTGGCGGTTGTGATTTTTCAGGGGCTTCTGGCCGGCCTTAGTCTGGAGCTGCTCTCGTCGGTTCGCGCCTTTGTCGGCGGCGAGGGCATGTGGTCGAAGAGCCAAAAAGACGCCATCCACTTTCTCTCGGTTTATTCCCAGACCGCTGACGAAGAGTCCTTCGACCGGTTCAGGAAGGCGATCGCCGTTCCGCTCAGCGACCGGGTCGCGCGACGTGCGCTGGAGCAGCCGACCCCCGATCTGGATGCCGCCCGGGACGGCCTCCTGGGAGGCGGAAATCATCCCGCCGATATTCCAGGAATGATCCGGCTCTTCCGCTATTTCCAGCACGGCCCATATGTCAAAACGGCGATCCGGCACTGGAGAGGGACAGATCCATTTCTGGATCAGCTGGTGTCGCTTGGCGACCTCCTGCATGAGGAGTTGTCCAGCGGTCCCGCGGTCGGCGGGCGTGCAGCCTTCCACAAGGAGCAAATCGATTTCATCGATCGGCGGCTCGCGCCCCATGCAAGCGCCTTCTCGGAGAATCTTGGAGAAGGCTCGCGGTTTCTCAAGTCCGTGCTGACGGTGGCAAACCTGCTGACGGCAATGTCGCTGGTTTCGCTGATTGTCTGGCATACGCGCAAAATGCTGAAGCAACGAATGCGCTTCGAGGCTGCCGAACAGGAGTTCCTCGCAAAGCTGTCCTGGGAGGCATCGCATGACGCCTTGACGGGCCTGGTCAATCGTCGCGAATTTGAAACCCGCCTTGGAGCGGCGCTCGACCGGCTGTCCGATCAGCCCAGCGAGCATTCCCTGATGTTCCTCGACCTCGACCAGTTCAAGGTCGTCAACGACACCTGTGGTCATGCCGCCGGGGATCAATTGCTAAAACATACGGCGGCTTTGCTGCAGGAGAATCTTCGCGGCGCCGGCCTGCTGGCGCGATTGGGCGGCGACGAGTTCGGCGTTCTGTTGCAGGACTGCGACGCCGGTTCGGCGGTCGCGATTGCGGAACGCCTCCGGCTTGCCGTGCAGGAGTTGAGGTTCGTCTGGAATGCATGCTCCTTCAATATCAGCGTCAGCGTCGGTCTCGTGCATGTCGCCGAGGCCAATGCCATGGAGGCAACGCTGCGGGCGGCCGATATGGCCTGCTACATGGCAAAGGAGAAGGGACGCAATCGCATTCAGGTCTACCATCCCAGCGATGCTGAACTGGTCGAACGCGTCGGTGAAATGGCCTGGGTGCAGAGGATCAGGAACGGGCTTGACGAACAACGGTTCTGTCTGTTCGCGCAGGAAATTCGCTCGCTCAACAAGGCTGAGCAGGATCGTTCCCATGTCGAGTTGCTGCTCAGGTTGCGCGACGAAGACGGAAAATTGGTCCAGCCCGGCAGCTTTATGCCGGCGGCGGAGCGCTACGGCCTGATGCCGCTGATCGATCGCTGGGTCATCCGAAACGCATTTGCCTTGATCGCCGAACGGTTGAGTTGCTCCGAACCGACTCAACTATCGAGCTGCGCCATCAATCTCTCCGGCGCGACGTTCGGCGACGATGATTTCGTTGAATATGTACGCCGGCAATTCGATATTTACCGGGTGCCGCCCGGAATGATCTGTTTCGAGATCACCGAAACCAGCGCGATCGCCGATATGCACAGCGCCAAACGGTTTATCGAGGCGTTGAAGAAATTGGGCTGCCGCTTCTCACTTGACGATTTCGGCACCGGTATGTCGTCCTTCTCGTACTTGAAGCACCTCCCGGTCGACTACATCAAGATCGATGGCAGCTTCGTCAGGGAAATGCTGAACAGCAAGATGGACCGGGCGATGGTCGAAATGATCGTTCACGTCGCCAAGGTGATGGGAAAGAGCACGGTTGCCGAATTCGTCGAGAACGACGAGATACTCCCAGCCCTGCGCGAAGTCGGTGTCGACTATGCGCAGGGGTATGCGATCGGGAAGCCGTCGCCGTTCAAGGACATGTATCCGCTGCCTGCGGATGCTCCTCATCGAGAAGTAGCCTGAAGGACCGAAGCCGCCGATCCCTGCCGGCAAATTACCGCGGCGCGCGCTTGGCCAGAATGCGCTGCAGGGTACGGCGGTGCATGTTCAGGCGCCGCGCGGTCTCCGAGACGTTGCGGTTGCACATTTCATAGATCCGCTGGATGTGTTCCCAGCGCACGCGGTCCGCCGACATCGGGTTCGCCGGCAGTTCGGATTTCTCGGTGCCGCTGGCGAGCAACGCGGCGACCACGTCATCGGCGTCGGCGGGCTTCGAGAGATAGTCGACCGCGCCCATCTTCACCGCCGTGACGGCGGTGGCGATGTTGCCGTAACCGGTCAGCACGATCGCACGCGCCTCGGGGCGCTTGCGCTTCAGCGCCGATACCACGTCGAGCCCGTTACCGTCGCCGAGCCGCAGATCCACCACGGCGAAAGCCGGCGCGGAACGGCCGATCTGGGCGAGACCGTCGGACACGGTATCGCACGACGTCACGGCGAAGCCGCGGCTTTCCATCGCGCGCGACAGGCGCTCCAGAAACGGCTTGTCGTCCTCGACGATCAAGAGCGAGCGGTCGGTGAGGTCGTTCAGTTCGGTGATGGCGTTCAAGGTCGGGTATCCCCCGGTTGCAGCAATACTATAGCGTTCTCAAGCGAAGTGGTTACCGGTTCGCATAGCAATCAAGTTTACGCAGATTGCGTAGACTTACCTGCGGCAGAAAACGCGTCAAACAGACAACTAGATATGGCGTGACGCGAAGGCGCTGCCAAGGCCCTCTAAAGTCGATCAGGCCGTCATTCCGTATCCCCGGAACCGTTCCAGGAGGCATTATCGGCCGCCGTGTCGTCCGCTTCGAAGCGTTCGCGCGGCCAGACGATTTGTACCACAGCGCCGTGATCGGGAAAGGTCCGGTTGGTAAACGAGACCTTGGCGCCGGTGCGCTCCAGCAGGGTACGGGCGATGAAGATGCCGAGCCCAAGGCCGGCCCGCGCGCTTTGGTCCTCATCGGTGCTGCGCCGCCGCGATAAATAGGGCTCGCCGATGCGTTTCAGCATGGCGGGGGCGATGCCCGGGCCGTCGTCGGAAATGATCATCTCGACCGTATCGGCGTTCCACCAGGCGTTGACCTCGACCGTGGTCCGGGCGAAATCGACCGCATTTTCCAGAATGTTGCCAACGCCATAGAGGACGGCGGGGTTACGGGCGCCGACCGGCTCACGCGTCGCTGCGACCGCTAGCCGCACCTTGATGGCGACGCCGAAATCGCGGTGCGGTGCAACCGTTTCCTCGATCAGCGTCGACAGCGGCATCCGATCGAACGGTGCGCCGGAGGAGGAGAGCTGGGTGATCTTGGCCAGAATTTCGCGGCAGCGTTGCGCCTGCTCGCGCAGGGTTTTGAGGTCGCCGGCGAGCTGTTCGTTGCCGTCAACCGTCTTTTCGAGTTCGCGCGAAATCAGGAAGATCGTCGACAGCGGCGTGCCGAGTTCGTGCGCGGCAGCGGCGGCAAGGCCGTCGATCTGGGTAAGGTGCTGCTCGCGGGTCAGCACCAGTTCGGTGGCGGCCAGTGCGTCAGACAGTTTCCGGGACTCCTCGGTGACCTGGAACGCATAGAGCGAGGTGACGCCGATCGCGACCAGGATCGAGAGCCAGACGCCGAACAGGTAGATCGGCGGCAGCACCAGCGGATCGTCGCTGTCCCACGGCAGCGGCAGATGGAAAAACACCAGTGCGGAGGCGCAGGCAACCGCGAGCACACCAAGTGCAATGGTCAGCCGGATCGGCAGCGCCGTCGCCGAGATCAGGACGGGGGCCAGGAACAGGAACGAGAACGGATTTTGCAGCCCGCCGGTGAGGAACAGCAGCGCCGCAAGTTCGACGATGTTGAGCGCAAGCAATGCGGCCGCATAGACCGGTTCCAGCCGCTGCATCGGATTGAACGCGATCTGCAGTGCGAGATTGACCAGCGCCGAGAGGCCGACAATGGCGACGCAAGGAATAATGGCAACGTCGAATTCCAGCCCGTGCGCCACGATGAAGATCGCGCTGAGCTGGCCGAGCGCCGCCAGCCAGCGCAGCCGCAATATCGTATCGAGACGGACGTGGCGGAGTGGATGGCGAAAATCGGAGCTGGAAATTTCAGTCATTCCGCAACTTTAGCCGCGTGGCGCCGCGATCACAAATTCGCGCCCGATTCCGTCGGTATTTCTCCGTCATGGCCGGGCGTAGCGGTCTGAAGGACGGCGTCGCTTTCGCTCGCCTATCCCCGGCCATCCGCGTCTTGGCTGCAAGAAAGAAAGTGGTGGATGCCCGGGACATAGGCGAGCGGAAGCGACGCCGTCCTTCGGACGGCTGTGTCCGGGCATGACGACCTTCTTGCACTAGCCGCTGCAATAGCCCAATGAACAGGGCCAAATGGTCAATAATGACGCCGCGCCAATGCCGCTGCCCGCAGTCGATCCGGCAGGATCCGCGATCGAGGTCGCGCATCTGATCAAACTCTACAAGACCACCCGCGCGGTGGATAATGTCTCGTTTCGCATCGCGCGCGGCAGTATCACCGGCCTGCTCGGCGGCAACGGCGCCGGCAAGACCACGACGATTGCGATGATCATGGGGCTGGTGCTGCCGACGTCGGGCCGCATCCAGGTGCTGGGACATCCGATGCCCGAGCAAAGCGCCGAGGTGCTGGGCCGGATGAATTTCGAAAGCCCCTATGTCGACATGCCGATGCGGCTCACGGTGCGGCAGAATCTCACCATCTTCGGCCGGCTCTATGCGGTGGAGAACCTGCGCGAGCGCATCGCTCAGCTTGCCGCCGATCTTGATCTCGAGGAATTCCTCGACCGCGCCAGCGGCAAACTTTCCGCTGGCCAGAAGACCCGCGTTGCGCTGGCGAAAGCGCTGATCAATCAGCCTCAACTGTTGCTGCTCGACGAGCCGACGGCCTCGCTCGATCCGGATACGGCCGATTGGGTGCGCCAGCATCTGCAGGATTATCGCAAGGCACATGACGCGACGATATTGCTGGCATCGCACAACATGCTGGAAGTGGAGCGGCTGTGCGACCGCGTCATCATCATGAAACGCGGCCGGATCGAGGATGACGACAGTCCCGATCAGATCATGGCGCGCTACAACCGTGCGACATTGGAAGAAGTCTTCCTCGACGTCGCACGCGGGCGGGTGAGGGAAGGCGCGCCATGAGCGGGGTTGCCGTTCATCACGGAATTTCGGTGCACCGCATCAACGCGATGGTGCTGCGCTATTGGTATTTGCTGATGTCGTCCTGGCCGCGGCTTCTGGAGCTGATCTACTGGCCGGTGCTGCAGATCATCACCTGGGGTTTCCTGCAGAACTACATTTCACAGACGTCGAGTTTTTTCGCTCAGGCCGGCGGCTCGCTGATCGGCGCCGTCATCCTGTGGGACATCCTGTTCCGCGGCCAGCTCGGCTTTTCGATCTCGTTCCTCGAGGAGATGTGGGCGCGCAACATCGGCAATCTGATGATGAGCCCGCTGAAGCCGATCGAGTTCCTGATCTCGCTGATGGTGATGAGCCTGATCCGGCTTGCGATCGGCGTGATCCCGATGACGCTGCTGGCGCTGTTCTGGTTCGACTTCAATTTTTTCGCCATCGGCCTGCCGCTGATCGCGTTCTTCTGCAATTTGATCTTCACCAGCTGGTCGATCGGGATCTTCGTGTCGGGTCTGGTGCTGCGCAATGGCCTCGGCGCCGAGAGCATCGTGTGGACCCTGATGTTCGGCCTGATGCCGCTCGCCTGCATCTATTACCCGGTGTCGGTGCTGCCGGTCTGGCTGCAATATCTCGCCTGGACGCTGCCGCCGACTTACGTGTTCGAGGGCATGCGCGCGCTGTTGATCGACCACGTGTTCCGGACCGACCTGATGGTGTGGTCGCTCGCGATCAACGCGGTGCTGTTTATCGCGTCATTTGCGATCTTTCTTGCCCTTTTGCGCAGCGCCAAACACCACGGTTCTTTGCTCGGGGGTGGCGAATAAGTCACAAATTCCCGTGTATTTCTGAGGTTTTTGGCCATTTCTCTACGTATATATACTGAGGTGTGCATTGACGCATTATTGCGCATTCGGCACTGTGTTGCGGCGCAAAAGAGGGATCAGAATTCAATGCCGATTGGTGAGTTTGGCGGAGCACCGCCACTGGTGGCCGAAGGCAGTCCGGCACTTACGACGCCGATGTACTGGATGTACGAAATGGGCCACGCGTCGCTCAATCCGGCCCGCGCCGTGACTGATGCCACGAAGATCCTGTTTCAGAACCCGCTTAACCCGTGGTCGCACACCGAATTCGGCAAATCGATCGCCGCGGCCTGCGAATTGTTCGAGCGCACCACGCGCCGTTACGGCAAGCCCGACTGGGGCCTCGACACGACCGAAGTGAACGGCGTTCGCACCCCGGTCGAGGTTCGCTCGATCTGGGAAAAGCCGTTCTGCCGTTTGCTGTATTTCGATCGCAAGCTGACGCGGCCGCTGCGCAGTCCGCAGCCGCGGGTGCTGATCGTGGCGCCGATGTCCGGTCACTACGCGACGCTGCTGCGCGGCACCGTCGAAGCCTTCCTGCCGACGCATGAAGTCTACATCACCGACTGGTCCGACGCGCGGATGGTGCCGCTGGCGGAAGGCCGCTTCGATCTCGACGACTATGTCGACTACGTGATCGAGATGCTGCACGTGCTCGGCGGCAACATGCATGTCATCGCGGTGTGCCAGCCCTCGGTGCCGGTGTTGGCAGCCGTTTCCGTGATGGAAGGCGCCAACGATCCCTTCGTGCCGCTGTCGATGACGCTGATGGGCGGCCCGATCGACACCCGCCGTAATCCGACCTCCGTGAACAATCTCGCCGCCGAGCGCGGTATCGAATGGTTCCGCAACCACGTCATCACCAAGGTGCCGTTCCCGCACCCCGGCGTGATGCGCGACGTCTATCCTGGCTTCCTGCAGCTTTCGGGCTTCATCACGATGAATCTCGATCGTCACACCGACGCCCACAAGGCGCTGTTCAGCAATCTGGTGAAGGGCGACGGCGATCTGGTCGACAAGCACCGCGAATTCTATGACGAATATCTCGCGGTGATGGATTTGACCGCAGAATATTACCTGCAGACCGTCGACGTCGTGTTCGTCAAGCATGCGCTGCCCAAGGGCGAGATGATCCATCGCGGCAAGCTGGTCGATCCGTCCAAGATTCGTCGCGTCGCGTTGATGACGGTCGAAGGCGAGAACGACGACATCTCCGGTCTTGGACAAACCGAAGCGACGCACTCGCTGTGCACGTCGATTCCCGATCATCGCCGCGTGCATTACGTGCAAAAGGGCGTCGGGCACTACGGTGTGTTCAACGGTTCGCGGTTCCGCTCCGAAATCGTGCCGCGCATTTCCGATTTCATGCTGTCTTCGGCCAATACCAAGCCGAAATTGGTCGCTGCATCAGATAAATTGGTTGGGGCTGCTGAATAGTGTCGATTCCAGCATCGATTTTGCGGCTCAACTAAGTTGCTGAATCGATTAAAAGAATCTGGATTCGCGCAGTGCTGAAGGAATGAGTAATATTTCATTTTTTCAACGAGGAGTGAGGCTGGATTCAGCCGAAAATTTTTGGTTCCAGCCCCTGCCGGTAGGGGCGGAATAGAGTCCAGCCCCTGTATATTGGGCAAATGATTTGTTTTTGCGCCGAACGGTTTCAGTGGCGGCTTGAGTGGCAGCGGTTATGGCAGAATCCGGGCGAACTCTTGCCCCCCGGACTGTCAGACATGGCTACTCGCGCCCTCCTCTATCGGCGGCCCGCCGAACCCGCGACTCTTTTGGTCAAACACGGCTCGCAATTCTTTGCGATTCGGCTGCGTCGGCACCGCCGCGCGCGCCGTTACACGTTACGCATTAATCCGACCGATCGCGAGGCGATCCTGACCATGCCGCCGCGCGGCACGCTGGCGGAAGCAAAGGATTTTGCGCAGCTTCATGGCGGTTGGATCGCCGCACGTCTCGGTCGCCTGCCGAAGGCCGCACCGTTTCATGCTGGCACAGTGGTACCGCTCCGCGGTGTTCCGCACCGCATCGTGCATCGTGCCGGCGAGCGCGGCACGGTGTGGACCGAAACCCGCGACAGCGGCGAGAAAGTTCTCTGCGTCGCCGGCGGCGCCGACCACATGGACCGCCGCGTCCATGATTACCTCAAGCGTGAAGCGCGCAAGGATCTGCACAAGGCATCATTGGCCTATGCGGAAGAACTCGGCGTCAGGGTCAAGCGGGTGTCGATCCGCGATCAATCGAGCCGCTGGGGCTCCTGCACCTCGGCCGGATCATTGTCGTTTTCCTGGCGGCTGATCCTCGCACCGCCCTTTGTGCTGGACTATCTTGCCGCCCATGAGGTCGCGCATCTGGTCGAGATGAACCACTCGGCGCGGTTCTGGCGTGTCGTCGCGAAAGTCTGCGGCCATGTCGAGCGCGCGAAGTCCTGGCTCGACACCCACGGCAACGACCTGCACCGTTACGGGGTCGAGGACTAAGTCGGAGAACCGGGCCCCATTCTACTTTGCATGGGGTTGTTTTCGCGATTTTGTGTCTGCCGCCTGCGGTCTAGCGATTTCCGCCGAACACTCGGTCCATCAGCCATCCATCCAGTCCCGCGGCCGCCTCCGGGCGTGCCGATGGATTGGGCGGTGGCGCCGACGTGCGCGTCGGTGGCTGGCGATAGCCGCCGCCTGAGGGGATCGGTGCAAGCGGCACCGGCGCTTGCGCGGATGGCTGATACGATGGCTGTGGCGGCGCGTTGACTTGCGAGGCGGGGAACAGATTTGAGAGCAGGCCACCGCCGCCGGCCTGTGATTTCGGCAGGTTCGCAACCGGCACGCCCTGGTGGGCCGATCGCATGAAGCGGGTCCAGACCTCGACCGGCAAGCCGCCACCGGTGGCCTTCTTGGTCGGCGAGTTGTCGTCATTGCCAAGCCAGACGCCGGTAACGAGATTTGCGGTGTAGCCGATGAACCAGGCGTCGCGGAAATCCTGACTGGTGCCGGTCTTGCCGGCGGCCATCCAGCCCGGAAGCTCCGCCTTGCGCGCGGTGCCCGACAGCAGCGTCTCCTGCATCATGGTGTTCATCATCGCGACGTGCCGCGGCTCGATCACCTGGCTCAGCTGATCCGGCTGCCGCGCGTACAGCACCTTGCCTTCATTGGTGCGGATTTTGGTCACGACATGCGGGGAAACCCCGAGCCCGCCGTTGGCGAACGGCGCAAAGGCGCCGACCAGCTCGATGACCGAGACTTCCGAGGTGCCGAGCGCAATCGAGGCGTTGGCGTCCAGCTTCGAGGAAATGCCGAGCCGGTGCGCGGTCCGCACCACGCTCTTGGCACCGACTTCGATGCCGAGCCGCACCGCCACCGTGTTGAGCGACATCGAAAGCGCCTGGGTCAGCGTCACCGATCCGAAATATTCATGGGTGTAGTTCTCAGGCCGCCAGCCCTTGATATCAACAGGCGAATCCTGCCGGATCGTTTCAGGCGTTAATCCCGCTTCGATCGCGGTGAGATAGACGAACGGCTTGAAGGCCGAGCCGGGTTGGCGCTTGGCGGTGACCGCGCGGTTGTACTGGCTCTCGGCATAGTTCCTCCCCCCGACCATGGCGCGGACCGCGCCGTCCGGCGTCATCGCCACCAGCGCGCCCTGGGTGACGTTGAACTTCACGCTCTTGGCGGCGAGTTCGTCGATGATGGAGGCTTCCGCCACGCTCTGAAGTTTGGGATCGATCGTGGTCTCGACCACGATGCTCTGTTCGATCTGGCCGATCAGATCATCGAGCACTTCGCCGATCCAGTCGGCGACGTAATTGACGGTGCCGGCGCCGACCGGTTTCACATTGTAGGAGGGATGGCCGATCGAGGCTTGGGCCTGCGCGTCGGTGATGAATTTGGCATCGGCCATCGCCGCGAGCACGATCTGGGCGCGCGCTTCCGCGCCTTCCGGGTTGCGGTTCGGCGCCAGCCGCGACGGCGATTTGACGAGGCCCGCCAGCATCGCCGCTTCCGCGATCGTGACATTCTTGGCGGACTTGCCGAAATAGCGTTGCGCCGCGGCCTCGACGCCATAGGCGCCGGAGCCGAAATAGACGCGGTTGAGATAGAGCTCGAGGATTTCCGATTTGGAATGCTTGCGCTCCAGCCAGATCGCGAGTTCCACTTCCTGCAGCTTGCGCGCGATGGTGCGTTCCTGGGTCAGGAACAGGTTCTTCGCGAGCTGCTGGGTCAGTGTCGAGCCGCCCTGCGAGACGCCGCGATGCATGACGTTGGTGACCGCCGCCCGCGCGATGCCGATCGGATCGACGCCGTAATGCGAATAGAAGCGGCGGTCCTCGATGGCGATGAACGCTTTCGGCAGATAGGGCGGCAAATCCTTCAGCGAGACATTGGCGCCGGCCATTTCGCCGCGCGAGGCCAGCACGCTGCCGTCGAGGCCGACGATCTGAATGGTCGGCGGACGTTTTGGAATTGCCAACGACTGGATCGCCGGCAGATGCGCGCCGACCCAGATGACGACGCCGACGACCGCGATCGCGGCCCACAGGCCGAGCACCGCGCCCCAATAGAACAGCCGGCCGATGCGGAATCCACCGCGTGATTTCGACCGGCGCTTGGCGCCGCTGCGGTCAGCGCGCGGCTTGCGCTCACGCGGCGGCTCGTCGTCATCGTTTTCAGGTTTACGCTTGGCGGATGATTTTTTCGGCTTGTCGTCGCCGGACGGGACGCGGTCCTGCGGCGACAGCCGCAATTCGCTCAGCGCGGCGGCGAGCCCGAATTGCGGTTCCTTGCGGCCGCCGCTCTTTTTCCGTCCCCACGCCATACGCAAACGCTGCTCACATCCCGCCCGCCGCAAGTTAACGTCCGCAGTTTAAGGGTCGGTTACGGAGAGGTTAACGCGGGATTAGGAGGTGCGGCGGCGCGTGCTAAAGGAACAGCATATGTCAGCAAGGGAAGCCGCCATGGGCCACATCGATCCGACCAAGGAAGTGTTCGCGCAATTTCGGGCCAACGACCGGCCGGGCCCGATCCACATGCTCAATCTGGTCCGTCTGCGGGAACAAGCTGCCTATCCCGACGGCCGCAAGGCGTCAGGGGCTGAAGCCTATGCGGCGTATGGACGGGAAAGCGGGCCGGTGTTCGAACGGCTCGGCGGGCGGATCGTCTGGCAGGGACGGTTCGAACTGATGCTGATCGGGCCGGCGGAAGAGCGCTGGGATCATTGCTTCATCGCCGAATATCCAAGTGTCGCCGCCTTCGCCGAGATGATCCGCGACCCTGTGTATCGCGAGGCGGTGAAGCACCGCCAGGCGGCGGTGGAGGATTCGCGGCTGGTCCGGCACGCCGTGCTGCCGGTCGGAAAGACGTTTGGGGAAATCCCGAAATAACAACGCACAAAAAATCGGCGGCCTCGAGGGACCGCCGATCATTCGTATCGATGGAAGTTGAGGCTAGCCCGCCGGGCCGGCGTCCTCGAGGATCGGGCCGAACAGTTCCCAACGCTCGCCGTTGAACTTCATCATCTGCAACTGCTTGTTGACGCGGTAGTCGTCGGGGCCGGTGTTGATCTTCATGCCCGGCAGGCCGAGGTCGAGTACGACGTCCTTCAACGAGGCCGCCTGCTTCATGACGTTTTCACGGGTCAGGTCATCGCCGCATTGTTTGAGCACCTGCACGAGCAGTTGAGCGGTCGAATAGCCGTAGGTATTCACCGTGTTCATCTTGTCGCCTTCCGGGAAGTATTTCGCCATGAAGTCGAGATACTTCTGCAGGCCCGGATCGCCCTTCCAGGTCGGATCGGCCGGATCCTTGCCATAGTTGACGCTGATCACGCCCTTCGACGCTTCGAGGCCTGCCGGCTGCAGCGTGGCGCTGACCGGGCTGGCGTTGATGTCGAGGATGTGGATCGGCTTCCAGGCGAGTTCGTGGATCTTCCGGATTGCCTGCGCCGCCTGCTTCGGCGTCGAGGCGCTGTAGAACAGGGTCGCGCCGGCGTCCTTGATCTTCAACACCTGCGAATCGATGGTCGGGTCGGAGACTTCGTAGGAAGACTCGGCCACGATCATCTTAGCCGCCTTGTCGCCCAGGCCCGCCTTCAGCCCGTTGACATAGTCCTTACCCAGATCGTCGTTCTGGTAGAGGATGCCGATCTTGGCATCCGGATGTTCTTTCAGAATGTACTTGCCGTAGATGCGACCCTCGACGAAGTAGTTCGGGTTGTAGCCCATGGTCCAGGGGAAGTTCTTGGGATCGGTGAACTTCGAGGCGCCGGTGGCGGCGAACAGCTGCGGCACCTTCTTGCCGTTGAGATATTTCTGCACGGCGGCGTTTGCCGCGGTTCCGATGACCTGGAAAGTGAGGAGGACTTCATCGCTCTCCACGAGCTTGCGGATCTGCTCGACCGTCTTCGGCGGGCTGTAAGCGTCGTCATACTGGATCAAATTGATCTTGCGGCCGTTGATGCCGCCCTGGTCGTTGATCATCTTCATGTAGGCGGCCTGCGTCTTGCCGATATTGGCATAGACGGAATAGGCGCCCGAGAACGGCACGGTCTGGCCGATCTTGATTTCGGTATCGGTCGCGCCGGTGTCGTATTTCTTCTGCGCGTAGGCCGACGAAGCCGACGAAGCCGACAGGGCGATCGCGAGCGCCGTGCCGGTGATCAAATGGAAAATACCATTCCTCATATTGCTCGTTTCCTCATGTGTTGATTGAGCCGATGATCTTGTCTTGGGACCTAATATGACCCGGTGGACGCCATCGCTGGTTGCAATAGTGGCGGAACGGATGCTGCAATGCAAGGCGATGCAAGCTGAAACGGTCCTGGATTTCTGGCTGGCGAGGGCAAGGTTAATTCGAGGGCAGCAATTGCTGTCTGCCCAAAAAGAATCCAATCGACATGTTCACGTTCCGAATGACACCACATTGGGCATTGGAGCCCGCACGGGATACCGAAAACGGACAACGATGCCGTGCGGAACACGGCATCGCCAGTTCCTCTCTGAACGAAGCGGCCCAGCCAGAACGGCCAGGCGTTTACGCCAACCAGAGCAGGATCAATGCGAGCGCCGCGGGCGCCGCCTGCACATACAAGATTCGACGGCTGACGGTCGCGGCGCCGTAGCTGCCTGCCACGATCACACAGAGCAGAAAGAATGCCTTGATCTGGAACGCGAAGCCCGGGTTTGGATGGACCAGGCCCCAGACCAGGCCAGCGGCGAGGAAGCCGTTATAGAGCCCTTGATTGGCGGCCAGCACCGCCGATTCCGTTGCCTTCTCGATCGTGTTGCGGAAGGTCTTCAGCCCCAGCGGCTTGGTCCAGAGAAACATCTCCAGCACCAGAAAATAGACATGCAGCGCGGCGACCACCGCGACCAGACAATTGGCGAAAAGCGTCATGTGGCGGCCCCCCAAAACCGACAGCGGAATTCGGGTGGACGCTAGCACGCTCAGCGTGAAAAGTGCGGCGGCGTGCCGATATTTTGCAGAGAATGATGAGGTCCGAAAACCGCGAGACAGGCGGGACGCGATATCAGATGCTTCGATCGAGCGACAGCGCGAGGAATCAATGGGAATGCGTACCGACAGAACATACGGCACCGTCAGCGTCATCAGGCGCAAGGAAATGAGCGGCCTGGAATTTGTCCAGGGGCTCGCGGATGGCACGCTGCCCCTCAACACGATCGCGCGCACACTGGGCTACGATGTCACCGAAGCCGCGAGCGGGCGCGTGGTCATCACCGCCGAACCGAGTGACGACCATCTCAATCCAGCCGGCACCGTGCATGGCGGCTTCTCGGCCACGCTGCTCGACAGCTGCATGGGGCTGGCCATTCAGTCGACCCTGGAGAAAGGTCTGGGATCGACGACGCTGGAGTTCAAGATTTCGCTGGTGCGACCGATTACGCCCGAGACCGGCACGATCAGGGCCGAGGGCATTGTGCTCAGCAGCGGCCGGCGGGTCGGCACCGCGGAAGGACGCATCACGGATAGCAAGGGACGTTTGCTTGCCCAGGGCACCACGACTTGCCTGATTTTCGAGAACTGAGCCGCGTATCCGCGCGCAAAGCGCGGGACAAGCCTTGCACGATGGTGGATGATTTCCTGATGGATATGGACCGTACCGCTTGCTACCGCGCGATTTCGACCCGGGATATCAGGTTCGACGGGCGGCTTTTTGTCGGTGTCAAAACCACCGGCATCTATTGCCGGCCGATCTGTCCGGCGCGCACCCCGAAATTCGAGAACGTGTCGTTCTATGCTTCGGCGGCCGCAGCCCAGGAGGCCGGCTTCCGTCCCTGCCTGCGCTGCCGGCCGGAAGTGTCGCCTGACCTCGCGTTCTGGCGCGGCAGCTCCAATACGGTTTCGCGCGCGCTGGCATTGATCGAATCCGGCGGGCTCGATGGTGACGATGTAGAAGGTCTGGCTAATCGGCTCGGCGTCGGCGGGCGGCAATTGCGGCGGCTGTTCCGTCAACACGTCGGCGCTTCGCCGATTGCGGTGGCCCAAACCCGACGGGTGCTGCTTGCCAAGCAGTTGATCCACGAAACGCCGCTGCCGATGGCCGAGGTCGCCCTGGCGTCCGGCTTCAACAGCGTGCGCCGCTTCAACGAAACCTTTTTGGAACTGTTCGGACGTCCGCCGGCCGCGTTGCGGCGTTCCCGCGACAAGACCAGGCGTGAAGCCGGTGCGCTGTCGGTTCGTCTTCCGTATCGGCCGCCCTATGATTGGGACGCGATGCTGTCGTTCCTCAGCGCCCGCGCCATTCCCGGTGTCGAGATCGTTGCCGGCGATAGCTATCGCCGCACGATTGCGATCGGCGGCAAGTGCGGCGTGATCAGCGTCGTGCCCGCGCCGAAGAACCGGATCGACGTCCGCGTTCGCTTCCCCGAGATGGCGGCCTTGCCGCAGATCATCGCGCGGGTCCGCCGGGTGTTCGATCTCGCCGCCGATCCCGATACGATCGGCGCGCATCTCGCGCTCGACCCGAGGCTGGCGCCGCTGGTCGCGGCGCGGCCGGGCTTGCGAGTCCCTGGGGCATGGGACGGTTTCGAACTCGCGGTGCGCGCGATCTTCGGCCAGCAGATCACGGTTCCTGCCGCGACCAAACTGCTCGGCAAACTGGTGCAGGCCTTTGGCGATCCGCTGCCGCCTGCGATGACAGACAGCGAGGGTCTCAGCCATCTGTTTCCCTTTGCGGCGCGGATTGCTTGCTCCGATCTGACAACGCTCGGGATGCCCGGTGCGCGGGCGATGGCGGTGACCTCGCTGGCGCAGGCGATCTCGGCCGATCCCGCGATATTCAGCCGCGGCGCCAGCCTTGAGGATGCGATCGTGAAATTGAGGGCGCTGCCGGGAATCGGCGAATGGACCGCGCAGTACATCGCCATGCGCGAGCTCCGCGAACCCGATGCGTTCCCCGCCGCCGACATTGGATTGCTCCGCGCGATGACCGACGGCGAAGGTCGGCGGCCGTCGCCTGCGGAATTGCTGACGCGCAGCGAGCGCTGGCGGCCGTGGCGCGCCTATGCGGCGTTGCATCTGTGGGCCGCGGGTGTACCGCATCCCGCCTTGTCCGGAAAAATCGATGAGCGCGAAGCCGCCTGAAACCTTCAATCTCGACCGGCTGCAAACGCCGATCGGAACCGCGTTGCTGGTGACCGATTCCGGCGGCGTGCTGCGCGCGCTGGACTGGGAAGAGCATGAGCCGCGCATGAAGGAGTTGCTGCGGCTGCAATATGGCCCGGTCGATCTCGAGGAGGCGCGGTCACCGAAAGAGTTGAGGTCGGCGCTAACGGCGTATTTCAAAGGCGATCTCGATCGCCTCAACGCGATCAAGTGGCGCGTTGCGGGTACGCCGTTCCAGCAAAGGGTCTGGACCGCATTGCCGAAGATACCTGCCGGCACAACGATGAGCTACGGCGCACTGGCAGCCAGGCTGAACGCACCAAAAGCCATGCGCGCGGTCGGTCATGCCAACGGCTCCAATCCGATCAGCGTCGTCGTGCCCTGTCATCGCCTGATCGGCGCCAACGGTGCGCTGGTCAAGTATGGCGGCGGGCTGGAGCGGAAGCGGTGGTTGCTGGAGCATGAGGGTGTAGTGATCGGCGCGTAATGGGCGTGCAATCTCTCAACGCGTCATTCCGGGATGCGCCTCTTGGCGCAGGCCCGGAATCCATACTCCCGATCTGGGTTATGGATTCCGGGCTCGCGCTACGCGCGCCCCGGAATGACGGAGACATGTCAGGTCCGTAAACCGCCAGACAGTCTGCCGCCACGCCCCTAGCGTCTCCCCACATTCCAACAAGGAGACGATCAATGACGGACGCAGAAATTCAGGAATTTGTGACGCGATTTGCCGCCGCCTGGGCGGCGCGGGACGGAAAGGCATTTCTCGATCTCTGGCACCCCGAAGGCTCGCTGCATAGGCCGCTGGTGGGCCGGCGCGTGGCGGGCAACGAACTCGACCGGCTGATGGAAGTGCAGACCGCGGCGGCACCGGATTTCGTCTGGCAGTTGCTGGACTGGACCTCGCGCGGCGACGTCGTGATCATCGAATGGCAGACCACGCGCAACGTAGGCGGCGTCAGATTCGACTGGCGCGGCGTCGACAAGTTCCGCATCAAAAATGGCAAGATCATCGAGGAGCGGGTCTATACCGACACGGCGCCGCTGCGCGCGTTCCGCAAGGGCGAGAAGCTGGAGCCGATTACCCAGTTCTGAGAGACAGGTGCTATCTCCCTCTCCCCGCTTGCGGGGAGAGGGTCGGGGTGAGGGGCTCTATCCGCAACACAGGATCTCGGTCGCTGGACCGGTACCCCCTCACCCGGATCGCAAGAGCGATCCGACCTCTCCCCGCAAGCGGGGAGAGGTAAGGGAGAATCACGCCGCCGGCTGGGCGGCGTTGTCCTCGCTCGCGAGCAGGTGCAGCAGCGCGCTCTTGATCGCGGCCTGCCGCGTCGGCGCAGTGATCTGCGCACCGAGCAGATCGGTGACGTAGAACACGTCGCGGGCGCGCTCGCCGAAGGTCGCGACATGGGCGGAGGCGATGTTGAGGTTGAGCTTCGAGATCGCCGTCGTCAGCTGGTACAGCAGACCCGGGCGGTCGAGGCCGGACACCTCGATCACGGTGTAGCGGTCCGACCATTGATTGTTGATGGTGACTTCAGGCTCGACCACGAAGGGCCGCACCTTGCCGCGCGCGGCCGCCTTGCGCGCCACCACTTCGGGCAGGCGCAATTTGCCCTCCAGCACCTGCTCGATCATCTCGCCGATTCGCGTGGCGCGGCGTCCCTCGTCTTCGTCGCGGTCGTATTCCCGGGAGATGGCGATGGTGTCGAGCGCGCGGCCGTCGGTGGTGGTGTAGATCTGCGCATCGACGATGTTGGCGCCCGCCGACGCGCAGGCGCCGGCGATGATCGACAGCAGCCAGGGATGGTCGGTCGCCAGGATCGTCAGTTCGGTGACGCCGCGCGCTTCGTCGAAGCCCACATTGATCGCAAGCTTGTGGCCGGCCTGTTCGCTGGCCCGCAGGAAACGCGCGTGGCGGATTTTTCGCGGCAGTTCGACCTTGAGCCAGTACGCCGGATAATGCCGCGCGATGTAGGCGTTGAGCTCCTGCTCCGGCCATTCGGTGAAGGCGGCGCGGAATTCGGACTGCGCCACCGCGATGCGCTGGGCGCGGTTCACTTCCGAGAAGCCGCCGGTCAGCACCGGCTCGGTTTCGTAATACAGCGTGCGCAGCAATTGCGCCTTCCAGCCATTCCACACGCCGGGACCGACGCCGCGGATGTCGGCGGTGGTGAGAATCGTCAGCAGCTTCATCAGCTCGACCGATTGCACCACGGCGGCGAAATTCTCGATCGTCTTGCGGTCCGACAGGTCGCGCGACTGCGCCACCGTCGACATGGTCAGATGCTCTTCAATCAGCCACGCCACCGTCTCGGTATCGGCGGCGTTGAAGCCGAGCCGCGGGCACAGCCGCCGCGCCACCTTGGCGCCGGCGATCGAATGATCCTCGGGTCGCCCCTTGGCGATGTCGTGCAGCAGCGTGGTGATGTAGATCACCGCGCGGTGCTCGGGACGAATTTTTCGCATCAGGTCGCTGGCGACGGTGAACTCGTCGTTGCCGCCGCGCTCGATGTCCTGCAGGAAGCCGACGCAGCGGATCAGATGCTCGTCCACCGTGTAATGGTGATACATGTTGAACTGCATCATCGACACGATCTTGCCGAAGGCGCGGATGAAGTGACCGAGCACGCCGGTCTCGTTCATGCGCCGCAGCACGGTCTCGGCGTTGTCAGACGTCAGGATCTCCATGAACAGAAGGTTGGCTTCCGGATTTTCCCGCAACTGGGTGTTGATCAGCTTCAGCGAGCGCGTCACCGTGCGCATCGCGTCGGGATGGAAGGCGAGGTTGTTCTTCTGTGCGAGGCGGAAGATCCGGATCAGATTGACTGGATCGTGCTTGAAGACGTCGGGCGCCGCGAGATTGATGCGATTGTTGTCGATGATGAAATCGTCGCTGTCGGGCACCCGGCGACGCTTGATGCTGGGCCGGAACCGCGCCACGACGCGGCTCAAGACCGGCGCCGGCTTGGCCTGCTCGTCTTCCAGCTTGGCGCACAGGATCGCGGTGAGGTCGCCGACATCTTTGGCGACCAGGAAGTAGTGCTTCATGAAGCGCTCGACATCCTGCATGCCGGGATGCGAGGTATAGCCGAGGCGGACCGCGATCTCGCGCTGCATGTCGAACGACAGCCGCTCTTCGGCGCGGCCGGAGACGAAATGCAAATTACAGCGCACCGACCACAGGAAATCGGCGCAGCGGCGGAAGGTGCGGTATTCCTGCGCGTCGAACACGCCGCGCTCGACCAGTTCATCGGTCTCGCGCACGCGATAGACGTATTTCGCGATCCAAAAAAGTGTATGGAGGTCGCGGAGGCCACCCTTGCCGTCCTTGACGTTGGGCTCGACCAGATAGCGCGACTGCCCGCCGCGGCGATGGCGTTCTTCGCGCTCGGCGAGCTTGGCGGTGACGAATTCCGCCGCGGTGCCCTGCACCACGTTCTTGTCGAAGCGCGCGACCAGTTCGTCGTAGAGCGGCTGGTCGCCGGTCAGGAACCGGGTTTCGAGGATGGCGGTGCGGATCGTCATGTCGCCGCGCGCCTGCCGGACCGATTCATCGACCGAACGCGTGGCGTGGCCGACCTTCAGTCCCATGTCCCACAGGCAATAGAGAATGGCTTCGGCGACCTGCTCGCCCCAGGCGGTCTGCTTGTAGGGCAGGATGAACAGCAGATCGATATCGGATTCCGGCGCCATCAGGCCGCGGCCATAACCGCCGGTGGCGACGACAGACATGCGCTCTTCGCCCGATCGGACATGCGAGCGATAGAGGTGCCGCGTGGCGGCGGAATAGAGAATGCGGATGATTTCATCCTGCACGAAACACAATCGCTCCGCGCAGCGGCGGCCGTGGCGGTCCTTCAGCAGCACGGCTTGCGCGGTTTTTCGCGCCGCGATCAACTCGGCCTTGAGCAATTGTGCCATCGCCGAGCGAAACACGTCCTCGCGGCCGGCATTTTTTTCGGCGAGCGCATCGATCGCGGCGGTGATCCGCGCGGTATCAAAACGATCATCCGCCACAGGGCGGTCCTCGGTCACAACGCTGTCCATGATCTATCCCGATATCGGACGGCGCAGACGCTGTCACGGATGATTGTGAGGCAACAGTGGTTCTATGCTGGATTCGCGCTGCTTTGGGTAAACCCGTTCTCAAGGCGCAGCTTTCGCGGCAGCTATTTTCTGGTTGACCTTGCGGTTTAACTCATTGAAATAAAAGACAGTTTTTTTTGGGATATGAGGAGACGAGGGAATGTCCAGGATTTCACGGCGCGCGTTTGCTGCTGTTATCGCAGCCTCGACCTTGCTGCCCGGTGCGGCCTTCGCCGCCGACCCGCTCAAGGAAATTCGCATCGACTGGGCGACCTACAACCCGGTGTCGATGATCCTCAAGCAGAAGGGCCTGCTGGAAAAGGAGTTCGCCAAGGACGGCATCAACGTCGTCTGGGTGCAGTCGGCCGGTTCCAACAAGGCGCTCGAATTCCTCAACGCCGGATCGATCGACTTCGGATCGAGCGCGGGCTCGGCCGCTTTGGTCGCCAAGATCAACGGTAATCCGATCAAGTCGATCTATGTCTATTCGCGCCCCGAATGGACCGCGCTGGTGACATCAAAGGATTCCAAGATCGCCAGCATTGCCGACCTCAAGGGCAAGCGCGTCGCGGTGACGCGCGGCACCGATCCGCACATCTTCCTGGTGCGTGCGCTGCTCGGCGCGGGTCTCTCCGAAAAAGACATCACCCCGGTGCTGCTGCAGCACGCCGACGGCAAGACCGCACTGATCCGCGGCGACGTCGACGCCTGGGCGGGGCTCGATCCGATGATGGCGCAGGCCGAAGTCGAGGAGGGCGCCAAACTGTTCTTCCGCAAGCCCGACGCCAACACCTGGGGCATCCTCAATGTGCGCGAGCAGTTCCTGAAGGACCATCCGGACGCGGTTCGCCGCGTGCTCGCGGTATACGAAGAGGCGCGCAAATACTCGCTGGCCAATTACGACGACCTGAAGAAAACTTTCATCGGCATCACCAAGCTGCCGGACGCGGTCGTCGACAAGCAGCTCAAGGAGCGCACCGAACTGACCCACAGCCGCATCGGCGCACCGCAGCGCGAATCCATCCTCGCCGCCGGCCTTGCCCTGCAGCAGGCCGGCGTCGTCGCCGCCACGGTCGACGTCAAGGCGACGCTGGATGCGCTGATCGACGATCGCGTCCCGCTGCCGACGAATTGAGGTTTTCACCCCCTCCAGGGGAGGGTAAGCCGCCACCTTGCAATCCCTCGAAAGACGCGTTCTTGCTATGGCCATGACCGTTGAACTGCCAGCGCTGGAACGGACCGATGCGATGACGCCAAAAGCGTCGTCGGCGCGGCTGCGGCGTTATGCGGGGCCGGCGCTGGGGCTGCTGCTGCCGGTGGGACTCGCGCTGGCCTGGGAAATCGCGGTCTGGGCAGGCTTTTCCAACGGCCGGCTGGTGCCGCCGCCGACCAAAATCTTCGCCACCATGGTGGAACTCGCCAGGAGCGGCGAGCTGTCGCGCCATATCATCGCGACGTTGAGCCGGGTCGCCTCGGGCTTTATCCTTGGTGTCGTTGCCGGCACGTTGTTCGGGGCGATCTCCGGCTATTGGGGGCTGGCGCGGCGGCTGCTCGATCCGACCGTGCAGGCGTTGCGCGCTATACCGTCGATCGCCTGGGTGCCGCTGTTCATCCTGTGGCTCGGGATTTTCGAAACCTCGAAGGTTGCGCTGATCGCGGTCGGCGTGTTCTTTCCGGTCTATCTCGGCGTGATGGGCGCAATCCTCTCGGTCGACCGCAAGATCGTCGAGGTCGGCCGCACGTTCCGGCTCAGTGGCCCGGCGATGATCCGCCGCATCCTGTTGCCCGCGGTGCTGCCGGCCTATGTCGTGGCGCTGCGCGTCGGCCTTGGCCTCGGCTGGATGTTCGTCGTCGCCGCCGAATTCATGGGCGCCTCCGAAGGGCTCGGCTATCTCCTGATCGACGGCCAGCAGCTCGGCAAGCCGGCGCAGATCGTCGCCGCGATCGTGATCTTCGCGATTCTGGGCAAGACCACCGACTGGCTGATCGAGATCGCCACCGCGCCGCTGCTGCGCTGGCAGGATGCGTTCGGCGGCAAGAGCGGAGCGGCCTGATGCTCGCACTCGATCGCGTTGGCAAAACCTATCCGAACGGCGTCCATGCACTGGAGCGGTTCTCCGCCGACATCAAGCTCGGCGAGATCGTCGCCATCATCGGCGGCTCCGGCTGTGGCAAGTCGACCTTGCTGCGCGCCATCGCCGGCCTCGACCGCGCCACCACGGGCACGGTGACGTTGGACGACATTGCAATTATTGCCCCGCACGCAAAAATCGGCATCATCTTCCAGGAGCCACGGCTGCTGCCGTGGCTCAGCGTCGCCGACAATATCGGTTTCGGCCTTTCTGAGTTGTCCGCCGCCGCAAGGCGCGAAAAGGTCGCGCGTGCATTGGATCGGGTTGGCCTCGCGGATAAGGCCAACGCCTGGCCGCGCGAATTGTCCGGCGGGCAGGCGCAGCGGGTCGCGATCGCCCGCGCGCTGGTGCCGCAGCCGGAAGTGCTGCTGCTGGACGAGCCGTTTTCGGCGCTCGATGCCTTCACGCGACGGGACCTGCAGGACCATCTGCTCGATCTCTGGAACGATACAAGGCCAACGCTCATGCTGGTGACGCATGACGTCGATGAGGCCGTGGTGCTGGCGGATCGCGTGCTTGTGATGCGTCCGCGGCCGGGCCGGCTGTTCGAGGAGATCAAAATCAATCTGGCGCGGCCGCGCGACCGTAATTCGCCGCACTTCGACAATTTCAAGCGCCGCGTGCTGACCGCGCTGGATCGCTCGCTCGACCGCAATGTGCCCGACGCCGATGCCAAATCGACCACCGGCGAGGCGATGTGGTGGTGACATCGGCTCCATAAGGCTTTAAATCCGGACGTACAAAAACAGCCGGGAGAAAAAAATGGACGCCGCCGAACTCCGTGCGATGCAGGCCCCGATCAAGGAGCGCTACAAGTCCGATCCCTCAGCCGCCGTCATCACGCTCAAAGCCAAGGGCTCGATCGACAATGAAGGCCTTACCTGCAAGGTCGAAACCGGCCGTGCGCTGGCCGTTGCAGGCCTGCATCCCGCCACCGGCGGTTCCGGGCTTGAGCTGTGTTCCGGCGACATGCTGCTGGAAGCGCTCGTCGCCTGCGCCGGCGTGACGCTGAAGTCGGTGGCGACCGCGGTCGAAATTCCGCTCAAGAGCGGCCACGTCATCGCCGAGGGCGATCTCGATTTCCGCGGCACGCTCGGCGTCGACAAGGAAGCGCCGGTCGGTTTCGCCGAAATCCGTCTGCGCTTCGACGTCGAGACCGACGCACCGCAGGACAAGCTCGATCTGCTTCTGAAACTCACCGAACGCTATTGCGTGGTCTATCAGACCATCCGGAACGGCCCGAAGGTCGCGGTGTCGATGAAGCGGGTGTAGCCCCGCGTGTTCTTACCCTCCCCTGGAGGGGGAGGGTCGACGCTCATGAAATGAGCGGCGGAGTGGGGTGACAGTCTCTCCACTCGAGCGGTCGCCAAGTTGATAGACCGTCACCCCACCCCGTCTCACATTTCGCTACGCTCCATGTGAGCCGACCCTCCCCCTCCAGGGGAGGGTAAGAGAATCGGCCCGACTAATGTCTCCCGAATCCATCTTCCTCCTGACGCTCGTCCTGCGCATGGTCATCACCGCGGCGTTCGTGGTGACGGCGTCCATCATCACCGAGAAGTCAGGCCCGGTGATCGGCGCGCTGATCGCGACATTGCCGATTTCGGCGGGGCCGTCCTATGTGTTTCTCGCGCTCGATCATGACGCGGCCTTCATCGCCGAAGGTGCGCTGGCGAGCCTGCCGATCAACGCCGCGACGATCTTTATGGGGCTGACCTATGTCGTGCTGGCGCAGCGCCGGAGCGCGGTCGTCAGTTGCCTTTCCGCGGTCGCGGTGTGGATCGCGCTCGCCTCGATCATCCGCGCAGTACACTGGACGCTGGCCGGCGGGCTGATCGTCAATGCGATTACCTTTGCGATCTGCGTGCCGCTGCTGGCGCGCTACCGTCACGTCAAGATGCCGCCGGTCACGCGGCGCTGGTACGACATCCCCCTGCGTGCCTCGCTGGTTGCGACCCTGGTTGCGACCGTGGTCACGACGTCAGGCTGGGTCGGTCCGAAAATCAGCGGCATCATCGCGCTGTTTCCGATCGTGTTCACTTCCATGATGCTGATCCTGCACCCGCGCATCGGCGGCCCACCGACCGCAGCCGTGCTCGCCAACAGCGCCTGGGGCCTGATCGGTTTGGGCCTTGCGATTGCGGTCCTGCACGTCGCCGCGCTGCAGTTCGGCTCGGTGATCGGACTGAGCCTCGGGCTCGCGACCTGCGTCTCTTGGAATCTGGCGCTGTGGTGGAAGGGACGGCGGAAGGCTGTGCGATGACGATCCCTGCTGTAATCCGAGTTGCAACATGGATTTACTGCGGCCAAATTGGTGAGTGCGTCCACCTTTGCCGAGAGCGGAACCGATGAGCCAATCCGAGGAGCTTTCGGCATATATGACCTTCGGACGAAGCGAGTGGGCAGCGTTACGCTTCAACACACCGCTGACGCTCTCCGAAGCGGACCTCACGGCACTTCGCGGCCTGAACGAGCCGATCACGTCAGACGAAGTCGCCGACATATACTTGCCGCTAGCTCGGCTGCTGAACCTTCATTTCACTGCGGCGCGTAGCCTTGCACATGTCAAGAGTGCGTTCCTGGGCCGCGCACCGCACAGCGCGCCTTATATCGTCGCGTTGGCGGGCAGTGTTGCGGTTGGCAAGAGCACGTTTGCCCGCGTGCTTTGCGCGCTTTTGGCGCGGTGGCCGGACCATCGCCGGGTCGAACTCGTTACCACTGACGGGTTCCTGCATGCCAACCGGGTTCTGGAGGAACGAGGGCTGATGCGACGGAAGGGCTTTCCTGAGAGTTACGACCTGCCGAGAATGCTGCGGTTCCTGTCGGCGGTGAAAGCGGGCAGGGGCGATCTTGAACTGCCAGGGTACTCGCATCTGATCGGGGATATCGTGCCTTCGGAGCATCAGGTCGTTCGGCATCCGGACATCTTGATGTTTGAGGGCCTCAACGTGCTGCATGCGCGCGGCACGGCGCCCATGGTCGTTTCTGACTTCTTCGACTTTTCGATCTACCTGGATGCTGACGAGGTCGACATCCAGTCGTGGTACGTCGAGCGCTTTCTCAGTTTGCAGCGGACCGCCTTCCAGCAGCCCGCCTCATACTTCCACCACTACAGGGATTTGCCACCAAGCGATGCGCGGGAGGTCGCGAACAGGCTGTGGCGTGAGCATCATCGCGCAAATCTCCGTGAGAACATTCTGCCTACCCGCACACGTGCCGATGTCGTGCTCCGCAAGCGTTCCGATCACTCGGTTGGTGAGGTCTGGTTGCGAGAGACATAGGCGGCGGTATCAGGCATTTCGTCGCCGGTTCGGAAGATTGCTAGTTACCGCCGCCGCGCGACCCGCTAGGTTGGCGGCAGAGCAGAACTGGGGCGGTGCGGTGGAGGGTTTGTACAAGGTCGAATACGACATCAATGATGGCTCCGGCCGCAGCGTGCTCTACGCCCAGGCCGGAACGATGCTTGGCGGCAATACGGCATTCGCCCATTTCGGCAGCTACCAGATCGTGGACGGTGAAATCGTCGCCAGGCTCAGGACCCGGCGCCACAGCGCATCGCCACGCCCGAGGTCGCTGGTCAGTTCCGACCAGGTCACCCTGAGCATCCGCGGCAGGGCGGAGGGTGAGGTCTATCGCTTCGCAGGTGAGGTGGTGGAGGACACAGGTTCGGTGTTTCGCGCCGTGATGACGCCGCTCGGCAACGACGACGTTCCGCCGCCCGGTGTGGTCGGCGACGGTGGTATCGCCAGCGGACTTTACTCGATCGACATCCGGATGCTGGACGGCCTGGCCGGCGGGCATACCGGGGTGATGCTGCTGCATGACGGCCGGATTCTCGGCGGCGACGCATTTTTCTATTATCTCGGCGCCTATAGTTCGGCGAACGGCAGCTGGAAGGGCGAGTTCGTCAATCAGGAACACACCCCGGCGAAGGCCGAGCATCCGCTGTTCGGCGGTTATGAAGTCGGCATCGGTTTCTCAGGGCGCTGCGACGCCAACGGTGCTGAAATGGAGGCAACCGCATTGGCCGGCAAGCGCAGCATCCGCCTCGCCGCCACGCTGAAGTTGATCCAGCCGTTCGCCGAATTGGGCCGCTAGCCCGCTGCGCCCCAAGGCAGTCTCCATTGAATGACGCCAAACAGGCGCAAATACAGCAGCGTTGTCGCCACCAGCGAGACCAATGCCACCGCCAGCGGCACGCCGGGCGGCGGCGTCCGCCAGCCGCGTGAATCCTGCATCAGGATCAGCGGCAACAGCGGCAGTGCGATCAATCCGAGAAACACGAATATCCGCCAGCCGCCTTCAAACAGCCCGGAGATCAACAGCAGCACGGGCGGCGCGCCGTACACCAGCGCGGTCCACGCGAACGCTTTCGCGGCGCGCCTCAAGCCTTGCGTTCTTTCGCCAGCGTCGTGAGCCGATACAGCGCATCCAGCGCTTCGCGCGGCGACAACTCATCCGGATGCAGCGCCTTCACCGCGGCGAGCAACTGCTCCGCCTCGCTCGGCGGTGCGGGTTCGGCAGCCGCGCGCGAGGGCACCGCGAACAGCGGGAGATCATCGGCCAAGGCGCGCGCGGTTTGGCCACGATCCTGGGCCTCGAGCTTTGCCAGCACCGATTTGGCGCGCGCGATCACGGCTGGCGGCAGGCCGGCGAGTTTGGCGACCTGGATGCCGTAGGAGCGATCGGCCGAACCGGGCAGCACCTCGTGCATGAACACGACGTCGCCCTGCCACTCCTTGACGCGCACCGTGGCGTTGAACATCCGCGACAGTTTTGCCGAGAGCGCGGTCAGTTCATGATAATGCGTCGCGAACAGCGCGCGGCAACGGTTGCTTTCGTGCAGGTGCTCGATCGCGGCCCATGCGATCGACAGCCCGTCGAAGGTCGCGGTGCCGCGGCCGATCTCGTCGAGGATCACAAGCGAGCGTTCGCTGGCCTGATTCAAAATCACGGCGGTCTCTACCATTTCCACCATGAAGGTCGAACGCCCGCGCGCCAGATCGTCGGCGGCGCCGACGCGGCTGAACAGCCGATCGACAACGCCGATCCGCGCCCGCGAGGCCGGCACGTAGCTGCCGATCTGCGCCAGCAGCGCGATCAGTGCGTTCTGGCGCAGGAAGGTCGATTTACCCGCCATGTTCGGGCCGGTGATCAGCCAGATCTGGCCGGATTTTTGGCCCGGCCCGGGCGAAAGATCGCAGGCATTGGCGATGAACGGCTGGCCGTCGCGCTTCAGCGCGGCTTCCACCACGGGATGGCGGCCGCCCTCAACGGCAAAACCGAGCGAGCCATCGACCTCGGGCCGCACGTAATTTTCGTCGACCGCAAGTTTTGCCAGCGCGGTTGCGACATCGAGCAGTGCAAAGGCGTGCGCCGCGGCGCGCAGATCGTCGCTGGCGGCAAGCGCGATGACCGACAGCCGTTCGAAGATTTCCAATTCCAGGTTGAGCGCGCGGTCGCCGGCATTGGCGATCTTGGCTTCGATCTCGCCGAGCTCGGAGGTGGTGAAGCGCACCTGGCCCGCCAGCGTCTGGCGATGGATGAAGGTCGCGTTCAAGGGCGCGGTCATCAGCTTGTCACCGTGCTGCGCCGTCACCTCGACGAAATAGCCCAGCACATTGTTGTGACGGATTTTCAGGCCCTTGATGCCGGTGTCGTCGGCATAGCGGGCCTGCATCGCGGCGACCACGAGGCGCGAGGCATCGCGCAGATTGCGGCTCTCGTCGAGCGCGGGCTCATAGCCTTCGCGGACGAAGCCGCCGTCACGCTTGATCAGCGGCAATTGTTCGGCGAGCGCCCGCTCGAATTCGCGCGCAAGATCGCGCGAGGGACGGCGTAGCGCCTCCATCACGGCTGATATCTCGGCCGGCGGCGCATCCAGTTGTGCCAGTCGCGCCAGCGCCTGGTCCGCGGCGAGGATACCGTCGCGCAGCCCAGCCAGATCGCGCGGGCCGCCGCGGCCCACCGACAATCGCGCCAGCGCGCGCGACATGTCAGGCGCCGCGCGCAGCGTGGTGCGGATATCCTCGCGCGCAAAACTGTCGGCGACGAAAGTGGCGATGGCGTCCAGCCGCCGCGCGATCGCAGCGCTGTCGGTGAGCGGGGCCGCAAGGCGCTGCGCCAATAGCCGCGATCCGGCGGCGGTGACGGTGCAGTCGATCGCATCGAGCAGCGAGCCGCGCCGTTCGCCCGCCAAGGTACGCGTTAGTTCGAGATTGGCGCGGGTCGCCGGATCGATCGCCATCGTGGTGCCGGCGGCCTCGCGCGACGGCGGCGACAGCGGCGGACGCTTTCCGACTTGGGTTCGGTCGATATAGGTGACGGCGGCGGCGGCCGCGGTCGCTTCCAGCCGCGACATCGCGGAAAGGCCGTCCATGGTGGCGACCGCGAAATAATCGCACAGCCGCCGTTCCGCGGTGGCGCCGTCGAAGACATCGCGCGTCAGCGGCGTCACCGCGGGCAGTTCGCGCAGCAGGGTGCCGAGATCCGCATCGCCGTAGAGCGCGTCGGTGACGATGACTTCGTTCGGATTGATCCGCGCCAAGGTGGCCGCAAGCTCGGCGGTCGAGCATTCCGTGACCATGAATTCGGAGGTCGAGATATCGATCCAGGCAAGGCCAATGCGGTCGCCACCGCTTGATCCCCGCGCCCGTGCGATCGCCAGCAGGTAATTATTGGTCTTTGCGTCGAGCAGGGTGTCTTCGGTCAGCGTGCCCGGCGTGACCAGCCGCACCACGCCGCGGCTCACCACGCTCTTGTTGCCGCGCGCGCGGGCGGCCGCGGGATTCTCGGTCTGCTCGCACACCGCGACCCTGTGGCCGGCATTGATCAGACGATGCAGATAATCCTCGGAGCGCTCCACCGGCACGCCGCACATCGGGATGTCCATGCCCTGATGCTTGCCGCGCTTGGTCAGCACGATGCCGAGCGTCCTGGAGGCGATTTCGGCGTCCTCGAAGAACAGCTCGTAGAAATCGCCCATCCGGTAGAACAGCAGCAGCCCGGGATGGCCGGCCTTTATTTCAAGATACTGTTCCATCATCGGCGTGACGCGCGCTGTCGCATCAGTGGCCGGAGTTGCCTCGGGAGGCGGGGGTGCGGGGATGTTTTGCTGGATCGTCATTGCGGGGCGCAAACTACAAAATTTTGTCTCTTGGTCCTATTGGTTTGGCCGGTTCATCCCGGTTTTCCACGCCCGGAAATAAAGACCGCACGACCCGCTCCATCCGCTCCCTCCCCCCTTGCGGGGGAGGGTCGGGGAGAGGGGTGGCGGCAACGGCAGTGCGTGTGGCTTACCCCTCTCCCTAACCCTCCCCCGCAAGGGGGGAGGGAACAGACTGTCTGCGTTGCTGGCACGGTCAATTGACCTCCCGCTACGCCGCTCCTAAAACTCGCCATCAATTCAGTGGGGTCAACGGCCCAAACGCGGCGTTCAGGGAGAGATTCAATGCGTGATGTGTTCATTTGCGATGCCGTACGGACACCGATCGGCCGTTTTGGCGGTTCGCTCGCCAAGGTGCGCGCCGACGATCTGGCAGCCGTCCCGATCAAGGCGCTGATGGCCAAGCATCCCAATCTCGACTGGAAAGCGGTCGATGAGGTGTTTTTCGGCTGCGCCAATCAGGCCGGCGAGGACAACCGCAATGTGGCGCGCATGGCGCTGCTGCTCGCGGGTATGCCGGACTCGGTTCCCGGCCAGACGCTGAATCGTCTCTGCGCCTCGGGCCTCGATGCGGTCGGTGCCGGCGGCCGCGCGATCCGCGCAGGCGAGATCGATCTCGCCATTGCCGGCGGCGTCGAATCGATGACCCGGGCGCCGTTCGTGATGGGCAAGGCGCCGGAAGCGTTTTCACGCTCTGCCGATATTTTCGACACGACCATCGGCTGGCGCTTCATCAATCCCTTGATGAAGGCGCAATACGGCGTCGACGCGATGCCGGAGACCGGCGAGAACGTTGCAGAGGAATTCCAGGTGTCGCGCGCCGATCAGGACGCGATGGCAATCCGCTCGCAGCAGCGCGCGGGCGCTGCGATCGCCGCCGGCTATTTCGCGGAAGAAATCACCCCCGTTTCGGTGCCCGGCGGCAAGGCCGGCCCGATCACCGTCGACAAGGACGAGCATCCGCGCCCTGAAACCACGCTCGAAGGTCTGACAAAACTGAAGCCGATCGTGCGCAATCCCGGCACGGTGACGGCGGGCAATGCGTCCGGCGTCAATGACGGCGCGGCCGCGATGATCCTCGCCTCCGAAGCCGCCGTGAAGAAGCACGGGCTGACGCCGCGGGCGCGCATCCTTGGGTTAGCTTCGGCCGCGGTACCGCCGCGCATCATGGGCATCGGCCCGGTGCCGGCGACCCGCAAGCTGATGGAGCGGCTCGGCATCAAGATCAGCGATTTCGATCTGATCGAACTCAATGAAGCTTTCGCTTCGCAGGGCATCGCCGTGCTCAGGCAACTCGGCGTCAAGGACGATGCCGATTTCGTCAACCCGCATGGCGGCGCGATCGCGCTCGGCCATCCGCTCGGCATGAGCGGCGCGCGGCTGGCGATGACGGCGGTGCACGGCATGGAGAAGCGGGGCGGCAAGCTTGCCTTGGCAACTATGTGCGTCGGCGTCGGTCAGGGCGTCGCGATGGCGATCGAAAAGATCAATTGATGCAACGGCTTGGGAGGGCGTAAAAACATCCTTCCCCGAATTAGTTATGTCATATAATGATCTGGGCGGCAGGTTCACCGGCTAGGCCAGGGAGGAATTCGTCATGACATTATCCTATCCGCTGCAAAGCTTGACGGCGCATCCGCCGCGGCTGTCGCCCGGTTACAAGAGCACGGTGAAGCGCTCGCCCACCAAGCCGCTGATCCCGATGCGGCATACGCTGTCGGAATTGACCGGACCGGTCTACGGCCACGAGACGGTGCGCGAAAACGACAACGACCTCACGCTCCAGGGCAAGGGCGAGCCCCTCGGCGAGCGCATCATCGTGCACGGCCATGTGCTGGATGAAGACGGCCGCGGCGTGCCCAACACGCTGGTCGAGCTGTGGCAGGCCAATGCCTGCGGCCGCTATATCCATGTCGTCGATCAGCATCCGGCGCCGCTCGATCCGAATTTCACCGGCGCCGGCCGCACCCAATCGGACGGCGAAGGCTATTACCGCTTCGTCACCATCAAGCCCGGCGCCTATCCCTGGGGCAACCATCACAACGCCTGGCGCCCGGCCCATATCCATTTCTCGGTATTCGGGCATTCCTTCGTCTCGCGGCTGGTGACGCAGATGTATTTCCCCGGCGATCCGCTATTCCCGTTCGATCCGATCTTCAATTCGGTGACCGACGAGAAGGCGCGTAACCGGATGGTGTCCGACTTCGACCTGGAAAACACCAAGCCGGATTGGGCGCTGTGCTACCGCTTCAACATTGTGCTGCGCGGGCGCAACGCCACGCCGATGGAGACCAAGTAAGTGTCCAAGGCCCAGAACAAGCCGGAAGGCGTTACCCCGTCACAGACCGTCGGCCCGTATTTCGCCTACGGCCTGACATCGAACGGCAAGTATGACTGGAACGACGCTTTCTCGAACAATCTCGTGACGGCGGATACGTCAGGCGAACGCGTCCGCGTCGAGGGCCGGGTGTTCGACGGCGACGGCAAGCCGATGGTGGATTGCATGCTGGAGATCTGGCAGGCCGACGCGCAAGGCCGCTTCTCCGATCCGCAGGACAAGCGGGCGTTGCCCAATTCATCCTTCAAGGGTTTTGGCCGCTGCGGCACCGATGCCGACGGCGGCTATGCCTTCGACACCATCAAGCCGGGCACGGTGTCCGATCCCGATGGCAAGCCGCAGGCGCCGCATCTCGTGCTCGCGCTGTTCGCGCGCGGCATGCTGCTGCATCTCTACACGCGGATCTATTTCGACGGCGAGGCCGCCAATGCCGCCGATCCCGTGCTGGCGCTGGTACCGATCGACCGCCGCGCCACGCTGATCGCCCAGCGTGCGAATTGCAATCCCAGCGCAGTCTATCGGTTCGACGTCCATTTGCAGGGCGATGACGAGACCGTGTTCTTCGACGTCTAAGCGCGGCGCCGTCGCGGCCGCAAGGAGCGCGGAATGATCATCGGGCGCGAGCAGGATGTCACGGTTGCAGCGTCTGCCGTGATGGAGCGGACCTCCGATCCGCGGCTGCGCGAGATCATGCTGTCGCTGGTCAAGCATCTGCATGGGTTTGTCCGTGACGTAAGATTGACCGAAGCCGAATTCCGCGAAGCCACTGCCATTCTGGCTGAACTCGGCAAGCAATCGACCGACACCCACAATGAAGTAGTGCTGATAGCCGGCTCGCTCGGCGTTTCCTCGCTGGTGTGCCTGCTCAACAATGGCGATCAGGGCAACACCGAGACGGCGCAATCGCTGCTCGGGCCGTTCTGGCGGCTGAATTCTCCGCGCGTTGCAAACGGCGGCTCGATCGTCCGGTCCGACACGCCGGGCGCGGCGCTGTTCGTCACCGCCCGCGTCGTTGACCACGCCGGCCATCCGATTGCCGGCGCCGAGGTGGATATCTGGCACGCCTCGCCGGTCGGGCTGTACGAGAACCAGGATCCTGAACAGGCCGAGATGAATTTGCGCGGCAAGTTCACGTCAGACGCCGACGGGCGCTTCGCGTTTCGTTCGGTGATGATGGTCGGCTATCCCATTCCGACCGATGGCGTGGTCGGGCGGCTCTTGAAGGCGCAGGACCGGCATCCCTACCGGCCGGCGCATCTGCATGCGCTGATCTTCAAGCCGGGATTCAAGGTGCTGATTTCCCAGGTCTATGATCCCGCCGATCCGCATATCGACAGCGACGTGCAGTTCGGTGTGACCAAGGCGCTGATCGGCGAGTTCGTGCGGCATGACGAGGCGCATCCGACTGCAACCGATGTCGGCTCGCCCTGGTATTCGCTCGACTATGTCTACCGGATGGAAGCAGGTGAGGCCGTGCTGCCGCGGCCGCCGATCAAGTAGCACCCAGCTCGTTCGACTTGCCCGCGATATCCATCGCCGCGCGCCATGCAAACACCATGGCCGGGCCGATCATGGTTCCCGGACCGGGATAGGTGCCGCGGAAAATCGAGGCGGCGTCGGCGCCAGCGGCGTAGAGGCCGGGAATCGGCTGTCCTGTAGATGTCAGCACCCGGCCGTTGCTGTCCGTGCGCAGGCCCGCGCTGCTGGCGAGGTCGGAAGGCCAGACTGCGACTGCGAAATACGGACCGGGGCCGATCTTGCGCAGGCAGGGATTTGGCTTGTTCGTGGGATCACCGTTGAAACGGTTGAGGTCGCTGGTGCCGCGGCCGAAATCCTCGTCGACACCGGTCTCGGCAAAGCGATTGTACCGTTCGATGGTGCCGGCCAGCGCGCCGCCATCAACGCCGATGGCCTGCGCCAGTTTCGCGATGCTGTCGCCCTGGAACAGATAGCCCGACTTCAGGAAGCGCGTGAGGTCGCGGGTCCCGGGATGGATCAGGCCAAGGCCGTAATCCCCGACGAAACTCCGGTCGCAGATCAAATAGGACGGGATGCTGGGCACCGTTTGATGCGCCCGCAGCATCCCCTCGACGAAGTCATGATACGAATTGGCTTCGTTGACGAAGCGTACGCCTGATCTGTTGACCGCCATCAACCCGGGCTTGGCGCGATCGAGCATGATGTGGGGAAACACCGAGAGGCGGCCGTCGTCCTGCGGCATCACCGAACTCGGCATCCACAATGCCGGGCTCCTGATGTCCTGCGCGAGAGCGCCGTGCGCGCGTTCGCCGGCGAGAATGCCGTCGCCGGTGTTGCTATCCGGCGACATCGAATAGCGCTGGGTGTCGTCCGGAAACAGTCGGTTGCGCAACTCGCTGCTCCAGCCAATGCCGCCGGCCGCCAGCACGACGCCCCGTCGCGCGCGAATGCTGATGTCGCGATCGTTTGTCGTGAACACCGCGCCGATGATTCTGCCGTCGTCCTCGATCAGCTCGCTGAGCTGCGTCTGGTAACGGATGTCGATGGCCTGTTGTTTTAAACTGTAGAGCAGCCGCGCCACCAGCGCGTTGCCCATGATCAGGCGGGTGCCGCGCGGATGCTTGATCCGGTCCAGCGCCTGCCGCGTCAGCAGGCGCGTCGCGTTCGAAAAATTAGCCCAGGAGCGAAACGGGTGCAGCAAGGACGGAATATCCGTCTTGCCGACCATCATGCCGCCGAGCACCATGAATTCACGGCGCGGTGGCCGCACCCGCGCAAAGTCATCGCCGAGCTTTCGTCCGTCGAACGGCACGACGCCGAGCGCCCGGCCGCCAAGCGCGGCGCCGGGCTGGGCGTGATAGTCGGGATGAACCGGTGGCGGCACGAAAACCACGCTGGATTTCTGCTGGAAATAATCGAGCATCGCGGGCCCGGTCGCGAGAAAGGCGGCGAGCCGCGCATCGTTGGCGTCATCGCCCAATATCGCGGTGAGATAGGTTTTGGCTGATGCGACGCTGTCGGGCACGCCGGCCGCCCCGCTTTGCCGGCTGCCGGGTATCCAGACCGTTCCGGCCGAGGTCGCGGTGGTGCCGCCGACCATGCCGGACTTTTCGCAAAGAATGACCTGGAGGCCTTCGAGCGCACCGACCAGAGCTGCGGTCATGCCCGCGGCACCGGCGCCGATCACCAATAGATCGATCTCGGCATCCCACCGGCGATTATCTGTTTGGCGGCCGGTCACAACAACTCGACCGAACGGCTCATTTCAGCGTCCCGATCGACAGCGCGTGCGCCACGCAGCTGTTGATATGATCGGTCAGGATCAATTTCGCGCCCTCGACGTCGCGCTTCAGCGCGCAATCGAGCAGCGCCTGGTGCTGCGCGATGGTGGCGCTGCCGCGGTACTGCAGGGCGTAGCGGAAGTACTTGTCGAACACGACCGAGTGAGTCTGCATCAACTCCCGCGAGCCGCAGCTCGAGATCAGGGCCTGGTGGAATTCACCGTCATAGCGCTTGCGAAGTTCGGGATCGTCGCCCGCGGTGAGGATAGCGCGCTCGGTCGCCGCCAGCTTGTGATGCGCTGACACCACGCGGCCTTCCCACTCCATGTCACCGGCCCGGAACGATTCGGTCATCGCATGATGTTCGAGCAGGATTCGCAGCTGCGCCAGTTCGCGCAAATTCTGGATCGAGACGGGAGCTACCTCGAAGCCGCGCTGACCTTCGGCAACGACAAAGCCTTCCGAGGCCAGCCGGTTGAGGATCTCGCGCAGCGTCGAAACGCTGAGGCCGTAATCTTCCTTCATCGAGTCGAGCTTGAGCCGTCCCGACGGGTTGAGCACGCCGAAGATGATGTCGGAGCGAATGCGGTGATAGCCGCTGTCGCCGGCCGACATCGGGGTCTGCTGCTGCTCCATGATCGTCAATGTCTATCCCGCTTTTTGGGCCTGCAAAGGCTGACGCGACTCGCCGGCGAGCATAGCCGCGAATGGCGGCCCCTTGCCGCAAACTACGATCACATGGTGAATTACATAACATCATATATTTCCATGACTATCATTTGACAATCATTTCGTTATATGGTTTCCACCGAAAAGGACCGGCCAGACACCAAAAATCGCAGCAACAAGCCGCGGCTGGGCACCGGATCGCTAGGGGAGGATGAGATGAAGCTGTTTGCAGTTCTGTCCGCAGCCGTGTTCGGCGGGGCGCTTTTGGTCGGCACCGCATCCGCGCAGGAGGTCCAGGAGCGGACCATCCGCTGGGGACACCTCAACAACACCGATCATCCCGTCAGCTTCGGCGTGCAAAAATTCGCGGAAATCCTGCTCGCCAAGAGCGGCGGCAAGTTGAAAGTCCGCGAGTTCGCTTCATCCCAGCTCGGCAACGAGCTGCAGCAGCAATCGGCGCTGCGCGGCGGTACGCAGGAGATGCTGTCGGCGTCCACGACCTCGCTCGCGACCGTCATTCCCGAATTCGGCCTGCTCGACTTCCCGTTCATCGTCAACACCACCGACCAGGCCGATGCGCTGGTCCAGGGCGCATTCGGCAAGGCGATGATCGACGCGCTGCCGCAGCGCGGACTGGTCGGGCTCGGTTATTGGGGGCTCGGCTTCCGCAACGTCACCAACAGCAAGCATCCGATCGCCAAGCTGGAAGATTTCGCCGGCCTCAAGCTGCGCGTGATCCCCAACCCGGTCTATCTGGAGTCCTTCAGCGCCTTCAAGGCCAACCCGATCCCGATGGCGTTCGGTGAGCTCTACTCGGCGCTGGAAACGCGCACGGTCGATGGCCAGGAAAATCCCTACACCGTGATCCTGTCCAACAAGTTCTTTGAGGTCCAGAAATACGTCTCCGCCACCGGCCACACCTTCACCGAGAACATCATCATCGTCAGCAAGATTTTCTGGGACAAGCTGTCGCCGGCCGAACAGAAGATGATGCAGGAAGCCTACAACGAAAGCCGCGCCTACCAGAAGGAACAGACGCGGCTGCAGACCGAAAAGGCGCTCTCCGAATTGCAGGCCAAGGGCATGACGTACAACGCGGTGGCGCCGGAAGAGTTGGAGCGCATGCGCAAAGCCGTCCAGCCGGTGGTCGACAAGATTTCTGCGGCCCTCAAGCCTGATACGGTCAAGCTGTTCAACGCGGAGCTTGATCGCGTCCGCAAAGAGGTCAAGTGACGCGCCGCTGATATCGGCGAAGCAGGGCCGGTATCCAGCGGCCCTGCACGAACTCCAGCTCCAGACGGCGCCGATGGGACGGATACTCGACCTCTATTGCGCGTTGCTCAAGGGCGTGATCGCGCTGTGCCTCGCGGTCATGGTGGTGCTGGTGTTCGGCAATGTCGTGCTGCGCTACGGCTTCAATTCCGGCATCAAGATTTCGGAGGAACTGTCGCGCTGGATGCTGGTCTGGCTGACGTTTCTGGGCGCCATCGTCGCCGTGCGCGAGCATTCGCATCTGGGCGTCGATACGCTGGTGCGGATGCTGGGACCCCTCGGAAAACGCATCTGCTTCGTCATCAGCTACTGCCTGATGCTGTATGCCGACTGGCTGCTGCTGGCGGGTAGCTGGCGCCAGACCATCATCAACATCGACGATCGCGCGCCGGCGACCGGTCTGTCGCTCGGCATCTTCTATTTTGTCGGCGTGATCTTCGGCGTCTCGGTCGGAATCATGCTGCTCTACGATTTGTTCCGCGTCGTCTCCGGCCAGGCCAGCGAATCCGAGCTGGTCGCCGTCAAGGAGGAGGACATCTGATGGCATCGCGGGGGCGCCGCACATGACCATCGCGGTCTTCACCTTCTCGTTGCTCGGCGCCATGGCACTCGGCATGCCGATCGCCTTTGCGCTACTCATCTGCGGGGTCGCGCTGATGAGCACGATCAACATGTTCGATTCCCAGATCGTGGCGCAGAACATCATCAATGGCGCCGACAGTTTCCCGCTGATGGCCATTCCCTTCTTCATGCTCGCCGGCGAGATCATGAACAAGGGAGGGCTGGCCAGGCGCATCGTCAATGTCGCCCTCGTTGCGGTCGGACATTTCCGCGGCGGCCTTGGCTATGTGACGATCCTGGCGGCCTGTATCCTCTCATCGCTATCGGGATCGGCCGCGGCCGATGCCGCCGCGCTCGCAGCCGTGCTGGTGCCGATGATGGTGGCGGCCGGACACAAGAAGATCTACGCGGCAGGACTTGTGGCTGCGAGCGGCGTGATCGGTCCCGTCATTCCTCCCAGCATCGGCTTCGTCATCTTCGGCGTCGCCGCCGGCGTGTCGATCTCCAAGCTGTTTCTCGCCGGTATCTTTCCCGGGCTGATGATTGGTGCCGGCTTGTGCGTCGCCTGGTGGTGGGTGGTCCACAAGGAAAACCTGACGCCGCCGCCGCGGGCATCGTTCAAGGAAGTTGCCCACGCCGTGATCGACGGCTTCTGGGCGCTGATGTTGCCGGCGATCATCATCGTCGGCTTGCGTTTCGGCATCTTTACGCCGACCGAGGCCGGCGTTGTTGTCGCGGTTTATTCGCTGTTCGTGACCACCTGCATTTATCGCGAACTGAAATTCTCGCAGCTGTACGGCGTCTTCGTCTCCGCCGCCCTGACCACCAGTATCGTGATGTTCCTGGTGGCGGCGGCGCTGGTCTCTTCCTGGCTGATCACGGTATCGGAGATTTCAGCCCAGGTGGTCGACCTCCTGAAGCCCTTCATGGCCAACAAGACGCTTTTGATGTTCGCGATCATGGTTATCGTGGTCATCGTCGGCACGGCGCTCGATATGACGCCGACGATCCTGATCCTGACGCCGATCCTGATGCCGATCATCAAGGCGGCCGGCATCGATCCGGTCTATTTCGGCGTGATGTTCATCATCAACAATTCCATCGGCCTCATTACGCCGCCGGTCGGTATCGTGCTGAACGTCGTTTGCGGCGTCTCCAGGATCAGCATGGAAGATATCATCAAGGGCGTCTGGCCGTTTATGATCGCCCAGCTTATCGTCCTGTTTCTGTTGGTGCTGTTCCCGGCATTGGTGACGGTCCCGGCCAAGTGGCTTGCCGGCTAGAAGCGGCATATCAAGCGAAAAGAGGGAGCCTCGATGGCCATCAAGATCATGATCCTGAACGGACCCAATCTGAATTTCCTCGGAATTCGGGAGCCTCACATCTACGGCCCGACCACGCTCAAGGAGATCCAGGCAAGCTGTGAGGAAGTAGCAAACTATCTCGGGGTCACGGTCTCGTTTCACCAGTCCAATCTCGAAGGCGAACTGGTCAACTGGATCCAGTCGGCGCACGGCAACTATGATGCGATCATCATGAACCCGGCGGCCTATTCGTTCACCTCGATCGCGCTGATCGACGCACTGAAAATATTCGAAGGCCCGAAGATCGAGGTCCACATCTCCAATATTCATGCGCGGGACGAATTGCACCGGCATTCGATCACGTCGAGCGCGTCCACCGCCGTGATCTGTGGTCTCGGTCCTTACGGATACATCGCGGCGATGCTGGCTGCCGTTCAAAAGCTGGGCAAGCTGCCGGATGCCGTTCCCGCCTCGTTGCATGGCCTCAAGGGGAGATAGCGCATGCGCGGCGCAGGCTTTCTGGCAATCTGGAGCGATGTCGAGCCCGACCATCTCACCGACTACAGGCACTGGTTGACGCGGGAGCACACCACCGAGCGTGTGACGACCAGGGGATTTTTGGGCGTTCGCGTGTTCCGCGCCGCGCGGACGGACATTGCCAGGTTCTTCATTCTCTACGAACTGGAAGCCCCCGAGGTGCTCGACGGGCCCGCTTATCTGGCGCGGCTCAACGCCCCGACGCCGTGGTCGCAGCGCACCATGCCCCGGCTCGGCAATTTCATTCGCGGCGGCGGCGTCATGACCGCCCGCGCGGGTCGCGGCGAGGGATCGACCATCGCCGCGCTCCGCGTCGAACGTCTGCCGGAGAAACCCCGGCAGCTTGCCGACGCGCTCGTCGCGCTCGACGGCATTGCCGCGGTGCAGATCGGCACGACCGATCTGGCCCGCACCTCGGTGCCGACGGTCGAGAAGGGCATGCGGAAGGATGAGGGCATCTTTGCCGGCCTCCTGATCATCGAGGCGCTTGACGAGACGGCGCTTGGTGGCGCATTGCGTCGAGCAACTGAAATGGCGCCGGACTTGTTCAGCGGCGGTGAGCCGGAGGTCTATCAGGGCATGTTCGCACTCGACGCCCGTATCGCAGACATTGAATAATGCCGTCGTTCTCGCTCGCCGCGCTGACCGTCCTCGACCTGGCGCCTCCCGCGCTGATCGAAATTGCCGCTAGCTGCGGCTATGACGCCGTCGGAATTCGCCTGCTGCCCGCGATGCCCGGCGGCATCGCCTATCCGCTGGATGACAAAGCGAGCCTGAACGAAACGCTGGCCCGGCTGGATGCGACCGGCATCAAGGTAGCCGACCTGGAAGTGGTCGCGCTCAGGCCTGAAACCGGGATTGCCGGCTTCTCCGCCTTCTTCGAGACCGGTGCGCGGCTCGGCGCCAAGCACATCCTGGTCGCGGGTTACGATCCTGATCTCGCCCGGTTCAGGGATAGCTTTGCGAGGTTTTGCGAGGCCGCCGCCCCATATGGGCTGACGGCCGATCTCGAATTCATGCCCTGGACCTATGTCCCGGATCTGGCGACGGCCAACAGCATCGTCGCGCCGATGGGGCAGGCCAATGCCGGCATCCTGGTCGATGCGCTGCATTTCGACCGGTCGAGGAGTTCAACCGCCGAACTTGCGCGCGTGCCCGTCCACCGGCTGCATTACTGGCAGTTATGCGACGGCCCGGCCGAGCGGCCCACCACGAACGACGAACTGATCCATGCCGCCCGCCATGAGCGGATGTTTCCCGGGGAGGGCGGCATCGACCTCGTCTCGCTGGCGCGCGCCATGCCGGCGGATATTACCATCAGCCTCGAAGTCCCGACCGCCGAGCTTGCCAAGACCATGGGAGCAAAGGATCGCGCCCAGCGCGCGCTGGATGCTGCCAAGGCCGTGATCGCAGCGGCCAAACTCTGAGAACGACCCTGAGAAGGCGTTGATAAGGTCATTTGCGCCGATCGAACATGGGAGTATCTCTCAGGTTCACCTTCGGAGTTGCTGCACATGATGACGCTGCGCCAGGTCGAGGTTATCAGGGCGGTGATGATTACCGGCACGATCGGCGGGGCGGCAAAACTGCTCAACGTGTCGGCGCCGGGCATCAGCCGGCTGGTGAAATATACCGAGCGCTCGCTCGGCATCCGATTCTTCCAGCGCCAGAACGGGCGCTACTTCCCGACCTCCGAAGCGCATAATATTTTCGAGCAGATCAACGGCGTCTACAAGAAGGTCGACGACCTCACCGAAATCATCTCAAAGATCGGGCGCGGCACGCTGTCGGAACTGCGCATCGGCTCGGTGCCGAGTATTTCCCAGATCATGGTGCCGCGCGCGATCGAGCGCATCCGTCGGCGCTACCCCGATCTGCACATCGACATCAACATCCTCAAGATCGAGGAGGCGATCGACTATCTGTTGCTCGGCAAGGGCGATTGCGTCGCCATGAGCTATCGGCTCGACCACCCCGGCCTCGATTTCATGCCGCTGGCGTCAGGTGAATTGTTCTGCATCGTGCCGCAGGGACACGAACTGGCGGGTCGAAAACAGGTCACCGCCGCGGAGATCATCCGCTACCCCCTGATCGGCATCGACCCCAACGACCCCTACGGGCGCATCATGGCCGAGATCTTCGCGCGCAATAAATTGTCCTACGACATCACGATCCGGGCGCGGTTCGGCACCACCGTCTGCGCGTTGGTCAAGGCGGGGCTTGGAATTGCCGTCATCGATCAGTTTACCGTCGCGCATGGCGGTTATCCCGGCGTGGAAATGCTTCGGATCGTGGAGCCCACGAGGTTCGACACGTATATCGCGGTGAAAAGAGGCGCCTCGCTTTCGCTGCATGTCGAGCATTTCATCGAATGCCTGCGGTCGGAAATGCGGGCGCTGGAGCCCAGCCGGAAAAGTCCGGCGACGGCGGCATCGCGCGGCCGCAAAAAATAACATCAAGTTATGTTTGTCGAATAAATGGGTAATTGTGTTATCTGGCGAAGGCGGTATCGTTTGCGCGGTTTTGGTGCTCTAAGCCGCGCAATCCCATGTTGATACTGCGAGACCATAGCGACGTGTCCAAACGCCCAGCTTCGATCGGTCAAAAGTTTCTCACCGGCCTGATCGGGGCCCCGATTGCGCATTCGGCGTCGCCGGCGATGCACGAGGAGGCGGCCGCTGCCCTGGGTATCCGGTGTCATTATCAGCTGATCGAGGTCGCGGGCCAGGGCTCGGCTGAATTGCGCACGTTGCTCGACAGCATCAAACGCATTGGTTTTGCCGGGGTCAACGTGACGTTTCCCTACAAGGAAGCCGTGATTCCGCTGCTCGATGATTTGTCGCCGGCCGCGCGCGCGATCGGCGCGGTCAATACGGTTGTCGTCAGTGGCAGCCGGCTGGTCGGATACAATACCGACGCCACGGGGTTCGAGCGTGCGGTCGCCAATCTTGTGAAGGCATCGGGTCATGGCCCCGTTGCCCTGATCGGCGCCGGCGGCGTCGGCAAGGCGATTGCGCATGCGCTCGCGGCGCTCGGTGTCGCCGAACTCAACATCTTCGATACCGACCGCGCCAAGGCCGAACAGATTGCGGCGCAGTTGCGCGGCCGCCAACCGGTGCGGATTGCGCAAACCGTGGAAGACGCGCTGCGCGGTGCCGTCGGCGTGGTCAACGGAACGCCGATCGGCATGCTGCCGGATCGCGGCACGCCGGTGCCGGAGGCGCTGTTGCGCCGCGACATTTGGGTGGCCGACGCGGTCTATTCGCCGCTCTGGACGCCGCTGCTGACCGCGGCCAAAGCCAAGGGTGCTGAAATCATGACCGGGCGCGATCTCGCGATCCACCAGGCCGCGGACGCCTTCGAGTTATTTACGGGAATGAAGCCGTCCATCGTCGAAATGGGAAATGCATTCGACGGCGTGATGGCAAGGCGCTACTCTGCGACATCGGACGCGTAGCCGGTCACAAGGCTCGCGTCGACAAGATCAAAAGATCAAGACAATAGGGGATGGAAATGAAATCAGGAATTTTGGCAGGTATCCTGCTCGCGACCATGACGGCTGCGGCGGCGTTGGCGCAGTCCGGTGCTCCCATCAAGCTCGCCAATGTGGCCGAACTGTCCGGCGGCGGCGCCACGGTCGGCACCAACTGGAAGAACGGCATCGATCTTGCGATCGAGGAAGTCAACGCCAAGGGCGGCGTGCTCGGCCGCAAGCTGGAAGTCACCCACGCCGATTCGCAATCCAACCCCGGCGTGGCGCGCGCCCAGGTCCAGAAGGCGCTCGACGGCGAGCCCTACGTCCTGCTCGGCCCCGGCTATTCCGGATCGGTCAAGGTCACGGCGCCGCTCGCGGCCGAAGCCGGCATCGCCCAGATCATGGGCGGCGAAGCCGCCGAACTGACGCAGGGCGGCAACAAATTCCTGTTCCGCACCTCGTTCGGCCAGCAGTCCTCGATGCCGAAGGTCGCCAAATACATCAACGACGAGGTGAAGGCGAAATCGGTTGCGATCGTCTGGGTCAACAACGATTTCGGCCGCGGCGGACGTGACGTCATCACCAAGGAATTCGCCAAGCTCGGCGTCAAGGTCGCCGCCGATCTTTCCACCGAAGCAGGTCAGGCCGATTTCGCCGCCGACGTCAGCAAGATCAAGGCCGCCGCGCCCGACGCGGTCTTCATCTATCTGAACGAAGAGGAAAGCGCCCGCATCCTGAAAGAGCTGAAGCGTCAGGGCGTCACCGTGCCCCTGATCGGCGAAACCACGCTGGTCGGCCAGAAGGTGGTCGAACTGGCGGGCGATGCGGCGAACGGTGCCCGCGGCCATGTCGGCCTCACCACCGATGCCCCGGTCGACCTGATCAAGGCGTTCAAGGAAAAGTTCGTCAAGAAGTACAATTACGTCCCTGACCATAATGGCCTCAAGGGCTATCTGGCGATCTACATGATCAAGGCCACCACCGAGAAGATGGGCAAGGTCGATTCCAAGGCGTTCGCCGATAACCTCCATGGCCTCACCATCAAGGCGGCCAGCGAGCCCGGCATCCTGATGGATGCGACCTTCGACAAGAACGGCGACATCGATCGCCAGGGTTTCCTGGTCGAGATCGTCGATGGCAAGCAGGTCATCAAGCAGGTGCTGCCGAAGCTCAACTAAGGTACGGGCCTCATCCTGAGGCGCTTGCCACCGGGTCCGCGGGAAGCGCGGCCCGATGATAAACTCCGCAAGCGTCTCGAAGGGTGGATAGCAAGGTGGTATCGCGGCCATCCTTAGAGGCGCGCGCAGGAGCGCGCTCCTCAGGATGAGCAAAGGTCAGGGTAAAGGCATGTCCAATCTGCTAGATCTTCTGATAGCGGGACTGGCGACGGGCGCGATCTATGCCATCGTCGCGGTCGGCTTCACGCTGCTGTGGCAGACGTCACAGACCATCAACTTCGCGCAGGGCGAATTCGTCATGCTGCCGGCGTTCCTGATGCTGGCGGCGATGCACGTCGGCGCGCCGTTCTGGCTCGCGATCGTCATCGGCATGCTGCTGTCGATGCTGCTGCTCGGCCTCGGCTTCAAGATGCTGCTGGTCGACCCGATGCTACGCCACGGCGTGTTGCCGCTGGCAATCGCGACCATGGCGCTGGCGATCGGCATCAAGGAAGCCGTGAAACAGTTCTTCAGCGCCGAAGCCTCGCCGTTTCCCTCCATCGTGCCGGCTGGTGATATCTCGATCCTCGGCCGCCAGGTCGCGTTGCAAAGCGTCGGTGTGCTCGCGCTCGCCATCGCCGCGGTGGTCGGATTGACCATGCTGTTGAACCGCACGTCCATTGGCCATCAGATGCAGGCCACCGCACAAAACCCGACCGTCGCCCGCATCATCGGCATTCCCGTCGAGCGGATGATCCTGCTGACGTTCCTGATCAACGCTTTTCTGGTGGCGCTGGCCTCGCTGCTGATCACACCGATCTATCTCGCCAAATTTTCCAGCGGCGAAGTGCTGGGGCAGGCGGCGTTCATCGCAGCAATCGTCGGCGGGTTCAACCAGGTGCGCGGCGCGATCGCCGGCGGCTTGCTGATCGGCGTCGTCGACAATCTCGCGGCGGCCTATGTTTCGACCCAGTATCGCGCGGCCGTGCCGATGGTGCTCTTGATCCTGATCATCCTGCTTCGTCCGCAGGGACTGCTGGGCCGCGCCGAGGAGCGTACGGTATGAGCCTGCTCAATCGATATTGGCGTGTCGCGCTCGGTCTGGTCGTGATCGCGGCCCTGATCATCGCGCCGATGTACCTCAATCGCTACGGCCTGTTCATCCTGAGCCAATGGGCTGTCATGACCATCGCCGCGATGGGGCTCAATCTGACGCTGGGCTATGCCGGCCAGGTCTCGCTGGCGCAGGGCGCCTTCGTCGGCATCGGCGCCTATTCCGCGGCGATCATGACCGCGAACGGAATGCCGCTGATCGCGGGGCTCGGCGTTGCCATCGTCCTCTGTTTCGCGATCGGCTGGATCCTCGGCTATCCGGCGCTGCGGGTGCAGCATCATTATCTTGCCTTCGTGACGCTGGCGTTTTCCACGCTCGCCTTCCTGGTGTTCCGCAACGAGAGCTGGCTCACCAACGGCATCTACGGCATCAGCAACATTCCGCGCCCGACGATTCTGGGATATCCGACCAACCGGCCGTTGCCATTCTATTATGTCTGCCTTGGCTCGCTCGCCCTGGTGTCGTTCGCGACCTGGTGGCTGATCCGTTCGCCCTGGGGACGCGCCTTCGTGGCCTTGCGCGAAAACCCGGTGCGGGCGCTCTCGCTCGGCATCGATACAAGGCGCTACACCTTGATGGCGTTTGCGATCGGCTCGGCGCTCGGCGGCGTCGCCGGCACGCTGTATGCGCCACTGACGCAGTACATTGATCCCGTTCCTTTCAATCTGTCGCTTTCGCTCGATCTCTTGATGATGGTGATCGTCGGCGGTTCGGGCTTCTTCTTCGGCCCGTTCCTGGGCGCGATGATCGCGGTGCTGCTGCCGGAATGGCTGCGCTTCACCCAGGGTTATTATCTGATGCTCTACGCGGTTGCCGTGATCCTGCTGCTGATCTATTCGCCGACCGGCATTCTCGGCATTCTCGATCGCTATCTGACCGAGCGCCGCACCAAGGCCGCCTCCGCACTGCGCGCGGTTGCGAAATCAGGACTGGAGCCGGCGCCATGACCGCGGTTCTCGAGATCAGCAACATCAAGAAGAACTTCGGCGGCATCAATGCGGTCGATGGCGTCAGCTTCGACGTGCAGGAAGGCGAAATCCTCGGCCTGATCGGTCCGAACGGTTGCGGCAAGTCGACCTTGTTCAATTGCATTCTCGGCCAGTTGCAGCCGAGCGCCGGCGAGGTGAAGGTCGATGGCAAGGTCGTCACCGGGTTTCGGCCGTCGGATTTGAACCGGCTCGGCGTCAGCCGCACGTTCCAATTGCTTCAGGTGTTTCCAAAACTGTCGGTGCGGGAAAATCTCATCCTCGCCGGCCAGGAGCACCAGGGCAACATGCTGTCGCGGCTGCTGGGTCCATCGGATGCAGGCCTCAGCCAGGCGGCCGATCAGATGATCGAGTTTTTCAAGCTCGGCCATCTCGCCGGTGAACTGGCCGGCGGATTGTCCTACGGCCAGCAGAAACTGCTCGATGCCGCCATGGCCTTCATGGGTGGCCCCCGCTTGGTGCTGCTCGACGAGCCGGCCGGCGGCGTCAATCTGACGATGCTCGGCGATTTGAAAGCGCGGCTGGCCGAGATCAACCGCGAGAAGCGCGCCACCTTCGTCGTGATCGAGCACAACATGGAATTCGTGATGTCGCTGTGCTCGCGCGTGGTGGTGATGGCGGAAGGCAAGGTGCTGGCGATCGGTACGCCCGCGGAGATCAGTGCCAACAGCGCCGTCATCGACGCGTATCTCGGCCACTGAAACGGTGGATGAGGGAACACAGATGAGCGAACCCATCCTCGACGTTAAAGGCCTGGTCGGCGGCTACGGCAAGATGACCATCCTCAACGGCACCAGTTTTTCGGTGCCGGCAGGCACCATCACCACGGTGATCGGGCCGAACGGCGCCGGAAAATCCACCGTGTTCAAGGCGATCTTCGGCCTGCTGAAACTGCGCGAAGGCAAGATCGTATTCAAGGGCCGCGACGTCACCGGCCTCAGCCAGCGCGAACTGCTGACATCAGGCATCTGCTACGTGCCGCAGGGCCGCAACATCTTCCCGGAATTGTCGGTGCGCCACAATATCGAGCTCGGCGCGGTGGTCGCGGGGCGCGATATTCCGGACTTGCCGGCGCGCATTGAAGCGGCGCTCGATCAATTCCCGGTGCTGCGCCGGAAGGCGACGCAACAGGCGTCGACGCTGTCGGGCGGCGAACAGAAGCAGCTCGAAATCGCGCGCGGGCTATTGCTCAATCCGCAACTGATGCTGGTCGACGAGCCGTCGATCGGGCTCTCGCCGCTGTTGATCCGGCAGACTTTCGGCATTTTGCAGGAATTGCGCGATCGCGGCGTTTCCATCCTGCTGATCGAACAGAACGCGCGCTCGGCGCTCGAGATCTCCGATTACGGCATCGTGCTCGAGCTTGGCCAGACCCGTCTCGTCGACAGGGCCGACAAGGTGCTCAGTAATCCCCGCGTCGGCCAGCTCTTTCTCGGCGGCGCGATCGATCAGCCATCCGCATAAAGCGATAACGACACAAAAATCACGGGGAGAGAAAACGATGTCGATCACACCGGGCAACCGCATTTGGGCGGTCCTGCTGCTGGCCGCCTGCGGCCAGATAACGCCGGCCTTGGCGCAGCAACTTCCATGCGACGATGGCATCAAGACGGCCTTCAAGCCCGACGCCGACACCACGGTCGTGGCGGTTCGCCGGGTGAAGAAGGGCGAGGAACTAAAGGCGCCCGATGCGCCGCAGCCGGTGACGGCGGCGGCGGACCTCTGCCTGGTGAAACTGCTGGTGGGCCCCGGCGCCACCGCGGAAAAGGACAAGACCGCGCGCTCGTACTCCGAGGGCATCGGCATCGAGGTCTGGCTACCGGCGCCTGTCAACTGGAACGAGCGCATCCGCAATTATGGCGGCGGCGGATGGGTCGGCGGCGGACATCGCTATGCCGATCAGATCGGCAGCAAGGTTCCGGCCATCGTCAACGCCAATATCGGCTATGCGTCGGGCACCACCGATGCCGGGCAGCCCTGGTACCAGGACGGCTCGTTCACATTCCTCTCCGACGGCAAGCTCAATACCGAGTCGCTGCGCGACTTCTCGGTGCGCGCGATGGTGGAGCAGGCCAACAAGACCAAGGCGCTGGCCAGCCTCTATTATGGCAAGGCGCCCAAATACACTTACTACGACGGCCATTCCCAGGGCGGCCGGCAGGGCATGAAGGTCTTCCAGGAGTACCCTGAACTCTACGATGGCTATTTGATCGCCCAGCCCGCGCCGAATATCGCAAAGTTCGGAACGTCCGGGTTGTATCCGCAGATCGTGATGAAGACCGAACTGGGCTTCACGGCCGTGAACAAGGACGCGGCGAAGGCATTCGCCGCCAAGGTCGCCGCCGCCAACCAGCGCGCCGTCGCCGCCTGCGACACCGCCGGGCTCGGCTTCCTGCTCGATCCCTTTGCCTGCAACTACAACCCCGCACGCGACGCCGCGGCGCTGTGTGCCGGTGCGACCGGCGAGGGCGTGACCGGCAGCAATCCGGATGCCGCGACCTGCATGAGCGCAAAGGAGGCGATGGCGCTGAACCGGATCTGGTACGGCGCCACGCCGGATGGCAGCTTTGACGCCGCGCAGACATCAGACAGCCGCAGCGGCAAGTCGCTCGGCCCCAAGCAGGTCTGGTGGGCGTTCACCCGCGGGACCGGCATCGGCGGTCAGATCACCAGCGCCGGCGCTGACAGCGTGGCCCAGGCGATGCAGGACGTCAGCTATGCCGCCGACGCCAGCGCGACATCGGCCATACCGATCAGCAATGCTTCGACAGCCGTGCGCAACAAATGGCTCGAACTCGATTATGCCGGTTTGGCCGACGCCGTCGGCAAGAACGTCGCGCTGCAGCCGACGCTGTTCAGCAACCTCATCACCGATAAGGCTGACCTGACAAAACTGCGCGACCTCGGCCGCAAGGTGGTGATCTGGACCGGCCTCGTCGACGATGCGATCCCGCCCGCCGGCAACATCAACTATCATGAGCGCGTGCTGGCCGCGATGGGCGGGCACGCCGAGGTGGCGAAGTTCATGCGGATGTATCTGGTGCCGGGCGCCGCGCACTCTTCGCAGGGCCGGGCCTACACGGTCGGCGGCAAGAACGACACCGTGCCAATGCCGAAACTGCCCGGCAATGCCAACCAGACGCCGACGCGCGAGCAGGACCAGTTCTTCACCGCGCTGGTCGATTGGGTCGAGAAGGGCGAAGCGCCCGGCGACATCCTGCTGACCTCGCGCGACAAAAGCATCAGCTATCCGATCTGCGTCTATCCGCTGAAAACGACCTGGAACGGCAGCGGGCCGGTAACGCAGGCCACGAGTTTCGGCTGCCGCTAGTCTAGCGCAGGATTGATATTGCTGAGGCAGGCGGCTGACGACAGATCGGCCTTGTTGGGAGGGGAAATGCTGGCGACAATTCGAACCCGGCTCCTGTTGTCGGTGCCGCTGCTGCTGATCGTCACGCTGGTGTCGTTTGTCCTGAACAGCCTGTCGCCCAGCGACCTCGCGCGGACGATATTGGGAGCCGACGGTACGCAGGAGCAGTACCTCGCACTTCGCCACGATTTGGGGCTCGATCGGTCGATCTTGATTCAATATGCATCGTGGCTCGGCAACGCCTTGAGCGGCGATCTCGGCGCGTCATACCTTACCAAGGAACGCGTCTTGTCGATGCTCAACCCACGCCTTGGGGTTACACTGTCGATCATGACCGGCGTCATGCTGGTCTGTGTGTCGCTTGGGCTCCTGTTCGGCGTATTGAGTGCGCTTCGTGGTGGCTGGATCGGCAAGGCGATTGACGTCTTGTCGCTCGTCGGATTGATGATGCCGTCGTTCCTGGCCGCGCTGCTCTTCATCATGGTGTTCGCGGTCTGGCTGCGTTGGCTCCCCGCGACCGGCTACGTGATGTTTTCGCAGGATCCCGCCGGCTGGCTGGCCAGCCTGGTCTTGCCAATCCTTTCAGTCTCATTCCTGCCGATCGCCAACATCGCCAAGCAGACCCGCGACGGCATGAATGACGTGCTGCGCCGTGATTTTATCCGAGCCTTGCGGGCAAGCGGCGTGCCCGAGGGCTCGATCATCTGGAAACACGCTCTGCGCAATGCAGCGTTACCGGTCATCACTGTCCTCGGACTCGTCATGATCGGCGCCATTTCGGGAACGGTATTCGTGGAGCGCGTGTTCGTACTCCCGGGCCTCGGCAGTCTGGCCGTCGACGCCGCGCAGCAGAACGACATAGCGGTCCTGCAAGGCGCCACGCTCTATTTCGGTTTGCTCGCGGTCGCGATCAACCTGCTAGTCGACCTCAGTTACGGCTGGCTCAATCCGCGGGTACGGCTGTCATGACGCAAGGCCAGTCTCCGATCGCTGGCGCGCTAGCGCTCGAAACCCTGCGGGTGCCAAAAGCATTGCCCAGGCCGGCCCGTTTCCTCGCGAGGCTGCTCGGTCGTCCACTTGCGCTCCTTGCGCTGATCTGGATCGCAATTGTCGTGGTCGGCGGTCTGTTCGCCGGCCAGATCTCGAGCTATGACCCGCTCGATCAGGATCTGCTCGCCATCAAACAGCTGCCGAGCGCGGAGCATCTGCTGGGGACCGACGCGCTCGGACGTGATGTTCTGAGCCGCCTGCTGCACGGTACGACCCCCAGCCTTGTCGGCGTCGTTCAGGCGCTGGCGGTCGTCAGCCTGATCGGCGTGCTGCTCGGCCTCAGCGCCGGTTATTTCGGCGGTTGGTGGGATCGCCTCGTCGTACAATATGTCAGCCTCCTGCAGGCCATTCCCGTCATTGTGGTGCTGTTGTCCGTATTGAGCATCTTCGGCCAGTCGATGTCCGCAGCCATGGTCACGCTCGGTATTCTTGGCTCGGCCGGTGTGTCGCGCGTCGTGCGCAGCGTGGTGCTCGGCGTCCGCGAGGAACTCTACATAGCCGCCGCTCGAATCTCTGGCCTTGGCGATGCGCGTATCATCCTGACGCACATACTGCCCCGCATTTTTGGCCCGGTGGTCGTTCAACTCGCCCTCTTCGCGTGCATCACGGTTGTTATCCAGACCGGCATAAACTTCCTGGGCCTCGGTGTTCCACCACCTGCGCCGAGTTGGGGCGGCATGGTGTTTGAGGCCTCCGCATCGATCAACGACTTTCCCTGGCTGCTGCTTCCGACCGGTAGCGTGCTGGCGCTGACAATTCTCAGTTTCGGGCTGCTTGGCGACAGCCTCCGCGACACGGCGGTCGAGACCTGGGCCGCAGCCGCGCATCGGCACACGCCACAGGTGCGAGTACCCGAGCCGATTACCGATGCGCCGGCCCACACGATCCTCGCGCTGCGCGATCTGACCATTGTGAGCGGTCAAGGTGAAAGTGCACGCACGCTGGTCGACCACGTCAATCTCGATCTTGCCAACGCAGAAACGCTCGGGATTGTCGGCGAAAGCGGCAGCGGCAAGACGCTGACCGTGATGTCGATGCTTGGCCTGCTGCCGGCAGGAACGCGCATGACGTCCGGTCGCATGAGCCTGGATGGCACGACCATCGATCTCGGCAACCAACGCCAGCTCGAGGCGCTGCGCGGCGGCACAATAGGCATGATCTTCCAGGAGCCTATGGCCGCGCTCGATCCGTGTTTCACGGTAGGTCATCACCTCGCCGAGGTAATCCGGGTGCACAAGGGCGGGTCCAGGGCGGATATCGAAAAGCAGATCATCGCATTGTTGCATCAAGTCAAAATTACCAACCCTGAAGATGTCGCCCGTCGCTACCCGCACCAGATATCGGGCGGCATGGCCCAGCGGGTTGGTATCGCGCGGGCTCTGGCGGCAGAGCCCAGGATCCTGCTTGCGGACGAGCCAACGACGGCGCTCGACGTCACGGTGCAGGCCGAGATCCTCGAACTGCTCCGCGCCCTCAGCGCTTCGCGCAACATGGCGGTGATAATCGTGACGCATGATTGGGGCGTTGTGGCTGACATCTGCGACCGGGCGATGGTGCTCTATCAGGGCCGCGCGCTCGAGACCGCAAGCGTCGTCGATCTGTTCGAGAGGCCAAGCCATCCCTATACCGCGGCTTTGCTGAAAGCCAATCCGCATGGGGCAAAGCCGGGCGAACCGCTGCCGACGATCGAAGAGACGCTGCGATCGATTCAGGAAGGTGTGGGATGAGCGGACCGCTTCTCAGCATTTCGGACCTGCACGTTCATTTCGCGCAGCGCAGCGCGCGGGTTTTTCGTGCCCTCAATGGTGTGTCCTTCGACGTGATGGCCGGCGAAACGGTCGGGCTCGTCGGCGAGTCCGGCTCCGGCAAAACGACGATCGGTCGCGTCATCCTCGGCCTGGCTCCGGCCACGTCGGGGCGTGTCATGTTCGACGGCGAGGACATCACGCATGCGTCGCGGCGCCGGCGCCGAGATCTGGCGCGCGAGATCCAGGTGGTGTTCCAGGACCCATACGGCTCGCTCAATCCGACGCGCACGATCGGCGACACGCTGGCAGAACCCCTGCTGATGGACCGTGCACTGTCGCGCACTGAGCGTGACGCCCGCATCAGCGACGTTCTGAACCGCGTCGGGATGCCGACCGACGCCGCCACGCGTTATCCCGCGCAGTTTTCCGGCGGCCAGCGACAGCGCATCGCGATTGCGCGCGCGGTCATTGCCCGTCCGCGCCTTGTCGTCTGCGACGAGCCGGTCAGCGCGCTCGATCTCTCGGTCCAGGCGCAGGTCCTGAACCTTCTCAGCGAATTGCAGAAGAGCATGGGTCTGTCGCTCTTGTTCATCTCCCACGACTTGACAGTCGTGCGGCACGTGTCTCACCGCACCGTCGTGCTTTACAAGGGTGAGATCGTAGAGCACGGGGATTCTCAGGCCGTCCACGAGGCACCTCAGCATTCGTATACACGGGCACTGCTGTCGGCCGCGCCCGTTCCGAATCCGAAGGAACAACGCCAGCGTCGCGAGGCGTGGCGCCGTCAAAAAGAAATGATTGCATCCGAGGCTGGAGGAAACCACTTATGAAAAATCTATTGGCCACCCGGCGGCTTTTTCTTGCCGCCATACTCGCAACCACATCGCTCGCCGCGGCGGGCAGTGCCTTCGCACAGCAGAAAGTATTGACGGTCGGCAGTGCCTTTGTGCCGGTCAGCCTCGATCCCGCGCTGAGCGGTAACGGCCGCGCCGGCATGGCGATCGGGCCTGCCTACGAGCCGCTGGTGCGCGTCGCCGCGGACGGCTCGTTCCGCCCGGCGCTGGCCACCAAATGGGAAATGTCCCCCGACAGCAAGTCGGTGACATTCACGCTGCGCGAGGGCGCTAAATTCAGCGATGGCGAGCCGGTCACGGCGGAAGCTGCAAAGAAATCGATCGAATATTTCCGAGGCAAGGGTGGCGGCTTCGCGACCAATCTGAAGACCCTGACGTCGATCGACGTGCTGGGGCCGTACCAGTTCCGTATCAACATGTCGGAACCGCAACCCGCCCTCGTCAACCTGTTCGAAGCCTATTGGAATGGCGGCATGCTGATCAGCCCCAAAGGCGTCGACAATCCGGACAGTCTCGCCAAGGAAACATTCGGCGCCGGTCCCTACAAGATCGATCCAGCGGCGACCATTCTCGGCAAGAGCTATACCTACGTTCCAAACCCGCATTACTACGACAAGAGCAGGGTGAAGTGGGACAAGGTCGTTATCTCGGTCTTTCAGGATCAGAACGCCGGCATCCAGGCCATGAAGGCGGGCCAGTTGATGCTCCTCAGCTCCGATCCGCTCACCGCCAACTCGAATGCGGCGAACCTTCCGCCCACCATACGTATCGTGTCGGAGCCGGTCGGTTGGACCGGACTTATCCTGAGTGATCGCAATGGCGAGGGTCCGCAACCCTATCTCAAGGACGTGCGCGTCCGCCAGGCGATCAACCATGCGCTCGACCGCAAGCTGATGTCGCAGGCGCTTTTCGGAAAATTTGCCGAGCCGACGGCGCAACTGCAGGCGCGCGGCTTTGTCGGCTACGACGCCAAGCTCGAGGAGCGCTACCCCTATGACCCCGCCAAGGCGAAGGAATTACTCGCGGCTGCGGGCTATCCGAACGGATTCGAACTGACGGTCGCCTACGTCAACAACTCCATGAGCCAGTTCCTGCAACAGGCCGTCGGCGCCCAGCTTCGCAAGGTCGGCATTACCGTCAAGGGCATCGAAGCCCAGCACTTTGGTGTTATGCGGAGCATGGCAGACAACAAGGCGTTCTCGGCCGCGGTCCTCAACTCGAACTCGGGTATTCCGAACCTCGCCAAGTTTCAGGTGCTCGATGCCAAGGGTGGCTTCAACTACTACTCCAACACGGACGACACGTTGACCAGGCTGATGGAAGAAGCCTCGAACCTGCCGGTAGACCAGGCCGGGGACGCCTGGAAGAAGGTCTATGGCCACGTCGTGGAGGTCGCGTGGCTCGCGCCCGTTGCGGCGATACATGTCGCCTACTTTGCCTCGAACGCCATCAAGACGCCGCCGATCGGCCAATCGGTCGTGATCGATCTGACGAACGTCGAACCTGCAAACTGACGCTCTTGCCCGCGGAGATACCATGACTACAGAGAACCGACAGCCACTCGATCCCGCCATCGCCGAGATAGAGCGCAAGTGGAAGGAAAGCGGCATCCCCGATCTGTATGCCGGACGCAATGGCCCGGTCAGCCGCGAACGGGCGCGCAATATTCGCGCGTTTCTCTATCCCAAGCCCAATCTGCCGACGGGCAAGCTTGAAAGAACCAGCATTGCGGGTCCGAACGGGCCCATCACCATCGAGATCGTGCAGCCGGTCGAAGGCGCGCCGATTGGCACGCTCGTCTATTTCCACGGCGGCGGCTACATCGTCGGCGATATCGACAGCCACCAGGCCCATGCGATCCGGTTTGCCAATCGTGCGCGCGTCGTCGTCGTCAACGTTGATTATCGGCTGGCGCCCGAGCACCCCTTTCCCCAGGGCGTCGAAGATGCCATCGCAGGTGCCAAATGGGCGCACGCCAACCTTGACCGGCTGGGCGGAGCGGGCAAGCCGCTGGCGGTCGGCGGCGATAGTGCCGGCGGCAATTTCGCGGCCGTGACGGCCGTCAAGTGCCGCGAAGCCGGTATCAAACTCGCTGCCCAGGTACTGCTCTACGGCGCGTTCGACGTGCGCAAGGACCGCAATCCGGACATCCGTGAGCCGTACTTCGGCAGCGGCGACGTTGAAGCGAAACTCAACGATGTGCGCGCATCGCCGATTCTCGCGGATCTCAAAGGCCTCGCGCCTGCGATCATCGGTGTCGGCCCGTACGACTTTCTCTATGAGCACAGCGTGAACTATCACGCCGCCTTGAAGGCCGTGGGCGTGCCGGTGATTTATCGCGAGTTTCCGACATTGAACCACGGGTTTTTCAGTTACACCTCGATCTCACCCGCCAGCGCCGCCGCTGCCGATCTCATCTGCGACGACCTCAGGGGGCTGCTCGCATAGAGCGGGTACGGCACCGCCCCCGACGAGATCCTGCTGACGGAACGGCAGCGGGCCGATAACGCAGGCCACGAGTTTCGGCTGCCGCTAGAGCTGCTCGGATCGATGTGCTAGCTGACAGGGGCGGCGGGGCAGGACCGCGCCGCCGGGAATGTCTGAAGCGATCGACCATGAGCGAACCACAAGCGGCAACAGGCGCGCGGACGCACGAAGTGCTGGGCCTGCTCGGCTTCCTCCTGGTCGCCACCGCCCAGGTCTCCAACATGATCCTGGCGCGCGGCGTGGCCGGCAGTGTTCCGCCGTTCTCGATCGCGTTCTTCCGCTGGAGCATCGTGGCGCTCGGCCTGCTGCCGGTCGTCGTGATGGCGCTGCGCGAGAAGCCCGCATCGTTGCGCGGGCAGTGGCCGGGCATCGCGCTGGCCGGCTTTCTCGGCATGTTCATCTGCGGCGGCCCGGTCTATGTCGCCGGGATCACCACGTCGGCGATCAACCTCGCGCTGATCATGGCGCTGTCGCCGATCGTCGTGCTGCTGTTCTCCTTTGCCACCGGGCGGGAATCCATTTCCCGCAGGCAAATCATCGGCATGGCGGTCGCGCTGGCCGGCGCACTCCTGATCATCACCAAAGGACAGGCCTCGGTCGGGACGGGCCTCTCCACCGGCGATCTCCTGGCGCTGCTCGCGATGCTGGGCTGGGCCGGATACACGCTGATGCAAAATCGCGTCGGCCAGGGCGTCAGCTTTTTGGCGCGGATCGGCCTGTTCGCGGCGGCCGGCGCGCTGTTCTCGCTGCCGTTTGCGGCCCATGAAATCTGGCAGGCACCATCAGCCGCCTTCACCGGCCGCGCCGCGCTCGTCTATCTCTTTGCGGGTCTCGTCCCCGGGCTGTTTGCCTACGGGGCCTATGCCTGGCTCGGGGGGCGCTTCGGCGCGGTATCGACTTCGCTCAGCCTCTATCTCGGCCCGATCGTCAGTGCGGTGCTGTCGATCCTCTTTCTCGGCGAGGCGCCGACAATCATCCATCTGATCGGCGGCGCGCTGTCGCTTGGCGGCATGTATTTGTGCCTGCGGTCAAAGCCGGGCGAGGCGCGATAGTCTCTACTCGATGACAGCATGATCCGGTGCCACCGACTGGGCGCGCAACGTCGCCTTGGTCGAACCGATCATGATGGCCAGCGGGATCGAGACCAGAACGAACAACATCACCAGCTGGTAGTCCTGCGAGAAGGCGATGATCTGCGACTGCGCCTTGACCATGGCGTCCGCCATGGCGCGGCCGGTATCGGTGGTAAGATCGATCATGCCGCGCACATTGGGCATCTGCAGGGCGTGGTTGAACGGGTTGATATTTTCCGACAGCCCCGCATAGACCCGCCGCGATCCCTCGGTCAGCTGCGAGATCACGATCGAAATGCCGACCGAGCTCGCGACATTGCGCATCAATGTCAGCATCGAGGTGCCGTCGGTGCGCAGGTGATTGGGCAGCGTGAGGAACGCCACGGTGGACAGCGGCACGAACACCAGCCCAAAGCCGAATCCCTGCAGCACGCTGATCACGACGATCTCGGTGACGCCGGTCTGGTCGGTCCACCCCGTCATGTAGAATAGCGAAATAGCGGTGATGCTGAGGCCGGCAATGATCAGATTGCGCGCCTCGACAAAGCGCATCATGCGGCCGACCAGCATCATCGCGACGAAAGTGCCGCAGCCGCGGGTCGCCAGCAGCACGCCGGCGGTGATGATGGGATAGCCGATCACGTTCTGCAGGAACGGCGACGACAGCGCCATGGTCGAAAACAGCACCAGGCCCATGACCGCCATGAACACGCAGCCGCCGACGAAATTCTTGTCCTTGAACAGCGCGAACTGGATGAACGGCTTCGAGGTCGTGAACGAATGCGCCAGGAAATAATAGAAACCGATGCCGGCGATGATGAACTCGGCGATGATCTCGTTGGATTCCAGCCAGCCGAGCTGCTCGCCGCGGTCGAGCGCCAGCTGCAGCGATCCGATCGAGACCGCGAGCGCCGTGAAGCCGAACCAGTCGAAGCGCAGCTCCTGGTCCTTTCCGGTCTCGTCCATGAAGATCATGAGGCCGAGCACGGTGAAGATGCCGAACGGCAAATTGACGAAGAACACCCAATGCCAGGAATAGGTTTCGGTCAGCCACGCGCCTAATGAGGGTCCCATGATCGGACCCATCATCACGCCCATGCCCCAGATCGCCATCGCCTTGGCGCGTTCGTGCAGCGCGTAGGAATCCAGCATCACCGCCTGCGACAGCGGCACCAATGCCGCGCCGAACACGCCCTGCAGCAGACGAAACAGCACCATCTGGTTGATGTCTTGCGCCAGGCCACACAGCACGGATGCCATCGTGAAGCCGGCCGAGCAGACGATAAAGATGCGCTTGCGGCCGAAGCGGTTGGCGATCCAGCCCACCGGCGCGGTCATGATCGCGGCGGCGACGATATAGGAGGTCAGCACCCAGTTGATCTGGTCCTGCGAGGCCGACAGCGAGCCCTGCATGTAGGGCAGCGCGACATTGGCGATGGTGGTGTCGAGCGCCTGCATGATCGTCGCCGTCATGGCGCAGATCGTCACCATGTTCCGGCGCAGGCCGGGAACCGCAGCAGGTGACGAGTCCGGCGCCGGCATGGTCAGTCGGTTTCGTGGTTAGCCGCCGCCGGCGAGAGGCCGAGCAGGTGCGCGAGCGAGCGGCGATGGTTGGTGTCGATGCTGGCATAGACGCTCATGCCGGCCTTGAGCTTGCGGACGAACTTGTCGTTCTTGTCGAAATAGATCCGCACCGGAACGCGCTGCACCACCTTGACGAAATTGCCGGTCGCGTTCTGCGGCGGCAGGATCGCGAATTGCGCGCCGGTGCCGGGCGAGAGCGAGCCGACCGTGCCCTTGAACACGTGGTTGGGGAAGGCGTCGACGTCGAGCGTGACGCTCTGGCCGACCGCCACATAGGTGAAGTCGGACTCCTTCGGATTGGCGTCGACCCAGGGGTTGGCGACGTCGATGATGGAAAACACCGGGCTGCCCGCCATCACGAAGCGGCCGAGCTGGATCTGCTCGACCTGCGTCGCGACGCCGTTCATCGGCGCGCGCACGGTGGTCAAATCAAGGTTGCGCTGGGCGTCGTCTAGCGCCGCCTTGGCCTGCATGTAGGCCGGAAACGCTTCGAGCGGCAGCTCGGGATCGCCGAGCAGCTGGTTGAGGGCGTTGGATCGTTGTTGCGTGACCAGCTGGCGCTGCGCCTGTGCGGTGACCAGGGTCGTGGCGCTGTTGTCGAGATCGAGCTGCGAGCCGGCCTGGCTCTTGACCAGCGAATTCTTGCGCTCGACGTCCTTTTGCTTGAGCGCGATGCCGGCGTTGACCAGTTCGATGGTCTGTCCGTACAGCTTCACGTTGGCGACAAGGGTGTCGTGGCTGACCTTGGCGTCATCGAGCTTGGAGCGCGCCTGCGCTACCGCCAGGCGGAACGGCACCGGGTCGATCTGGAACAGGGTGTCGCCGGTCGAGACCTGCTGGCCTTCCTTCACGGTCACGTTGATGATCTTGCCTGATACGTCTGACGTGATCAGCACCTTCTGCGCGCCGACATAGGCATCATCGGTGGTCACGTAGCGGCCGCCATTGAGATAAAAGGTAATCCCGGCCACCGCGGCGACCAGCGGCAGCACCACCAGCAGCAGGAAACGGCGATAGCGGCGCATGCCGGCCATCAGCCGGCGGCGCGGCTCCGCGGCCAGTTTCGGGCGCGGCGTCGGCGAATCCGGACTGCCCTTCTGTTCGGCAGCCTTCTGCTCGGGGGGGAATTTGAGCACGGGATCAGCCATAGCGCTGTTCCTTCCTGGGCGGTTCGCTGGGCGGATTCTGGACCGCGTTGCGAACGTTTTCCTTGATCAGATCGAGTTGCGACAGCAGGCGGTGGGCATCGGCGGGATTGATGCCTTCCAGCGCGGTCGCGGTGAGTTCGGAGCGCAACCCGGCTAGCTTGCCGAGCAGCGGCCGCGCTGCCTTCTTCAGGTAAAGCCGGTTGACGCGGCGGTCGGTCTCGTCGCCGCGGCGCTCGATCCAGCCATTGTCGCAGAGCTTGTCGATCAATCGCGTCAGCGTGATCGGCTGCATTTCCATCAGTTCGGCGAGTTCCGTCTGCTTCAGGCCTTCGGATCGTTCGACCTTGGCCAAAACCGCCCATTGCGCGCGGGTGATGCCATAGCGCGCCGCCTGCTTGTCAGCATAGGCGCGCATCATCCGCTGCACTTCGCCGAGCGTAAACAGGAAGTTCATATCCACGGAACCGCGCATCGCCAGCCTCCATAAGCTTTGGATATTATAAGCTTGCTTATGAATTCTGCATGCCGGCTTAAGTGTTACCAGCTCCGCCCTCAGAACATGGCTGGTGTCTGCGGAACCACCGGGCTTTGGGATTGGGCGCCAAAATGCTACAAACCTGACGCAATGACCCTGGCAAAACCTACCTTTCCCGCACCCGACCACGATCACGGCCGCTGCGCCGCGGACGCGATCGCGCATGCCGAGCAGGTTTGCGCCAAGCGGGCGCAGAAATTCACTCCGATCCGGCGTCAGGTGCTGCTGGCGCTGCTGTCCAGCCACCGTCCGCTCGGGGCCTATGAGGTGATCGACGAACTCGCCAAGACGATGCCGCGGCCGGCGCCGATCACGGTCTACCGCGCGCTGGATTTCCTGATGGAAAACGGCCTCGTCCACCGCATCGAAAGCCGCAACGCCTTTCTCGCCTGCGCGCACGACCATGACGCGACCGCGATGGTGGCGTTCCTGATCTGCGACCATTGCGGCTCGGTCGGCGAAATTCCCGCGGCCCCGGTCGCGCAAAGCCTCAATGCGGCGGCGCGCGCGTCCGGCTTTGCGCCAAAGCTTTCCGTCGTCGAGATTGCCGGCACCTGCGCGCATTGTCAGAAATAAGAACGCGGCGCCAAGCCGGGCTACGAGGATAAATGTCGTCCAATCCTGTGATCTCTGCCGCCGGGCGTGCCCTCACCCCGGGCGCTATCGCCTTGATGCTGATGCTGTGCCTGAGCTGGGGTTTTAATCAGATCGCGGTGAAGCTGGTATTGCCGGACGTGCCGCCGATGCTGCAGGCCCTGGTCCGCTCGCTTGGCGCGTTGCCGGTGTTGCTGATCATCGGCTGGTTTCGCGGCGTCAGATTCTTCGCGCGCGACGGCACGCTGTGGCCCGGCATGATCGCGGGCGTCATCTTCGGTATTGAATTCGTGCTGATCTATCGCGGCCTGCTGCTGACGTCGGCGTCGCGGGCCGCGGTGTTTTTGTACACGGCGCCGTTCTTCGTAGCGCTTGGCTCCTACGTCTTTCTCGGCGAACGGCTGCGCGCCTCGCAATGGGGCGGGCTCGCTTTGAGTTTTGCCGGTGTGGCGCTGGCGATCGGCGTCCCCCAGGCCAATGTCGATGCCAATGTGTTGATGGGTGATCTTTTGATCGTCGTGGGCGGCGCGCTGTGGGCGACCACGACGCTGATCGTCAAGGCCACCGCGCTGATCAAGGCGCCGGCGGAAAAGGGGCTCGGCTATCAGGTGGCGATCTCGATCCCGATCCTGGCGCTTGCGGCGTGGATTTCCGGCGAAACCATCACCCATATTCCCGGGCCGCTGTCGCTGGCGCTGCTGGCCTATCAGGCGTTCTGGGTCGTGGGCCTGACGTTCCTGCTGTGGTTTGCGCTGGTGAAAACCTATTCGGCCAGCAAATTATCGGCCTTCACCTTCATCACGCCGCTGTTCGGCGTGGTGGCCGCGTATTTCATCCTGCACGACACGCTGACGATCGCGTTTGGCGTCGCAGCGCTGCTGGTCATCGCCGGGCTCTATCTCGTCAACCGGCCCGTGGCGGCAAGGGCAGAAGTAGCGCCGGATCCGAATGTGTGAGGGCTCAAGTGCGTCGGCGAAGGCGCTGCGCTCCCTCTCCCGCTTGCGGGGGAGGGCTGGGGTGGGGGTGTTGCCGCGAGTCGGACCGATCGTGTGGAGAGAGCCCCCCCCCCGGCGCTTACGCGCCGACCTAAGAGCGAGCTTCGCTCGTCGCGTCCCCCGCAAGCGGGAGAGGTGAAGCGAGTCTTCGGCCCGTCCGACAATCACCACATGCTAATCCGTCTCGATCGGCAGCGCCTCGTCCTTGGCCCATTCGCCCATCGAGGCGTCGTAGAGCGTCAGGTTGTCGTAGCCGAGCCGGTGCAGCAGGAACAGGTCGATGGTGGCCGAGATGCCGCCGCCGCAATAGGCGATCACCTGCTTGTCCTTGCGCAGGCCTTGCGTCGCGAATTTCGCTTCGGCGTCCGCAAGCAGCACGAAAACGCGCGTCGAGGGATCGAGCAAGGTTGCCGCCGATACGTTGCAGCTGCCGGGAATCCGTCCGGGCCGGCCATAACGGCTTGGCTCCAGTCCCCGGTGGAATTGCGGGCCCAGCGCGTTGACGACCACGGCGCTGTGATCTCGGACAGCAGCGAGCACCTCGTCCTTGCCGACGAAATGACCGGGCCTCGGCTTCGCCTTGAAGGTGGCCTTCTTATATCCCTTGGGCGCGCCCGTCTCGATCTCCCGCTCCTCGGCCTTCCATTTGTCGAAGCAGCCATCGAGAACAGCGACATTGTCAAAGCCGAGCGATCTCAGCATCCACCAGAACCGCGTCGCCCACATCGGCGTGCCGATCGAATAGAGCACGACGCGGCCATCGGCACTGACGCCGTGCCGCCCGAACGCCGCCTCGAGTTGCGTGATATCAGGCATCATGAAGCGAAGCTCGATACCCTGTTGGGAGAATTCGCCCTGCAGGTCGAGAAAATCCGCGCCGGGAATGTGGCCGGCCGCGAAGGTCTGGTCGCCGGGCACCGCGATATAGGGCGCGTTGCTGCCTTCGGGCGCCGGTTCGAGATAGGTCGTGCAATCGAACAGCCGCAGGTTGGGCCGGTCGAGGATGCCGGCAAGTTCCGTCGTACTGATCAGCTCCGACATGCTAAACCTCCCGTTATTTGAATGATGGTAGAGCAGGATCCGGAAAAGTGGGAACCGGTTCTCCGAAAAGATCACGCTTGAACAAAAAGGGGGTCTCCGACGTCACATGAAAAGCCGCCCTGCCCGGCGCATCTTGCCCTTTCAATCCGGCGATTCCTGTCCAATATAGCTGACAGGGAGGCCGAGTGTTGATCGCCTGCCTCCAACCGCAATGGCGGGATTAAGCCATTGAAAATACAGAGATAAAGTTCAAATTTGGGTCCGGCCGGCTGGCCCATCCCCGTCCCCTTGGTGAATGTCACCAAAACCTGATATTCGAGACGCCATGAACAAGCCCGAAAAACCGCCGCAAGACGACGTCGCCGGCCCCAGCGCCCGGCATAAAACCACCCAGGTCATGGTCGGCAATGTCGCCGTCGGCGGCGGTGCGCCGATCGTCGTGCAGTCTATGACCAACACCGACACCGCCGATATCGACGGCACCATCGCCCAGGTCGCAGCCTTGTCGCGCGCCGGCTCCGAGATGGTCCGCATCACGGTGGACCGTGACGAGGCCGCCGCTGCCGTTCCGCACATTCGCGACGGTTTGCGCAAGCGCGGCATCACCACGCCCCTGATCGGCGACTTCCATTACATCGGCCACAAGCTGCTGGCGGATTATCCGGCCTGCGCCGAAGCGCTCGACAAATACCGCATCAATCCCGGCAATGTCGGCTTCAAGAACAAGCGCGACACCCAGTTTGCCGACATCATCGAGATCGCCAACAAGAACAACAAGGCGGTCCGCATCGGCGCCAATTGGGGTTCGCTCGATCAGGAACTGCTCACCAAGCTGATGGACGAGAACACCGCCTTGCCGAACCCGCGCGATGCGCGCGCGGTGATGCGCGAAGCCATGGTGCAGTCGGCGCTGCTGTCGGCGGCCCGCGCCCAGGAACTGGGCATGCCCAAGAACAAGATGATCCTGTCGGCGAAGGTTTCCGCCGTGCAGGATCTGATCGCGGTCTACGAGGTACTCGCGGAGCGTTCGGATTACGCGATCCATCTCGGCCTCACCGAGGCCGGCATGGGATCGAAGGGCATCGTGGCGTCATCCGCGGCGCTCGGCATCCTGCTGCAGGAAGGCATCGGCGACACCATCCGCATTTCGCTGACGCCCGAGCCCGGCGGCGATCGCACGCTGGAAGTCCAGGTCGCGCAGGAACTGCTGCAGACCATGGGTTTTCGAACCTTCGTGCCGCTGGTCGCGGCATGCCCCGGCTGCGGCCGCACCACCTCCACCACGTTCCAGGAACTGGCGCGCTCGATCCAGGATTTCATCAGGGAAGAGATGCCGGGCTGGAAAACGCAATATCCCGGCGTCGAAGCGTTGAACGTCGCGGTCATGGGCTGCATCGTCAACGGCCCCGGCGAATCCAAGCACGCCAATATCGGCATCTCGCTGCCCGGGACCGGCGAAGCCCCGGCCGCCCCGGTGTTCGTCGACGGCAAGAAGTTCCGCACCCTGCGCGGCCCGAGCATCGCCGCCGACTTCAAGGCGCTGGTGATCGACTATATCGATCAGCGTTATGGTGCGAATGCCAAGGCACCGGTGACGGCGGCGGAGTAGCCATCGGTGTCGTCCCGGCGAACGCCGGGACCCATACGCCGCGGCCTTAATTTTGCGGAAAATATCTAACGCCAGCACCCTCACCGATAGGTCGCGGCGTATGGGTCCCGGCTCAAGGCCGGGACGACACCTATTGCATTGCGCTCGGCATCGCCTGCGCTACGATGCTCCCAATCAATAATGATTGGGAGAAACGCCCATGTCTTCACTCTCCAGCAAGCAGGGACCCCGCTATCGGCATATCGCCGGCGAGAGCGAACCCTACGAGACTATCGGCGTCGAAAAACTGACCCCGATCATCGGCGCGGAGATTTCGGGCGTCGATCTCGCTGACTCGCTGTCGAACCGCACGATGGACGAAATCCACCGCGCGCTCGCCGAAAACCTCGTGATCTTCTTTCGCGACCAGCACATCACGCCGCAGCAGCATCTGGCATTCGGCCGGCAGTTCGGCGAGCTGCATATTCATCCGGCGGCACCACATGAGGGCGATGATCCCGCGTTGATGAAGATCTACGCCGACAAGGATTCACCGCGCGCCAATGGCGAGGGCTGGCACACCGATGTGTCCTGCGACGTCGAGCCGCCGATGGGCTCGATCCTCTACATCAGGCAGTGCCCGCCGCGCGGCGGCGACACGCTGTTCGCCAACATGTATGCGGCCTATGAATCGCTGTCGGACCGCATGAAGGCCTATCTCGACGCGCTAACCGCGCTGCATGACGGCGAACAGACCTATCGCGGGCTCTACGCCAATTACGGCGTCAAAGACCGCCCGGAATATCCGCGCGCCGAGCATCCTGTCGTGCGCACGCACCCGGTGACCGGCAAGAAGGCGCTCTACGTCAACCGCGGTTTTACGCGTTTCCTGATCGGCGTTCCCCGCGACGAGAGCGATGCGATGCTCGCCTATCTCTACCAGCATGCGGAAAATCCGCTGTTCCAGTGCCGCTTCCGCTGGACCGAAAACGCCATCGCGTTCTGGGACAACCGCTGCGGCCAGCACCGCGCGATGTGGGATTACTGGCCGCATACAAGGTCGGGCACGCGCGTGACCGTGAAAGGCGAGCGGCCGGTGTAGCTGCCTGCTCCGTCGTCATTCCGGGGCGCGCGCAGCGCGAGCCCGGAATCCATCAGGCCGCATGTGCTGTCGCCCGATGGATTCCGGGCTCTCGCTTCGCGAGCCCCGGAATGACGATCGAGGGTGCGACAAAACAACCCGACGGGCAAATCAATTCTGATTGTCCGAAATCGTGTCAAGTAGAAAATTTCTGTAAATCAAAAATATTTCTGTTGCCGGCCGACCCAAATCAGTGCGCATCTATCGCCATCCCGTCCCACTCAGAGGGCGTCGGCCGTCGTCACGGACGTTGGGCGGGTTGCGGTGGACGCTGGTTTACGCCTCGACGACGGCGTGGATAAGCGTACGGCAAAACGGTGTGGTCCTGGCACCCGTTGCAGGTGTCAAGCTGTCGGGTAGGCGAGAGCTGAACGGCAGCGACGGAGTCAACCAAGAACTCGTCTCCGGGGAGAGCACGGCATAAGCCGTAAAGCCATTGCGCAGGGAAGGCCG
>NZ_JAFCLY010000048.1:0-70570 GCF_018130185.1 Bradyrhizobium sp. AUGA SZCCT0182 | reverse complement strand
TGACCCTTAGCGGTCATGGCGCAACGCAGAATAGCGGGTTGCCGCGCTCGACATCTTGCGCCTCCAACTCCCGGACTCCCATGCCGCGATGTGGTATGCTTCGACCTGGATTTAGCGTGGTCCTGAGCCTCCTTGGAGGACTGCATGAGACGGCGCGATTTCATCAGTCTTCTTGGCGGTGCGGCGGCCGTATGGCCGCTCGCTGCGGCGGCACAGCAGAGCGTTAATAAGAAACATCTTGCTATCTTCAGCCCAGCAGAGCCAAGCGCGGACTTGCATGAGCATAGCGAAAGTAAAAAGTACCGAGCCTTTTTCGCTGAGCTTCGGCGGTTGGGGTGGATCGAGGGACAAAACCTCAAGGTCGAAAGTTACGGCCGAGAGCAAAATGCGTCCGGCCCCGAAGGCCTGGCGACGGAAATCGTTCGGAGCAACCCGGATGTCATCCACGTCGTTGGCCCTGGCGCAGTCATCTTCAAAAAGCTAACATCGCGTATTCCGATCGTAGTGATAACTACCGACCCCGTTAAGCAAGGGATCGCCGAAAGTCTGGCTCACCCGGGCGGCAATTTCACGGGAGCCAGCATCGACGCCGGTCTGTCCATTCATGGAAAACGGATTGCACTATTGCGCGAGATGGTTCCGACGATGTCGAAACTTGGCTGTATCGCTCTTCGATTCCAATGGGATGGGGCGAGCGCAGGCGCTTTCCGCGCAGCTGCCGAAACGGCAGGCCTCCCTCTCGCGGTGTCTTTACTGGAATTCGGTACCAGCGAAGCAGACATTCGGGCGGCGGTCGAGAGCATCTCCCGCGACGGCGCAAATGCGGTCATGGTCCTCGATTCGCCTCAGGTCCTTCAAAACAGCACTTTGATCGCTAAGCTGCTCGGCGACGCGAAGCTTCCGGCGATTTTCACATTTACCGAATCCGTCGAGGCCGGGGGATTAATGGCCTATTCCTTCGATCTGATCGAATTGCATAAGCGCGCCGCCCACAATATCGATGCAATTCTCCGGGGAGCAAAGCCCGGCGACATCCCGTTCTACCAGGTAACCAAATTTGAGTTGTCCATCAACCTCAAGGCAGCCAAGCAGCTGGGGCTTTCCATACCTCCTGCGCTCGTCGCGATTGCCGATAAGGTAATTGAGTAAACAAGCAAGGTCCGGTGTTGGCACGAAGCGGAAGAGCCGGGCCGACCTGGCGATGTCCTTTGACGGGGGTAGACCGGAAGTGGCTGACCGACCGTCAGACCGACGCGATTGACCCAGAATGGACGACTGCCAGCACATGGCGCGAGCGGTGTCGACCTTTTGGCCCTATCAGGCACTTGTTTGAAGCCGATAGGATGCCCGCTCCTGATGTTTGGAGGCGGCCATGCGGCGACGCGAGTTCATCGGGCTTGTTGGCGGCCTCATAGCGTGGCCTCGCACGGCACAGGGGCAACAGGCGGCTGCAAAAGTTATAGGCGTTCTAGGATTTGGATCGGTCGAAGAAGCTCGGGGAAGCTTTGCCTTGGCTCAGCGGCGCTTGACCGAGATGGGTTTCATCGAGGGACGCAATCTATCTGTTGAATACTATATGGCCGACAATCAGGAGGGGCGTATGGCCGCGTTGGCCCGCGATCTGATTCAGCGTCGGGTGGACGTGATTACTGTGTTTTCAGGACCGTCCATTGTTGCCGCAAGAGCTGCCACGACGTCGATTCCAATCGTTTTCTTTACGGGCTATGACCCGGTCGCAAGCGGGTTTGTCGCCAGCTTGAACCGGCCGGGCGGCAACGCCACAGGTATTACCGTTCTCAACACAGAGGTGCTGGCCAAGCGACTAGAATTGCTTCGTGAGCTTGTACCGAGGGCGAAGTCTATCGCCTTCCTCGTCCACCGATCGACGAATCTTGTACCCGGACAAGATCGCATCGCGAAGGACATGCAATCGGCAGCCGAATTATTGGGTGTGGAGCTGCTTTTTGTAGAGGCGAGCCGTTCTGATGATTTCGAGGGGGCTTTCGCAAAAATTGTAAGTGCGCAGGCGGACGCAGTCTTGGTGTCGGCCGACGCGTTCATGTTTTCAAACCAAACAACGCTTGTTGATCTGGCGGCTCGGCACAAAATACCCGCAGTGTATCCAACTCGGGGATTCACAGCTCGCGGAGGATTGGCGAGTTACGGAACCAATTATCCAGAGGCTTACCGACAAGTGGGCGACTATCTTGGCCGGGTTTTGAATGACGAAAAACCCGAAAACCTACCGGTGCAGCAGGTCACAAAGCTCCAACTGGTGATCAACACGAAGACGGCAAAGGCGCTTGGTCTTACCATTTCGCCGACCCTGCTCGCTCGCGCCGACGAGGTGATCGAATAGATGGATTGAGGTCGGCTGAAGAGCCGAGCCGATCTGGCGATGTCCGTTGACGGGGGCAGACCGGAAGTGGCTGGCCGACCGTCAAACCGACGCGATTGACCCTTAGCGGTCATGGCGCAACGCAGAATAGCGGGTTGCCGCGCTCGACATCTTGCGCCTCCAACTCCCGGACTCCCATGCCGCGATGTGGTATGCTTCGACCTGGATTTAGCGTGGTCCTGAGCCTCCTTGGAGGGCAGCATGAGACGGCGCGATTTCATCAGTCTTCTTGGCGGTGCGGCGGTCGTATGGCCGCTCGCTGCGGCGGCACAGCAGAGCACCAATCGCAAGCGTCTTGCTATCTTCAGCCCATCACAGCCAAGCGCGGACTTGCATGAGCATAGCGAAAGCAAAGTTTCCCCAGCTCTATTCGCTGAACTTCGGCGGTTGGGGCAGATCGAGGGACAAAACCTCAAGGTCGAAAGTTACGGCCGAGAGCAAAACACGTCCGGCCCCGAAGCGCTGGCGACGGAAATCGTTCGAAGTAACCCGGATGTCATCCTTGTCGTTGGTCCTGGCGGAGTCTTTTTCAAAAAGCTAACATCGCGTATTCCGATCGTAGTGATAACTGGCGACCCTGTTAGGCAAGGGCTCGCCGAAAGTCTGGCTCACCCGGGCGGCAATTTCACGGGAGCCAGCATCGACGCCGGTCCATCCATTCACGGAAAACGGATTGCACTGTTGCGCGAGATGGTTCCGACGATGTCAAAACTTGGCTGTCTCGGTCTTCGACAGCAATGGCATGGGCCAGTCACCGGTCCCGGAATCCGCGCAGCGGCCGAAACGGCAGGCCTCCCTCTCGCGGTGTCTTTACTGGAAATTGGTGCCAGCGAAGCAGACTATCGGGCGGCGATCGAGAGTATCTCCCGCGACGGTGCAAATGCGGTCATGGTCCTCGATTCGCCTGAGGTCGATCAAAACAGCACTTTGGTCGCTAAGTTGGTCGGCGACGCGAAGCTTCCGGCGATTTTTACGCATCCTGCCCCCGTCGAGGCCGGGGGCTTAATGGCCTATTCCTTCGACCTGATCGAATTGTATAAGCGCGTCGCCAACAACATCGACGCGATTCTCCGAGGAGCAAAGCCCGGTGACATCCCGATCTACCAAGTAACCAAATTTGAGTTGTCCATCAACCTCAAGGCAGCCAAGCAGCTGGGGCTTTCCGTACCTCCTGCGCTCGTCGCGAGTGCCGATAAGGTAATTGAGTGAGTATGCACAGGTCCGGTGTTGGCACCTTTGAGACATGCCGACCGACCAGGAGAATGTCCGCTTGTCGGGGAAGACCGAAAGTGAACGGGCAAGGTCAAAACGACGCGAATGACCCTTAGCGGACATCAGCCTCTGGCACACATTGCTTTCTTTCGGTTGGCGTGTAGAACGGTGGTCGGGTGCTCGCTGCATGTGGCAGTGACAGGTCAAGCGATGGTCGGGCCGCCACGCGGAAAGCGCGCGCCCAATGAACCGTCGACCGTCAGACGATGAAATCCTTCGTGCCGAATCCCTCACCGGGCGGCCCTTGAATGTGCCCCTGCTGCTTCTTGTAGCCGGGGTGGCCCTGGCAGCCGTCCTGTTCGCAAATCCAGCCGCGGCAGCATCCACAACTGGCCCGTATTCTGCTCAGCCGGTCTTCCTGTTCGGCATTCCGGTTGATTTCATTCTGTTCGGCCTGACGCTGCTGGGTGTAGCGGTATTCCACCACAAGACGCTGGAGGTGGCGTTGACCGGGCTCGTGGCCGTTACACTTTACAAGCTCGTATTTACTGGCTTCCGACAAGGCACGGGCCTGATCGGCATGATGCTCCAGCTTCACCACGAATGGGTGATCCTCGCCAACCTGTTTTTTCTGCTGATGGGTTTCGCCGTCCTGTCGCGGCATTTCGAGAACAGCCGAATCCCCGACGCGATGCCCGCGTTCCTGCCAAACGGCTGGAGCGGCAGTCTGGTTCTGCTTGCCATTGTTTTCGTGATGTCGGGCTTCCTCGACAATATTGCCGCGGCCCTGATCGGCGGCACGATGGCGCGGCACTTGTTCAAGGGCAAAGTACATATCGGTTACCTTGCCGCCATCGTTGCGGCCGCCAATGCTGGCGGCGCTGGCAGCGTCGTCGGCGATACCACCACCACCATGATGTGGATCGACGGCATCAGCCCGCTTCGTGTCGTCGAGGCCTACGTCGCCGCCGTCGCCGGCTTCCTGATCTACGGGATACCAGCCTCATTGATCCAACACCGCCATTCTCCAATAGAGAAGGATGCGCAGCGCGGCCGGCACATCGATTGGACCTATGTGGGAATTGTCGCTGCAATCCTGACCATCGCCATTGTGGCCAACGTCATCGCCAACCTGAAATTTCCGGCGGTGCTCGATGCCGTCCCCGTGATCGGACTTGCGGTGTGGATCGTCATTCTCGCGGCCGCGCCGCTGCGTCGGCCGGATTGGGCGATCATGCCGGAAACGTTCAAGGGCACGGTCTTCCTTCTGGCCCTTGTCACCAATGCGTCCTTTATGCCGGTCGAGGAATTGCCGGGGGCCTCGTGGCAAACGGTTCTGGGGCTCGGCTTCCTGTCTTCCGTGTTCGACAACATCCCGCTGACGGCACTTGCACTCAAGCAGGGCGGCTATGACTGGGGTTTTCTTGCATATTCCGTGGGCTTCGGCGGATCGATGATCTGGTTCGGCTCGTCTGCGGGCGTCGCGATCGCCAATATGTACCCTGAGGCCAAGTCGGTGGGCCGGTGGCTGCGGCACGGCTGGTTTGTCGCTGTAGCGTATATTGTTGGTTTCTTCGTGATGTTTACCATTGTTGGTTGGAATCCTGACGCTCCACACAAAAAGCGTGTTGCGCTGGATGTGACTATCCAGATGGGAGTGGCTGGCCGCCCGTAAGGCGGGCCTAGCGCGGATATGATGTCGGCTTTTGGCACAAAACGGACATCTCGGAGTCGGCGGCCAATGTCCGATGTTGAGGGCACATCGGACATCCTTGGACCACTATAAATTTCCCAGAAGTGACACGCCCGTTCGACGGGCCTTCAACACCTCAGTCGCCATCGCAAGCAGCACACAACAGATCGAAAGACCAGCGAAACTCCCTGTTACGTTGCGAGGATAGCCCTGTTAGGCCAGAAAAATTCCCTGCTAATTGGAGTAGGGAATTGACCCAGAAAACGGCTGTAGTGCAGCGGTTCTGACTACTTGTCATGTCTCCGAGCCTCCCATACCGCTAGATTCCTTGTAAAATTCCCTGTTAGCAGGGAATCTGCGCGGAGACAGGTGCGATCAGCACTGCGTCGCCAGCCAGCAAACACCTACCCTTTGAAATAATGCAATTCGCTGGCTTTGGCTGGGGAGTTGCGTCGCGACTGTATCACGCGCCTGTATCACAGGGGTGTTTACGTGCGCGTGGTCCAGCATGTCTTCAGGCGAGGTGCCGTTTACTGGTGGCGCCGGCGGCTTCTCAAGAAAGCAGGGGAGAGAGAACTCGCGCCGATTGCGATCAGCCTGAGAACGCGGGACCTTTCCAAGGCGCGCACCATCGCCGCCCATTTGGCCGTGGCGAGTGATGGCATCTTGCGCCAGGAGGAGGGAAGAGAAGTGCTTTCGGCTGTTCAGGTCCGGTCGATGCTGGAGTCGGTCGCGCGCACCCACCTGGCCAAGCTCGATCGGCTGGCCGCGTTGGAGACGGCTGATGGCATCACTGCGGGTGACGGGCGCTCATCTGATCGTATCATGGGCTGGGCTCGACGCCTCCAGGCTTCCCAGGGTATCGCCGCAAGAGTTGGAGATGCGGAACGCGGCGTGTTGGCGGCGAACGGCCTCAGTCTGGAGGAGATCGCGGAGGTGAACTGGACACTCGATCTTCTGCGGAAGAGTTCGGGGGGCAGTTTTCCGCGTCAGAAGCTGATGGCGCTGCTGGAAGCCTTCCGGGCTCCCCAAGGGGAGGGCGACATCCAGCAGGCGGAGCGGATATTTTACCGTGGGCAGGCCGCCGCCTTGCTGTCAGTTGATCGGCGATGGTCTGGGGAGTATCGCGAAGACGACAACCTGATTGAACGGCTTACCTTGGTTAGACTTCGCGATCTTGCATGAAGCGCAGACAGCCATATCGACGCAGCAATTGTCACGAAAATCAAACCGAACAGGGAGTATAAATCGCCCTCGAAAGAGTTTATCTTTCCCGGGTTGCCAATATTGGCCGATAAACCCGGATGAAGGCCTAGCTGCCGCGTCGAATCGAGGAACTTTTGCCCGCTATGTAAGGCGAGGTTTCGCGCCAGTGCAACCGATGCCGTGACGAAAGGAATTGTGCAGGGTGGGCACACGATGCTGTCTATTCCGCCGCCTCGCTCTTCGTCTCGATCATCAACACGTCCAGGCTCTCGATCTCCTGCATCGCGCGGCCTGCAATGCCTTGCAAGTCGCCGTAGAGCCCGGCGGTGGAGTCAAGCACGCCCCTGAGCTGTTCCTCCCTCTTCGCCCACAACCGCGTCATGGTCTTGCGTTCGCGATCGAGGTCGGCCTGCATGTCGGTGAACTTTTCGACGATGGCGTCAATGCGGTGGCGGAAGCGGGGGCCGGTCAGGTAGGCGTAGACCATCTCCATCTTGGTCTGCTGGCCTTCCTGTGCCTGGCGGCTGGCGGCGACGTCGATCAGCGACTGACGGAGCGCGATGGCGAGCGGAATCGCGAATTTGGGCTCCGTGACCCAGACGTTATCAACAAGATCAAAAGTCTCGATCCCCTTGGGAAGCGCGGTTGAAACGATCAGCGCGACCTCCGCTTTGGCGGTGCGCTGGTCATCGCGCAGTTTGGTGAGCCAAGCGTCATTCCAGTTCCGCGTGCGCTTGGACCCCCAGAGAATGGTCCCGCAGGTTTGACCGCCGGGGCCAAGCACGCGGTGGATCACATCGCCGCCGAACTCGCCCTTCGCCACCGGCTCGATCAGGTCACGCGGGAAGCGGGCGCGGAGCAGGGATTCGAGTTCGATCTCGAGAGCTTCGCCCTGCAGCTGCTGCGAGCCCTGGTCGGCCCTGCGACGCAGTTCTTCGATCTGGCGCGCCATGCCGGCAATCTGGGTCTCCTTTTCGGTGACCTTGGACTTCAGCGCGTCCTCTGCTTCCAGCCTGGCCTTGTCGCGAACGGTCGCAAGGTTCTCCTGCACCTTTTTCTCTACGGTCAGCTCGACCTCGCGCTTGGCGTCTTCGAGCTCACGCTGCTTGCGCAGCGTGTCGGTCTGCGCCTGCTGGGCTTCCGCGAGCTTCGCGTTGTTCGTGGTCAGCATCTGCTGCAGTTCCGCAAGCTGCCGGTCGCGCTTGCCGAGATCATCCGCCAGCGCCAGGCGGGCTTTCTTTGCCTCGGCGTCGGCGATGGCCACACGTTCGGCGCTCAGCTTGGCGGCCACCTGTTCGTCGAGGGTCTCGCGCGCCTTGGCGAGGTCGTCCTGCGTCTGCTTGAGGCGGGCCTCACGACGGCCGAAATCGGCTTCCTTGGCCGCGAGCTGCGCCTCGAACTGCTTGCGGGACGCGGCGACGATCGGGGCCGCCAACGATTCGGTCAGCTTGATCTCGGTGCCGCAGTTCGTGCAGATGATCTGAGGGTCGGTCACGGTGTCGGTCCTGTGGTGATTGCTCGGGATTGTATCGGGATTTCCGGCGCCAATCGGGGCGGGTCGCGGCGTTATCCCCGGCAATCGCGCCGGTCGTGGCAATGGCGATACCCTGTTTGGTGCTGTCGGTTTCGGCTTCTCGCCGGGATCATGCGTCATGCTCAGTTCCTCGTAGCGCGGAGGGCATCATCGCGGCGGAGCGGCGGCCCCAGCCGGTAGGAGCGGGACAGGGTGCGCGCCCAGGTGCCGTCAGGATCGGCGAACCAGACGGGGGAGGTGACGATGACGGTATCGCCGTGCAGGGGATGGTCGGAGACGCGTCCAACCAGTTGCACGCCCAGCGCCGTCACCGTCGGCACCCAATCTTCGAGCAGCGGCGCCTCCGCCAGCAGGGTGGGCGACACCGGGCGGCCGAGCGAGCGAGTCGTTCGCAGTCGTCAGCCAAGGTGCGCAGCCGGCGGGCCAGGTCGGGCTCGATGCGAGCGGGGTCGAGGAAGGGGAATTGGCGGGTAAGCATGGGGCAACTCTCAACAAGACGAAGCGTGAGCGGAGAAAGGCGGGCGCGCGGCGGCGGAAGTGAAAGGTTTCACTCGCCGACCTCCACCACTAGGGCGCCATCGAAGGTGGCGTTCTCGGTCCCGTAGCCGTGCGGGTTACACAGGACCCTCGTCTTGCCGACGAGATAGTCGGACGAGTTGTGGACGTGACCATGTACCCACAGCGTCGGCTGATAGGTCTCGATCAGCTCGGACAAGTCCGAGACGAACGCGCCGGTCACGAGATCGCTGCGGAACCGGGGATGGATCGAGTCCCAATGCACCGCGTGATGGCTGACCACCACGGTCGGCCCGGCAAACGGCGCCGCGAGCGTCTCGGTGATGGCGGCCTTCGACCGGTGATGTAGCAACGCCGCTTCCTGCGGCCGGAATCTCCGCCACGGCTTCTTCTGCCAACCGATAAGGCGGTGGTCGTTCATGCCCTTGGCGCAGGCGTTCATCACCCTGGCCTGGTTGGCCTCGCCCATGATGCGGTAGTCGGTCCAGAGCGTGGCGCCGGCGAAGCGGACTCCGCTCAGTTCGAGAGCGGTGCCGTTCAAAATGTGGAGGTTGAACGCACCGGCATGAGCGAGAGCCAACGCCAACTCGTCGGGGATGAACCTCCGGTAATATTCGTGATTTCCGGGCACCATTACGATCGGGATGTCCATCGGGACGATCCGGCGCAAATGCTCGAAGGCACGGAGCAACCCTTCGCAGACATCGCCGGCGACGATCACGAGATCGACGCCGGGCACGACCGTGATCGGCTTGATCGGATAGACGTCGATATGAAGATCCGAGAAGATCTGAATCTTCATGCATCGTCACCGTAACGGCGACGGTCCCGAAATGCCTCCAGCAGTACGGTCTCGGCCTCGTGGAACTTGCGCGGATCGGCCGCGTAGCGCCGCCCGTAGACGAGCCACGACGCGGCGAGATCCGTAGCGAGGGAGTGGCCAAGGTCGGTCAAGCCCACGATCTGCGCCAACACCAGCGCCGCCGCCGCGTTGCGATCCAGTGCACACAGCAGCAACGCCGTCATGGCGATGTCGGCCCTCAGGGTCAGTTCCTCGATCGGCATCAGGGCAATGGCGACGCCGATCGCGGCCGACGGATCGCCCTCGAGCGCGGCTGCGAAGTCGTCGCCGCCGTGGAGCACGTCGATCTGTTTGAGCGTCGTCAGCAGGTGCAGGCGCTCGGCTTCCCCGAACGCGTCCGACGGCAGCGTCCGCCACCACGCCAAGGGCGAGGTGTCGGAAGGAGCGAACGGCCAAGGGCGCCGAGCCGGATTGTCCAACACGGTACGCTCGCCCTGGCGGACGCTCGGCGCATTGCCGATCCCGTGGTCGTTCGTCTTCTCATGCTGAGGCTCGCCCTTCACCACCTTCAGCTTATCGCTCATCGTTGTGCTCCCAAACCAAGAAAGCTCCACCAACAGGTCCTTCCGCAGAAGCCGGCAGAGCGGAGGTTGCGTAGCGGACTAGCGTGCGAGACTGGCGTGCCACTGGTCCGGGCCGCGCGGCCGGGCCTGCAAAATGTCGGCGACCCGCGTGCGCTGGTCCGGCGCGGTACGCTCCGGTTGTTCCACCGCGACCTTGGTGCGAGAGGTGGTCAACTTGGCAATCATCGGCTCCAGAATCTGGAGGAGGCCCGCAAGAACTTCGTCACAGAGCGCGGCCGTCATGCTATCGATCTTGGTCGCCATCGGAACTCCGAAGTGCCGATCGAGTTCTTCGCCATTGATCTTGATGTTGCGGGGGAAGCCGGAGTACCCGTAATAGTCGATCACGGCAGAATCGACATGATCGACGTCATGTCCGAGCTTCTTGAGATGGGATTGAAGCACCAGACGTGCCGCGCGCAGGTCGTTCTCGATCGGCTTGCGCGACTTCCACGTCGTCTCCCCGTTTCCGCGCTTCACGTCGTAGACGCCGGCCCAGCGCTTTTCCTGGTCAATGACAATGATGTCCATCATCGCCGACCGCACCACGCGGGAGTCCGATTTCAGTTTGATGCTGGCGAGATGTTTTTCGGAGTTTTCGGACGTTAACAGGTCAAGTGCAGCGGCCGTGATCGGAATGGGGCTTTCAGTCAGGACTTCGAAGCGTTCACTGGCCGCCAAAGTATCAGCAAGGACCCTTTGGATCAGGAGGCCATGTTGCTGAACGACCAATCCAACGAATGAGAATGCGCGAGAAAATTCGGGGCCGATAATCGGGTCGATCGAAGAGGTCGAGCCGAGGGCGCTGGCAACGACCTGCTTGGTCGCGCGCGAGATGGCTTCGTCCGTCGTCAGCAATCCAAAGGCCGGGTCGATCTGCATGTTTCTCTCATCGTGTGACGTTAGGGTGCGTCGAGCAGTTCAATACGTTATAACGTATAGACCGTAAGATGTCAAGGATCTTTCTAGGGGCGACCCTGCATCGGCAACGAGGCCTCTGAGTAGAGGTGCCCACGTCGTGAGGTAGAACCAGCGATAGTGGGAGTTGGGCCGACAACCGAATGCGTGACCACTCGCTCAAGGGCGGCGCGATCGGTAGCGGGGGGCGGCCGGCTAAAGATTAGGCCGGATTACCGGCCACTATCGAACAGCCTGGCTAGGTCCACTTTCAGCGCTTCAGCCAATTTCACGAGCGACTCGAGGGTAGGATTTGCTTCGCCTCGTTCTATCTCGCTGATCAACGCTTGTCTGATTTCGGCCGCCTCGGCGAGGTCTTGCTGGGATAAACCGGCATCTTGCCTAAGCTGCCTTACATTGGCAGCCAGCCATCGTGCGTGACGAGCAAGCTTTGCAGGCATCTTTTTGCTGGGCCGAGCCATTCCGTACGGGGCTCATTGTCGTGAGCGGACAGTCACTTTCGGTGATTCCCGGGGCCAAGTCCAATCGGCGACTGAGGTTCAAATGAACCCGTTGATCGGGGAACTCCCTGTATCCAGCGTTCTGAGCTGAGGGACTAGCGCCGAGAACATCTCCGTCCTGCCCCGCGGCGTCGTCAACTTGGCCATGAAACCAACGCGCGCTTTGTAGATCACGTGGGCTCTAGGTTGCTCAGTTCGCCGTGGATGAAGCGCCTGACGTAATCGGCAACGACAAGATCGCGGTCCGCTGGCATTAGTGTCCCATGTATGAATGTCCGCACCGCGATGTAGAAAATTCGACCGTCGAGACCCCAAACTGCCTCGCTCTCACGTTTCGGAGACAGCTCGCCCGAGTTGCGAGCTTTTGAAGCGCTTCACCTTACGTATCTCCAGGCAACGGGCAGGTTTCCTCGTTTTTCGATCAGCGCCAAATAACGCGGAGCCACACGCGTTGCCCCCGATCTCTGCGGCTCGACCGACTGGACCAAAATTACTCCGACTTCATCCCTGACGCCGAGATGACCTGGCGTCAGTTGTCGCTTTCCTGCGTCATAAAGGTGGCCGTCTCTTCAGGCGAACTTCCAACGGGGACGAACGTCAAAACCGTCTTGACCTTTGATCTCGCCCAAGCGGCCGTTTCTGATCGGCCGCTTGTGGCGCAAAGCGGCCGGTCGGAGGAATGTCTGCTCCTGGGGTGCCGGGTAGACCGGAAGTCGCCGTGGTCCGGCCAGATCGACGCGAGTGACCCGGAACGGACAAGAGCAGCACCTCTGACCCAACGCGGCGAGCCTTCCGCCGACGCTAACGTGTCGCAGCCACAGACATTGCAGTTGACTTGCGGAAAGGACGGAAACGTCTGAAAATTCGTTCAGGGGTCTCTTTGGATCCGGTTCCGGCGACCCGTTGAAGTCCCGGATCCGGCAGATTTCTCCGTCCGATTTTGGAGCCCATCATGGCCACATTTACGCGATCGCGAAGCCTGCTGGTTTCCGCAAGTCTTGCCGCACTCGGCGGCACGGCACTGGCGGCGCTGCTGGCCGGGAGCGGTTTTATTCTCGCAGACGCACGCGCAACCGCCGTGGATGTATCGTTGCCGGTCGCCGACGCCGATATTCCGATCTGCGGCACGCCGACGGCAACCGCCCGGCCGAACATGATGTTTCGCCTGGTGCAGACGGAAGTGCCGCGCGCCGAGATGAGCGCAGCCAGTCCCGCGCCGGCATTCGCGGACACCGAGCCGCCGCTGTGGACCGGCATCGGCTCCATCACCTGGAAGATCACGACCGCGAACGAGCGCGCACAGGCCTATTTCGATCAGGGCCTGCGTCTCGCCTTCGCCTTCAATCACGATGAGGCGCGACGCGCGTTTCGCATGGCGCAAAAACTCGACCCTGACTGCGCCATGTGTTTCTGGGGGGAGGCGCTGGTGCTCGGTCCCAACATCAATCTCCCGATGCCGGAAGACGCGGTCGCGCCAGCCTATGCCGCCGCGCAGAAGGCGAAGGCGCTGGCCGGGAAAACGAGCCCGCGTGAGCAGGCGCTGATCGGCGCCATCGCAGTGCGCTACGATAGCGATCCCAAGGCCGCTCGCGCACCACTCGACGCGGCCTACGCGGCGGAAATGGCGAAGGCCGCAAAACAGTTTGCCGAAGACGACGAGATTGCCACGCTCTATGCCGAGGCGGTGATGGATCTCAGCCCCTGGGACTATTGGAAGCCGGGCGGCCGCGACGCCAAGCCACAAAGCGTGCCGATCGTGCCGACGCTGGAGCGCGTGCTGGCGCGTAATCCCAATCATGCCGGCGCTATTCACCTTTATATTCATGCCGTCGAGGCGTCGGACCGCCCCAAGCGCGCCGAGCCCTATGCCGACAAGTTGCGCGGCGCGATTCCCGGCGCAGGCCATCTCGTGCACATGCCGAGCCACATCTATTATCGGGTCGGCCGCTATCTCGACGCGCTGGAAGACAACAAGACCGCGGTCAAGGTCGATGAAAACTACCTGACCGAGACCAACGCGCCGATGGGCGTCTACAGGCTCGGCTATTATCCGCACAACGTGCACTTCGTGATGGCGTCGGCGCAGATGGCCGGCGACGGCCCGACCGTGATCGCGGCTGCGGAGAAGCTCGGCCAGCTCATTCCGAGCGAGGCAGCCAAGGGCATTGCGATGGTGCAGCCGGTCAAGGCGGCGCCATACTTCGCGCACGCGCAGTTCAGCACGCCCGAGACCATTTTGGCGCTGCCGGATCCCGGCGATGCGATTCCCTATGTCAAGGCGATGTGGCTCTACGTGCGCGGCGTCGCGCTGGTGGCGAACCGTGACTTCGCGGGCGCTACTGCCGCAGCGAGCGCCATCGAGACGATCGAGCGCACCGCGGACTTCAAGCTGCTGAAGGATTCAGGCGTCCCGGCGCAGGAGGTGCTCCGCATCGCGCGCACGGTGATCCTCGCACGCGTAGCCCAGGCCAGGGGCGACTATCGCACCGCCATCATCCGGTTCGAACGGGCGGCGGCATTGCAGGACGCGTTGGCCTACACCGAGCCGCCCTATTGGTATTATCCGATCCGGCAGTCGCTTGCCGCCGCCCTGCTGCAGGCCGGCCGTTACGCCGCGGCGGAGCGGCAATTCCAGCGCGCGCTCAGCCGGGCGCCCGCCAATGGCTGGTCGTATTACGGGCTGGCGGAACTGCACAAGTCACGCGGTGATGGCTCCGCAGCCCGCAAGGCCGAGGCAGACCTTGCCAGAACCTGGATCGGCGACCGCAAGCTGTTGCAGATTTCAAATCTCTGAAGCGCGCGCCTGACTCGTGCCGATGAGGTGATCGAATGAGGTCGCGACTTCCGTTCCTGGCACTTTTCGGACATGCCCCAATTTCTGAGTTGTTCTGCTTTCGGGTGTAAAGCGGAAGTTGGATCTCGAAAATTCGAAGGGCGGCTATTGGCGCAAAGCGGGCCGCTCGCAACGAGGCCGGGCCTAATCTCCTAGTCTAATTAGTTGCTTCGCAACGGTTCCCAGGGCCAAGCGTAGAGGGGAAGTGATTTCAAAGGGGGCGGTGGATATCCAAGCGAGCGCAATTTCAACGGATGGCCCGAGAAGGTGCGTCGGCGGGTCGGAGGCGGCGCCGATCGGCTCATCAAACAGTTCGAGCAGATTTCGCATGGCGTTTCACCAGATCATTCGAGACCGTTTCGATGATCTCACCGGATAGTGCGGGATCCGGCACCACGCGGGAGAGGACAACCGAACCGATCATCTCGGCGAGCGCCGCTATCGCCGCGCTCCGCTTCGCTTTTGCACTTCTTCCTGGCACGAGCTTGGTGAGAAGCCCGATATAGTTGCTGACGATGCTGCCGAAGCACTCCCGCAGCGCCGGATCGTCGTGACGTGCCGCGTCGGCAGCCATTGCTGCAAGGCCGCACCCTTGCCCCGGATCATCGCGGTGGTAGTCCGACACGTAATGACGCACGAGGGTCTCCAGCGGATCATGGCTCGTTGCAATACGGCCCGCGATATCCTCGCTCATATCCTCGTATGCCCGCTTGACCGCCTGAACGATTAGGTCGTCCTTTGACTTGAACTGCCGGTAGAAGCCTCCGGGAGTGAGCCCGGCAGCCTTCATCAAGTCGACAAGCCCGATACCGTCGATCCCACGTTCCCGGAACAGCCTTGCGGCGGTCGCGATCACCCGCTCGCGATTCTGTTCGACCGTTTCCTTGCTGACCTTCACAAGCCCGTTCCTTCCGATGGCGGCGGCCGACACACAACGCCGGCGTTACCTCTTTCAACGGCCCGGATCGTCGTCCAAAAGGCCCTTGACAATGATTATATACATAATCATAACTGGATGATGATTACGAACATAATCATTAGTGGCGCTGACAAGGGAATTCGAGATGGCACAGGCACAATCGCGCACAGCCGAAGAAAAGGTCGCCCTGATCACGGGCGCTTCCGGGGGCATCGGGCTTGCGGCCGGACTTGCCCTGATCCGTGCGGGATATCGGGTGTTCGGTACCAGCCGTCAGGCCGCGCCCGACGAGGTGCGACAGGGCATTCATATGCTCCGCTGCGATGTCACTGATGATGAGTCCGTCAAGCAACTGATTAAGGACGTCGTTGGGCTTGCAGGCCGGATCGACGTGCTTGTGAACAATGCCGGCCGCAGCTTGATCGGCGCCGCCGAGGAATCATCTCTCGATCAAGCCCAGAGCCTGTTCGACATCAACGTCTTCGGCATCCTTCGCACCACCGCTGAAGTGCTGCCCATCATGCGCAAGCAGGGCCAGGGCCGGATCATCAACATCAGTTCGGTGGCCGGCTTCCTGCCCGGACCATATACAGCGCTCTACAACGCCACCAAGCACGCCGTCGAAGGCTATTCCGAATCGCTCGATCACGAACTGCGAACATTCGGCATTCGTGTCTCGCTGGTCGAGCCAGTCTTCACCCGCACCGCGCTGGAAGAGAATGGCGATAAGCCCGATCGGATTCTGAGCGTCTACGACAAGGGACGCGCGGCCATGAACGCGACCTGGCGCAACGGCATCGCGGCCGGCGATCCCGTGGAAGCCGTGGCGGACAAGGTGGTGCAGGCTGCCACCGAAAAGGAGCCGAGCATTCGGTACACGCCCGGAAAGGTGGCGGGCCGTCTCCGCCTGATGCGGCGCTTTGTTCCCGAAAAGACCTTCGAGAAGAGTTTTCGCAAGCAGATGGGCGTGGCTGATTGATCCCTGAAATCGAGAGATCTCCAAGCGAGCTGAAATGTCTCTTTCACCGAGGAGCGACCCATGAAGTACTACTTGTGCAAGTACATCCGCCGCGCGCCGATTTTCTCGCGACCATGACCGCCGATGAGAAAGCATGGATGAAGCAGCACGGCGCGTTCCTGGATGAGCAGCTCGAAAAGGGGCAGATCGTCGCGCACGGCCCAGTCATGGACCCGAGTGGCGGTTATGGCGTGTCGCTCTATCAGATCGCCGATGACCAAGAGATCAAGGCGATTACCTCGGAAGACCCCATCGTGAAAAACGGCGCCGGTCACTATGAGCATCACCCGATGCTTCATCTGAAGGCGCGCAGCTGACCGTGCCGCTCCGACGATTTGTCACCACCGATACCCGGCAGGGCATCCCGATGCTCGAAATTCATTCAGGACAACATCCATGACCATCGCACTCGTTACCGGCGCCTCGAGCGGCATCGGCGCAGTTTACGCACGCCGCCTGGCCGCACGCGGCCACGATCTCGTGCTCGTCGCTCGCGCAACTGACAGGCTCAACGCCCTCGCCACCGAACTGCGCAATGCGCATGGCATTGCAGTCGAAGTCATCACGGCCGATCTGATCGACGGCTCCCAACTCGAACCGGTTCTCCAGCGCCTCCGCTCCGACCCGCCCATCGACATCCTCGTCAACAATGCAGGCGCGGCGCTGATCGGTGATTTCGCGACGGCCGATCCAGTCAGGATGGACGAGCTGGTGCGGCTGAACGTGGTCGCGCCGACGTTGCTCGCGTCCGCCGTCGTCGGCCGCATGGTTGAACGCGGCAACGGCGCGATCATCAACATCGCGTCGGTGCTGGCTCTGCTCCCCGAATATTCCCGGGGCATCTACTCCGCCACCAAGTCCTACCTGATGACGCTGTCGCAAGGCCTTGCTGCCGAAGTCGCGTCGAAGGGCGTCTATGTGCAGGCCGTGCTGCCTGCGGCCACGCGCACCGAGATCTACGAACGAGCTGGTGGCGACACCAGCAAGGTGCCCAATGTCATGGAGGTTGAAGATCTCGTGGATGCGGCCCTGGTCGGCTTCGATCGCAAGGAATTGGTGACAATTCCGCCGGTGCCCGATGTGGCGGCGTGGGACGCCTTTGAGAAGGCGCGCGGCGTTTTGGCGGCAGGCTTCGGCAACTCCAGGCCCGCCGCGCGTTATCGCGCCTGACGGCAAAGTTGTTCGTCGTCGCTCGCTGATTGGCGCGAGGAAATCGGACATCCGCTCGATCAGAGTGGTCACCATTTGGGAGCGCGCCGCTGGAACTCGAGTGCTTCCCCCGCCACCACGGGCCGATTTTGTACGACAACCAGCCTGGACGTGTTATTCGGCGTCCGAGCTATCGATTCATTTTCATTGCCAACGGCGAAAGATGACGCTGGCATTGACACCTCCGAAGCCGAAACCATTCGAAATTGCATGCTCCATCGCCATGCGTCTCGGCTCGCGAGAGACGAGGTCGACGCCTTCGGCTGCCGCGTCGCTATTTTCGAGATTGAGGGTGGGCGGTGCGATATGGTCGCGTAATGCGAGGATCGTAAAGATCGCTTCCGCTCCCCCGGCTGCGCCGAGCAGATGACCGGTCGCCGATTTGGTGGCGCTCACGGCAATTTTACCGTCGCGGCCGAACACGGCTTTGATCGCTTCAAGTTCGGAAGCGTCGCCAACCGGCGTCGAAGTGGAATGGGCGTTGAGATGCTGGATATCACCGGGCTCGAGGCCGGCCTGCCGCAATGCGCCTGCCATCGCACGTCGCGCGCCGTCGCCGTCCTCGGGCCCTGACGTGATGTGGTAGGCATCCGCAGTCGTGCCATAGCCGACGATTTCGGCGATGGGTTGGGCTCCGCGGCGGAGTGCATGTTCGAGCTCTTCGATGACGAGGATACCGGCACCTTCACCCATGACGAAGCCGTCGCGGTCGCGGTCGAAGGGCCGGGACGCACACGCTGGGGTTTCGTTGAAGCCGGTCGAAAGGGCGCGGGCGGCGGCGAAGCCACCGAGGCTTACGAGATCGATGCAGGCTTCCGAGCCACCGCAAATCGCGACATCCGCTTCGTCGGTTCGAATGAGGCGTGCGGCATCGCCGATCGCCTGCACGCTCGCGGCGCAAGCGGTAACGGGCGTACCGATGGGACCCTTGAAGCCGTAGCGGATGGAAATATGACCGGCCGCGAGATTTGCGAGAAAGGAGGGCACCGTGAAGGGTGAGAGGCGCCTGATCCCGCGCTGATCGGTCGTGCGAACTGCCTCGACGATTGCCGGAAAGCCTCCGATGCCGGATGCGATCACGGTCGCCGTGCGCTCGAGCGAGTGTGCGTCGGAAGGAGTCCATGCCGCTTGTGCGACGGCCTCGGCTGTGGCGACCAGTGCGAACAGGATGAAGCGATCCATCCGCCGCTGATCCTTGGGAGGAACGACCAGATCCGGATCGAAGCCGCCATCCGGATCGTCGGCCTTTGTAGACACGATTCCAGCGACCCGCGCGGGCAGGACAGCCGCCCATTCGGGAAGGGCGGCCAGCCCTGAACGGGCCGCGAGCAGGCGGGACCATGCCAACTCGCTGCCGCAACCCAGCGGTGATACCAGTCCCAACCCTGTAACGACGACACGACGCATAATGAGATTACCTTCCGATCTTGGTCCATCGTCGCTGATGGCAGCTAAGCGGCCATTCGCAGCAGATCGATGATCTCGGCTTCGTTTCTGAAAGGCCGCGGATTGGCCTGTACGAAGCGATGATTGATTGCAATCTTGCTGATCTGATCGAATTTGTCTTCACCGATGCCGACGTCAGCGAGGCGGCCAGGTAGTCCAAGCGCTCTTGTGAATGCTTCAAAGGCGTCTGCGGCTTCGATTCCCGAGGCGCCAAGTGCTGTCGCCAACCGCTTCTGCGCATCCTCGGTAAACGGTTTGTTGTAGCGCAGAAGGCTCGGCATGATGACAGGTGTGCAATAGTAGTGGGGAACGTCAAAGGTGCCTCCAAGCACGTGGCCAATGCCGTGGCTTGCTCCCATCGGGACGCGTGCCTGGAGGCCATAAGACGCGAGCCATGAGCCGTATTGAGATAGTCGACGCGCCTCCAGGTCATCAGGTTGCTGCAAGGTCCGGAGCATTCCCTCGCGCAGAATGCGGATGCCCGCCAATACGACTTCGTCAGCCAACGGGGTGCCGGCGGGTGAGCATAACGCTTCGATACCGTGATCCATCGAGCGTGTTCCCGATCCCATCCAAAGGTTTGACGGCGTTTGAAGGGTGAGGGCAGGGTCGAGGATAATCGCCAGCGGCATCATTTGGGGATGGAAGAAGATTTGCTTTAACTTATGGCGCTCATCCGTAACGAGCGCTGCTGCATTGTATTCGCCACCATTTAGAGTCGATGGTACCGCGATCTGTCGGACTGTGGGCGGAAGGAACGGAGAGAAGTTTACGCCCGGGCCCATAGGAAATGGATCGAAACCCGCTTCATCGCGGATATCATGTTCCATCGCCATGATGACTATCTTAGCGAGATCGATAGCGGAACCTCCCCCAACGGCCACGATTAGATCAGCTTCTGCATCATTAGCTTGACGGGCCACCTCGGCAGCTTGCTTGCGCGTCGTATGCTGCGCAATTCCATCAAAGGTCGCCGCGTGTTTGTCGCCAAGAGCACGGCGAATCTTCTCGATCTCATCGGTCTTGGTGTTCAAGGTTCGACTGACGATGAGGAAGACGCGCTTAACATCCAGTCGCGCCGCCTCATCTTTCAAAGAGTCAGCCGCAGCTTTGCCATAAACGACACGATCGATTGCTGGAAAATTATGGATCCCGGATTTGCGCATTTCGTGTCCTCCATGAATTCTAAAATCAACTAGCTCTCAAGCGGCGGCGGTTTCGCGAACCTGTTTGGCCGCCGCCTTCAGAATGGCCTGAGCCAGATCGGGGTCGTTGACGACGCGCGATAGCATCAGCGCACCGACCATCGTCGAGAGAATGTTCATCGCTTTGCTTTTGGGCTTCTCGCCGTTGGTTTCGGCAATCAATCGGCTGAGGATTTCGAGATGGTCTTTGATCCCGGTTTCGAATGACGCTTTCACGTCGCTGCCCTGTCTGGCGGCATCTGAGCCGAGCGCCACGATCGGGCAGCCGTCCATCTTTTCATCGCGATGGTCGGCGCTGAGGTAGAACGCGACCACTGCGCCGAGTGGATCCTTGGGTTTCGCCGCGGTCGCGGCCGACCATCGGAGGGTGGCGCTCTCCAATGCCCGCCTGGACGCCTGCGCGGCCAAGTCCTCCTTTGACGCGAACTGCTTGTAAAAGGCGCCTTGGGTGAGCCCGGCACCCTTCATCAGATCCTTGAGGCCGATGCCATCAAAGCCGCATTCCCGAAAAAGGCGACTTGCAACATTGATTACAGTTTCGCGGTTTTCCGCGGCCTGAATGCGACTCACGCGCATTATAAATCTCCAATTGTTTTAGATTGCATTCGAAATCTATATCAGATATAGAGTTCGAGTGCAATCTATTTGGTGAGGCTGTGCCATGAAAAAAAGACCCATTATCGTGCTGGGGAGCATCCTGATCGCGGTGTTCGGGGCGGCCGGATTCGTTACGCTTTCCATCCGCACGCAGGCAGCCTCTGCCGTGAGCGACCCGAGACAGGAACCCCCGATCGTCAGATTGGCGACGGCAGCGCGGGTGACCGGATCCGAACGCGGCTTCACGGGCATCATCGGGGCGAGGGTGCAGAGCAATCTCGGTTTTCGCGTCGCCGGCAAGATCGTGGAACGGTTTGTGAATGCTGGTCAGCCGGTCAAAGCCGGTCAGCCGCTGATGCGGATCGACGAAACCGATCTTCGCCTTGCGGTCACAGCGAAGCGCAACGCCGTTGCCGCAGCGCGCGCATCTTTCGTTCAGACCGAAGCGGATGAACAGCGATACGCCAGGTTGGTGAGCCACGGATGGGCTTCCCGACAGCGCTACGAGCAAGCGAAGGCCGCGTTGGATACCGCCGAGGCCCAACTGGCCACCGCTGAAGCTGATGCGCGCGTCTCCGAGAATGAGGCGACCTACTCGATCCTGGTAGCGGACGCGGACGGAACGGTGGTCGAAACGCTTGGCGAGCCCGGGCAGGTCGTCTCCGCGGGCCAGACAGTCGTTCGGATCGCGAAGGCCGGCCCCCGCGAAGCGGTGGTTGCGCTTCCCGAAACAATCCGGCCAGCGATCGGCTCCGTGGCCGAGGCCAGCGTGTATGGGGCCGACGGGCGGCGCGATGCGGCGCATCTGCGGCAGTTGTCGGATGCAGCCGATGCTCAGACCCGCACCTATGAGGCCCGGTATGTGCTCGACGGTGAGGCTGCCGCAGCCCCTCTTGGCGCGACGGTGACCATTCGACTGGCAAGCCAGGCGAGCCAGCCGGAAGTTCAGGTGCCGCTGGGAGCCGTGCTCGACGACGGCCGGAAGACGGGTGTGTGGGTCCTGGACAGCGCCACATCAACCGTCCGCTTTCGGACCGTCAAACTTGTTCGGCTGAGCGGCGAAAGCGCGGTGATCTCTGGATTGAGTTCTGGTGATCCGATTGTTTCTCTCGGCGCTCATCTCCTGCAGGAGGGCGCTCGCGTCAGGACTGCGTCTGAAAGCAGGGGCAACTGATGAGCTTCAATCTTTCCGCGATCACCGTTGGAGACCAACAATGCTATACGGTTACATTGTCAAGAACGAAATCCGAAAGACCTTCGATCACGTCAACAACCATCGCTGGGATGAAGCGGTGAAAGCAGTCGCGCCGCATATCCATCACCGCGTTTCCGGCGCCCACGCGCTTGGTGGTGAGCGCCACCACAAAGAAGCCCTGCGCCGCTGGTTTGAGCGCCTCGGCCGCGTCCAGCCCACTCTCCATCTCACGGTCAACAATATCTGGGTGAAGGGCTGGCCGTGGAATACCACCGTGTTTGTCCAGTGGGACGGCACCGCAACGCTGCCCCACGGCGACGCGTCGTACGTCAACCGTGGTCTCCACGTGTTCACCCTGCGGTGGGGTAGGGTCCATGCACTCGAGGAATTTCAGGATTCACAGGAAGCGGCCCGTGGGCTTGCTGCCCAAGCGGCAGCTGGCCTCAAAGAAGCTGCCGCCGAACCCATCGTAAGTTAGCAGAAGCGCAGTCAGAGGCCCGCGTTCTTTAGGTTAGCGCGGTTCACTCGGCGCCCCACCTGCCGCAAGACGGCGAACGCCAGGACGTCGCGGCATAGGAGTCGCCAAATGCTGAATTTCAATCTTTCCGCGATCGCCGTTCGCGAACGGGCCGTAACCCTGTTTTTCATCCTCCTGATGGCGGCCGCAGGCGCCTACGCCTTCCTCATGCTCGGGCGGGCGGAGGACCCCTCCTTTACCATCAAGACCCTGACGGTCACGACGGTATGGCCAGGCGCGACGGCGCGCGAGATGCAGGACCAGGTCGCCGAACCGTTGGAGAAACGGCTTCAGGAACTGACCTGGTACGACCGGGTGGAGACGACCACACGGCCAGGCTACGCGTACATGACGGTTACGCTGAAGGACAGCACACCGCCATCTAGCGTGCAGGAGGAGTTCTACCAGGCCCGCAAGAAGCTTGGGGATGAAGCGCGCAAGCTGCCGTCCGGTGTGCTCGGCCCCTTCGTCAACGACGAATATTCGGACGTGAGCTTCGCCCTTTATGCCCTCAAGGCGAAGGGCATGCCGATGCGGGAACTCGCCAGGCAAGCCGAAACCATTCGCCAGGACCTCCTGCATGTGTCCGGCGTCAAGAAGATCAACATCCTCGGCGAACGTCCCCAACAGATATTCATCGAGTTTTCCTACGCCAAATTGGCAACCCTCGGCGTATCGGCACAGGATATCGTTGCCGCCGTGCAGCGGCAGAACACCGTCACACCGGCAGGCTCGATCGACACCAAGGGGCCGCAGGTTTTCATCCGGGTCGACGGCGCTTATGACAGCGTCCAGGCGATCGCCGACACGCCCATCGTCGCTGCGGGACGGACGCTGAAGCTCGCCGACATCGCCGATGTCCGCCGAGGCTACGAGGACCCTCCCACCTACCTCATCCGACACCAGGGTGAGCCCTCCATCATGCTCGCGGCGGTTATGCAGGAAGGCTGGGATGGCCTCGCGCTCGGCAAGGCGCTGGAGGAGAGGTCCGCAGCTATCGCGCGGACGCTGCCACTCGGGATGACTCTGGCCAAAGTCAGCGACCAGGCCGTCAACATCACCTCGGCGGTTGACGAATTCATGATGAAATTCGCGATGGCGCTCGGCGTGGTGCTGCTGGTTTGCCTGCTCAGCCTCGGCTGGCGCGTCGGCATCGTCGTGGCGGCTGCCGTCCCTCTGACGCTTGCCGTCGTGTTCCTGATCATGCTGGAAACCGGCCGGTTCTTCGACCGCATCACGCTCGGCGCCCTGATCCTGGCGCTTGGTCTTCTCGTGGATGACGCCATCATCGCCATCGAGGTGATGGTGGTGAAAATGGAAGAGGGCATGGACCGCATCAAGGCGGCGGCCTATGCGTGGAGCCATACTGCGGCGCCGATGCTGTCCGGTACACTCGTGACGGTCGCCGGATTCCTGCCGGTCGGCTTCGCGCGCTCGACAGCCGGCGAATACGCCGGCAACATCTTTTGGGTCGTGGGGTTCGCCCTCATTGTCTCCTGGATCGTCGCGGTGGTCTTCACGCCCTATCTTGGCGTCAAGATGCTTCCGGCGATCAAACCGATCGAAGGCGGTCACCACGCGATCTACGGCACACCGAACTATCGACGCCTGCGAGGGATCATCACCTTCGCCGTGCGCCACAAGTTCGTTACCTGCAGCATCGTCGCTATCGCTTTCGCGCTTTCCGGCGTCGGCATGGGCGCCATCAAACAGCAATTCTTCCCGACGTCCGACCGCCCCGAGGTGCTGGTGGAAATTCGTTTACCGGAAGGCACCAGCATTGAGACGACGACCGCCGCAGTCGAAAAGCTCGAGCACTGGCTGGACCACCAGTCGGAGGCTAAGATCGTCACGAGCTATGTCGGTCAGGGCGCTCCCCGATTCTTCTTCGCGATGGCGCCTGAGCTGCCTGATCCGGCCTTCGCCAAGATCGTCGTGCTTACACCGGACGCGGACGCGCGCGAGGCTTTGAAGCATCGCCTCCGACAGGCGGTGTCAGATGGGCTTGCGCCTGAGGCTCGCGTGCGCGTCACTCAGCTTGTGTTCGGACCCTACACGCCGTTCCCGGTCGAGTTTCGCGTCATGGGGCCTGACCCCGCGCAATTGTACGCCATCTCTGAAAAAGCTCTTGGTGTCATGCGTGGCGTTCCCGATGTGCGGCAAGCGAACCGCGATTGGGGTAATCGCACACCCGTGCTCCGCTTCATCCCCGATCAGGATCGACTGAACCTCATCGGCCTCTCGTCGGCGGAGGTGGGCCGGCAGCTACAGTTCCTCCTCACTGGCATCGTCGTTACGCAGGTCCGTGAGGACATCCGCAATGTCCCCATCGTGGCACGCAGCGCAGGCGGCGAGCGGATGGATCCAACGCGTCTGGCGGATTTCTCACTGATGAGCCGGGACGGCCGCCCGATTCCGCTCGACCAGATCGGCCATGCTCTGGTCGGTCTCGAAGAGCCGATTATGAAGCGCCGCGATCGCACACCCGTCGTCACGATTCGCTCGGACATCAACGAGGCGACCCAGCCTCCAGAGGTCTCTAAGGAGATCAAGACGGCCCTTGAGCCGCTGATCGCATCCCTTCCGGCCGGATATCGCATCGAATTGGGCGGATCGATCGAAGAGGCAACCAAGGCCAATGACGCGTTGGCGACGGTCTTTCCCGCCATGATCGCCGCCATGCTGATCGTCACCATGCTTCAGGTGCGATCCTTCTCGACGATGGCGATGGTCACGCTGACGGCACCGCTTGGCCTCGTCGGCGTCGTACCGATATTGCTCGCCTTTAACCAGCCCTTCGGATTCAATGCCATTCTGGGCCTGATAGGACTGGCGGGCATCCTGATGCGCAATACCCTCATCCTGACCGAACAAATCAAGGAGAACCGGGCTGCCGGCCTTGATGACTATCACGCGGTCATCGAGGCCACGGTGCAACGTACGAGGCCCGTGATCCTGACCGCACTTGCCGCCGTGCTGGCTTTCATCCCTCTCACGCACTCCGTCTTCTGGGGATCGATGGCCTATACGCTGATTGGCGGCACGGCGGTCGGCACGGTGCTGATCCTGCTGTTTCTTCCTGCGCTTTATGCCGCGTGGTTTCGGATCAAGCCGACTGCAGATGAGATCCATGAGGGTTCGACGGAGGAACCGGAATTGCGAACAGCAATGGCCGCCGAGTAGGGCGCTCTTGTCGGAGGAGATACTTCAATCCGCGACGGCGTGATCACCGAATCTTCAAACTACCAGAACCTCGATGGAGAATCTTGAGAACTGCCTCTGCAACCGCACCGCGTTTCGCGTGTAGTCCCCCGGTAGACTGGCTGACGCCTTCATCATCGACAGCAAACGCCACCGAAATACTGCATGAGGCCAAAGGCGGCTCGCCTACGGGTTTTGTTTTCTCCAAAGGCGGCGGATGAGTTTTAAAATGGAATGCTAGTGATACCTCTTCGGCGAGCAGCGCCTCGTCACTTCTGCCCTACCTTGCCCTACGGGCACGCGTTGTCCTTTCCGCGGGATTATGATCTAAGTGCTTGACGAGTTCTAAAAAAGAACTGTATTATCTCCTGAGGCGACGTGCCGCGGAAAGGTGCGCGTTTGGGAGGACGAGCGATGTTGGTGAACTGGAAGGCCGTTGCGGCTGTGGCTCTGCTTTTGAGCGGCCCGGCATTCGCGGCGGACGAGCCGGGAATCTCTGCTACCGAGATCAAGATCGGTGGCGTCTTTCCCTTCAGCGGACCGGCGTCATCGATCGGCCTCGTGGGCAAGGGAGTTATCGCCTACATCCAGTCGGTCAACGATCGCGGCGGCATCAACGGACGCAAGATCAATTACATCGCGTATGACGATGCCTACAGCCCTCCCAAAGCCGTGGAGCATGTCCGCAAACTCGTTGAGAGCGACGAAGTGTCGTTCATGTTCGGCCAACTCGGCACCCCCGGTATCTCGGCTACGGCAAAATACCTGCGGTCGAAAGGAGTGCCCAGCGTCGCAATTATCAGCGGGTCCTCCAAGTTTACGGATGTCGCCAGTTACCCGATGACCACGACAGGTCTTGTCAGCTACGACACCGAAGGAAAGATCTACGCCAAATATCTGACGAAGACATTGCCGAACGCCAAGTATGCCATCCTCTATCAGAATGACGATCTCGGCAAAGACTATGTCAGCGCCTTCAAGGCGTTTCTCGGAAAGGATTTCGACCGAAAGGTCGTGACCGCTTCCTATGAGGTCACCGAACCGACGGTTGATTCACAGGTGGTCAATCTGAAGAGCTCCGGTGCGGATGCCCTCGTGATCGCCGGCACACCGAAGTTCGCCGCTCAGGCCATCCGGCAGGCGTCGGTGATCGGCTGGAAGGCGACCGTCATCATCAATTTCCCATCCGGCTCTGTCGGAGGCACGCTCGCTCCCGCCGGTCTCGACAAATCGGTCGGCGTGATCGTCGGCACGACCAACAAGGATATCCTGGATCCGACATGGAAAGATGACCCGGGCATGCAGACCTACCGGGCATTTCTGGACAAGTATTTGCCGGGCGTCGATATCACCAATGGCAGCTACCTGACCGGCTACCAGCAAGGCGTCCTGCTTGAGCAGATTCTAAAGCAATGCGGCAATGATCTGTCCCGCAAGAATATTCTCGCGCAGGCCAAGAACCTCAGGGATTTCGTGGTGCCGACTGTGCTGCCTGGCGTCAAGGTCAACACCACCGACACGGTGAACATGATCTGGACACAGATGCGACTGCAGCGATGGACCGGTACAAGTTGGGAAGGCTTCGGGGAAGTGCTGGATGCCAAGTCCGAGTGAATTCACTGGGCGAGGCGACGGGGGCGGCAGTTGGCGGGCTGGTTGCCAACTGCCGGCTGGTCTGGCCCGAAAGCTCGATTGATCGTTCGCGCGATCCAGGCAGGTAGGTCCAGCGGACATGGCATCAGAAGCGACGAATCGTGCCCCCGCGCGCTTGTCGACCATCACAGCGGTTCAGGAGATTGTTTCGATGTCGACGAAGCCACTGACGTTCGCGCCGAGGGAGCTTTCCATAGAGCGTCGAACCGACGGCACGCTCATATTGAGCTCGCCACTTGAGTTAGGAAAGTGCGACTGGCGTATCACGGATTTTCTTCCGAACTGGGCAAATTCTGTTCCCGATAGAATTTTTCTTGCGCAACGCAATGCGGAAGGGGGATGGGACGAGATCACCTATCGCGAGGCATGGTCGCAGGTTCAGGCGGTTGGCCAAAGCTTGATCGACATGGGCGCAAAGCCGGCCGACAAGCTGGCGATACTTTCAGGAAACTCGATCGAGAACGCGGTGATCTCGTTTGCCGCGATGTCGATAGGGGTAGTTCTGGCGCCGATATCCCCAAACTACACGCTGATGCCCGGCGGCCTGGCTCGGCTCAAGGATATAGCGGAAGCGCTGCGCCCGAAATTTGTTTTTGTTCAGAGCGCGCGCGACTTTTCCGCGGGACGTTCTATTCCCGAACTGGCAGCATCGACCTGGATCAGTGTCGATGGGGCGCCGGATACCGTGCCTTTCGGTGCGCTGAAATCCCGAACGGGGAGCGAAGGATTTGCAGACGCTTCACTGGCGGTTTCTTGCGACGCTGTCGCAAAGATTCTCTTCACATCCGGTTCGACAGGATTTCCCAAAGGCGTGCTCAACACTCACCGCATGATGGCGAGCTCCTTGCAAATGGGGAGTCGGCTGGTGTCTCCTCCGGACGCGCCGGTGCAGGTCGAGTGGCTGCCATGGCACCATACGATGGGCAGCAACGTCATCCTTCACGGCATTCTTAAGAATGGCGGTACGCTCTACATCGACGATGGCCGGCCGCTGCCTCAGCTCTTCCACAAGACGGTCGCGAATCTCAAAGAGATTTCGCCCACCGCCATGTTCAACGTACCTGCCGGCTACAATCTCCTATGTGGTGCAATCGAGAACGACCTCGATCTTGGCGCCAGCGTATTCAAGCGGGTGGATCGATTGAGCTATGCCGGGGCTGCAATCTCGCAGGCCACGCTTGAGAAACTCTATCGGCTGACATCGTCGATCACTGGCCGGCGAATTCCCGTCATGTCGGGCTACGGCACTACCGAAACGGCCCCGACAATCAGTACGACCCATTGGGCGACCGACCAGCCGGGAGAGATCGGTCTTCCTGCGCCGGGTCTGCAGCTAAAACTGATCCCTGTTTCCGATACGTACGAGGCGAGGGTCAAGGGACCCAACGTTACGTCAGGTTATCTCGGAAGGCCGGATTTGACGGAACAGGCCTTCGATGAGGAAGGATTCTATCGCATCGGCGATACCGTCTCGTTTCTGGATCCTCAGAAGCCGGAGCTTGGGTTGCGCTTTACAGGCAGAATTTCCGAGAACTTCAAACTCGCGAACGGCACGTGGGTCTCGATCGGGAATATGCGAGCGGCAATTCTGGCTGCAACCCGGGGCGTATTGCTGGACCTCGTCGTTGCGGGAGAAAATCGTGAATCGTGCGCGCTGCTCTGCTGGTTGAATCCGGCCGAGGCAGCACGGATATCGAAGACTCCAGCGCTGGATTTGACCTGCGACCCTCTCGTAGTTCAATTCCTGAAAGACCGTTTTCGGGAATACAATGAAACCGTCGGAAGCAGCGAAAGAATTTGTTCGTTCTCCCTGCTCAAGGATCCGCCGTCGATGGCGGCAGGCGAGATCACCGACAAGGCCTACGTCAATCAGCGGGCCGTGTTGAGCCACCGATCGTGGTGCGTCGAAAGGCTGTATGCAGAGCCGCCAAGCGAAGACGTGATAGTGATTTGAGCGTGAGCGCCCTGACGGGCAATCACGCCGCTTGTTTGCGGGTCTTTGGCTTTGCGGGCTTGTCGCGAGAAATCCGTTCTGAAGGGGCGCGGGCCCCGGGGCCGGGGTGGGTGTGTACCTCCTTGGCCAAAAGCGGCTCTCCGCATTCGGAGCACACCATGACCGGATCGAAGTTCTTGCCGCATTTGCGGTGCTGATGCAGCAACGGCCGCCCGCGTTCGTCGACCATGTGGGTGTCGCCCCAATGGACGAGCGCCATCATGATCGGATAGAGGTCGAGACCCTTCTGCGTCAGGATATACTCATGGCGCTTAGGTGACTCCTGGTATGGAATGCGGCGCAGCACGCCCTGCCGAACCAGCTTTTTCAGCCGCTCTGCGAGCAAATGGCGCGTGATTCCAAGCGCTGACTGAAAACCCTCGAAGCGGCGCGTACGCAGAAAGCATTCGCGGAGGATCAGAAGCGTCCAACGGTCACCGATCACACCGATGGTTCGAGCCATCGAACATGGCTCTTGCTCAAGTTCATCCCATTTCATTCCTGCTCTCCGGTCGGCAGGCGCCTGTTCCCCTCGAATCAATCCCGGGAACCGCAGCCGCCTCTTCCATTCTAGATAGGTACTAAATGCCAAACAATACCCCGCGACTAGTTAAAATCAGCAGAATTCAGCGCAGATTTGACAGTTCGATTTTAGAACTGTATGACCGAATGGTAGCCGCAGTTCGGCTGGACGATCACCAAACCTGACCATCACTGCGCTCTGCGGGAGGAACCGACATGCCCCTGAAAGTTGAATTCCTGTTCGATTTCGGCAGCCCGAACGCTTACCTCGCGGAACTGGTCCTGCCGGGAATTGAATGGCGCACCGGCGTGAAATTCGAATATGTCCCGGTTCTGCTCGGCGGCATCTTCAAGGGGACCGGCAACATGTCGCCGTTCGACTCGCTTCGCGGAATCAAGAACAAGCCGGAATACCAGGCGCTTGAGACCCAGCGCTTTATCCGCCGCCATAACATCACGAAATTTCGCCAGAATCCCTTCTTTCCGGTCAACACGCTGATGCTGATGCGCGGCGCCGTCGCGGCTCAGTTTGAAGGCGTGTTTGAGCCCTATTTTCGTGCGGCCTATCATCATATGTGGGAAGAGCCCAAGAAGATGGATGACCTCGAAACCTTCCGGAACGCCTTCATCTCCTCAGGCATCGATATCGACCGATTGATTGCGCGTGCGCAGCAGGATGACGTCAAGAAGGGGTTGATCGATCGGACGACCGACGCGGTTGGCCGTGGAGCATTCGGCTCACCGACTTTCTTCGTCGGAAAGGAAATGTTCTTCGGCAAGGACCAGCTCCGTGACGTCGAGGAGTCGATCGTCGAACAAACCAGTCAGCTGGTTTCGAAAACGGCCTAAGGTTGCGAATTGAGGCCTGCAGAGCCAGGCCGATGTTCCGGGCTTGCATGGGGAAAATTCAGTCGGCCCCACAACGAAGTAAACTCAGGGAGAATGCCCATGCCTGGCCCACTTAGCGGTGTTCGAGTCCTCGATTTGACAGGCGTGGTGTCCGGTCCCTACGCGACCATGTTTCTGGCGGATCAAGGCGCTGACGTCCTGAAGATCGAGCCGATTGGCGGCGATATCACGCGGCGCAGCCGCGCCACCATCGATAAGGATGGCGAGTTCTCCGCACTTTTTATCTCTTCGAACCGCGGCAAGCGCTCACTGTCGATCGACGTCAAGAGCGCGGCCGGCCGAGAGGTTCTCGCCAAGCTGGTCGCGCAGGCGGATGTCTTGGTGCAGAATTTCCGCCCCGGCACCATGGAGCGCCTCGGTCTCGGCGTCGATGAGTTGCGCCAACGCCATCCGCGCTTGATCTATGTCTCGATCAGCGGCGTCGGCGAGACCGGCCCGTATGTGAAGAAGCGCGTCTATGATCCGATCATTCAAGCGCTGTCGGGGTTTGCCGATATCCAGTCGCAGCCGGTAACCAACCGTCCGCAGATGATCCGCACGATCGTATGCGACAAGACTACCGCTGTGTTCACCGCGCAGGCGGTGGCAGCGGCGCTCTACGCCCGCGAGAAGACTGGGCAGGGCGATCATATTCAGGTCGCAATGCTGGATGCGATGATTTCATACCTGTGGCCTGAGGGCATGATGCAATACACGGTGGTAGGAGCCGAGGCCACCGCCGCAGATCCCAACGACCGGCCGGATCTCGTGTTCAAGACCAGCGATGGCTACATTACGGCCGGTACCATTTCGGATTCCGAATGGCAGGGCTTTTGCCGGGCCTCCGGCGATCCCGAGCTTGCCAACGATCCCCGCTTTGCGACTCCGGGCGCACGCTCGGTCAATGCCACGGCCCGCATCAACAAGATGGCGGAGTATATCGGCCGGCACACCACTGCCGAATGGCTGGAGCGCCTGGACGCTGCCGACGTGCCTTGTGCGCCGATCCTGCGGCGAGGCGAAATCATTCACAATGAACAGGTAATCGCGCGCGGTATCATCGCGGAGTTCGATCAACCGAAGGTCGGACGGGTGCGGCAGCCGAAGCCGGCGGCCCGCTTTGAGATCAATGAGGCCGCGATTGGCGGGCCAGCTCCCCGCGTCGGCGAGCACTCCCGCGACGTGTTGCGCGAGCTGGGTTACGACGACGGCGCCATCGACAAGATGGTCGCCGAGCGTAGCGTGCGTGTGGCGATCTAACCTCGAACCCCTGCGCGAGGTGGTGGTCGGTCTTTAAACCTTCGCCGGCACCGGCGTGATTGGTGCCATCGGGACATTCGCCGCGACGGCTCGCTGGAAGGCCTCCCGTTTCTTGATGCGTTCGAGATAGGGCTGCGCATTGTCGCAAATGCCAACGCCATAGGCAACGGCCCACTCAAGGCAGGTCGTGAGCAGGATGTCAGCGCTGGTAAACCGGTCGCCCATCAGGAATTGCCGGCCGTCTGCAAGTGCTACTTCGACATGGCGCAACTGCTGGCGGAAATACTCGCCGGCCTGGGCAACGACCTCGGGCGCAATACCGTAGATTGGACCGAGCGCGTCGGCCCGATGGCGGCGCATCACGTAAAGGCTGGTTGAATCCAGCTCCGCGACGATAAAGAAACACCATTCCAGCCACGCGGCATACTCACGGGTGGTTTCAGGAATCAGCGAGCGCTCCGTCGTGGAGTACATTCGCGACAGGTAGGCAACGATCGCGGCGCTCTCGCCGATAGAGAAGTCGCCGTCCTGAAGCAGCGGAATCTTCTGGCGCGGATTGAGCTTGGTATATTCCGCGGTCTTGGTCTCGCCCGTTCGCGGCCCGATCGGCTTAGTCTCGTAAGCTAACTCGTGCATGGCCCAATGCGGACGGATGGTGCGGCTTGTCCCAACGCCCCACAGGGTCAGGTTTGGTGTAGCGCTCATGTTACCACTTCTCCACGGACGGACGGAGGTCGAGTTCGTGGGTCCAGCCATCCCTGCTTTGCTGGTGGGTGAACCAATAGGCCTCAGCAATGGAAGATGTCTTTGTCAGGCTATCTGGGGGAATTTCGCTTGCCTCGATCCCCTTCGCCGCTTTCATGCGCTGATGAATCGCCTCGCTGTCGACGCCAGCGTCGATCAGGAGATGCACGACATGAATGTTCTTCGGCCCCAACTCGCGCGCCATCGCCTGGGCCACGGCTCGAAGTCCGAACTTCGCTGATGAAAATGCCGCAAACCCCTGGCCGCCGCGCACGCTGGCCGTCGCACCCGTAAAGAAGATGGTGCCGTGTCCACGCGGAAGCATGACGCGCGCAGCCTCACGCCCGACCAGGAAGCCGCCATAGCAGGCCAGTTCCCAGGCCTTGAAGAACAGCTTCTCTGTGGTGTCCAGCAGAGGCTTGTTGACGTTCGAACCGGCATTGTAGAGACAGACCTCGATCGGTCCGAGCTCTTTTTCGATCCGCGCGAATATCCCCTGGACCTCTGCTTCCTGACGGGCGTCGACGCTGAACGCGTGAATCTTATGTCCAGCATCCCTCAGCTCGGCCACAAGTCGCTGCGATTTGGACGCATCACGCCTGCAGATGCAAACCGTATAGCCGCCCTTGGCAAAACGCCGCGCGACTGCCGCCCCAATGGCATCGCCTGCGCCCACAAGTATCGCTACGCCGCGGTTCGCCGTCATTGCGTTCCTCCCATAAAGTTCCTATTTGATACTTTTATCGTAACGATCAGATGGCGCTCTGTAAACGACGGCGTTCAACAATGATCCAATCATGATAGGGCAGCCTAGTTGCCCCTTCGGACCTCGTAAAGCCCGGACGATGATTTAATCATTGACGAGTTCTAAAAAAGAACGTTAGGTTCGGCCAAGCATCCGCGCGTTGCGAGAGCGGGCAATCGTTGATGGGGAGGTCAGTCGTGGCGGAGCTTTCAGAGACGATCGATCTCGACGAGATTGCTGTCGGCTTGCCGCGTCGTATCCATGAAGTAACGGCAAGACAGGTTGCCAAAGCCCCCGACCGGATCGCGCTGGTCGAAGACGGGGCATCCTGGAGCTACCGCGATCTGGATCAGCGTGTCAGCGAGATCGCCACCGTCCTGTCGTCGCTGGGAATCAGAGCGGGCGACCGGATGATCATTGTCAGCGAAAACTGTATTGCGCTCGCCGCATTGCTGCTGGCGGTGAGCCGGCTCGACGCCTGGGCGATCGTCGCCAACCCGCGACTGTCCGCACGGGAGCTGGATCAGATCCGCGACCATAGTGGCGCGCGTCGGATGTTCTTCACATCAGGTATCTCGAAGGAGGCCGCGGCTCATGCGTCGCGCTATGCCAACGAGAACCAGCGAATAGGCCCACTGCTGGATGTTGGTGTCGGCCCGCTCAACGAAAGCGCAGCCGCCGAGCCGGTGGAGGCAGATCCCCAGAAACAAGTCGCGGTGCTGATCTACACCTCGGGAACGACGGGGACCCCGAAGGGCGTGATGCTCTCGCATGACAACCTGCTGATGAGCGCAAAGACCACGGCGCATATCCGAAAAATGAACGAAGACGACAAGATCTATCTCGTCTTGCCGATCTCCCATATCGTCGGCATCTCGCTCCTGATCATGACATTGATGACCGGCGGCACGGTGCAGCTGGTAAGCAAATACGATCCTGCCGCGACCGCCAGGGCGATCGCGGAAGAGGGCGTTACCATCCTCAATGGGGTGCCGGCTACCTATCAACGGTTGCTGGAGTACAAGAGCGTGTCGGGTGTGGAGCAATTCGCCCGAGGCTCATTACGGTTGGTTACTGTTGCCGGCGCGCCGCTCGATTTGAATCTGAAGTTGCGTGTGGAAAAAGAGTTCGGCCTTCCGCTGCTTAACGGCTACGGGATCACCGAATGTTCGCCGGGTATATCGGGCGTACGCTTCGATGCGCCACGTGCCGACCAGTCAGTAGGCACAGTGCTGCCGGGCGTAGAGGCGCGGGTCAGAACGCTCGACGGAATTCCGACGGCAAGAGGTGAAGTCGGAGAGCTGCATGTCCGCGGCCGCAACGTGATGCTCGGCTACTATCGTGCCCCCGACCTTACCGCCAAGGCAATCGACAGCGAGGGGTGGTTCAACACCGGCGATCTGGCGCGCTATGACGGCGATTGCCTGTACATTGTCGGCCGCACCAAGGAAATGATCATCCGTTCGGGCTTCAACGTCTATCCCGCCGAAGTCGAAGCGGTCCTCAGTTCACACAAGGACGTCGTGCAATGCGCCGTGGTCGGCCGTGCTGTCGACGGCAATGAAGAGATTGTCGGGTTCGTGCAACTGCTGCCAGGGTCGCGGGCGACGCCGGAGGATCTGATGGGCTTTATCCGATTTCAGCTCACCTCATACAAGCGGCCGTCCAAGATCATCATCCTCGATGCTTTGCCGGCCACCTCAACCGGCAAGATACTCAAGCACAAGCTCGGGGAGTCCTTGCGTGGCCAAGGTGGCGAGACCGCTCCGGCGCAGACCGCCGAACCTCGCAGACAACAGATCTAACCTGACCGGGAGAATACCCTTGCAAAAGAGAAACGCGACCGTGGCCGTGATCGGTGCTGGCGACTATATCGGCAGCGAGATTGCAAAGAAGTTCGCCTCCGAGGGCTTCACGGTGTTCGCCGGGCGGCGCAACGGCGCCAAGCTCGAACCGCTCGTGAAGGAGATCGAGAAGGCCGGCGGCGAAATTCACACGCGCTCGCTCGATGCACGCAAGGAGGAGGAAATCATTTCCTTCCTCGGCGACGCCGACAAGCACGCGCCGCTGGAGGTGTGCATCTTCAACATTGGTGCCAACGTCAACTATCCGATTCTGGATACGACCGAACGCGTATTCCGCAAGGTCTGGGAAATGGCCTGCTATTCCGGCTTTCTCGCCGGCCGCGAGGCAGCCCGCCTGATGCTTCCCCGTGGCAAAGGCAATATCTTCTTTACTGGCGCAACAGCGAGCCTCCGTGGCGGGACGGGATATGCGGCCTTCGCCAGCGCGAAGTTCGGCCTGCGGGCCGTTGCACAGGCGACCGCACGCGAGTTGGGCCCCAAGAATATCCATGTCGCGCATCTCATTATCGACTCCGGTGTCGACACCGAATGGGTGCGGCAGCGACGAGTCGAAGCGCTGGGCCCGAACGCACTGGATGATCCTGATCTGCTAATGCCGCCATCCTCGGTCGCGGAGTCCTACTGGCTGCTTTATCAGCAGCCCAAAAGCGCCTGGACGTTTGAACTGGAGATTCGTCCGTTTGGCGAGAAGTGGTAGCGGGAGCCTCTCACAATGGAACTCAATCTTTCCAGTGAGGAGGCTGCGTTTCGTGACGAGGTTCGCGCCTTCATCGCGGAGAACTATCCCGCGGAAATGCGCGTTCCCAATCCGGAAACCGACCTTTCCAAGGAGCAGATGCTGCTCTGGCACCGTATTCTCCACCAGAAGGGATGGATCGCGCCGCTCTGGCCCAAGGAGCATGGCGGGCCGGGCTGGTCGATCACGCAGCGCTTTATCTTCGAGCAGGAAACGTCACGTGCCGGGACGCTGCCGCCACTCGCGTTCAGCGTAACCATGGTCGGCCCGGTTATCTACACATTCGGCAACGACGCGCAGAAACAGAAGTTTCTGCCGCGAATCCTCTCCGGTGAGGATTGGTGGTGCCAGGGTTATTCGGAGCCGGGATCCGGCTCCGACCTCGCGTCGGTCCGCACCAAGGCCGTACGCGACGGCGATCACTACGTTGTCAACGGACACAAGACCTGGACGACACTGGCCCAGCATGCCGACTGGATATTCTGCCTGGTGCGGACCGATCCTTCGGCAAAACCTCAGGCCGGCATCTCCTTCCTGCTGATCGACATGAAGTCGCCCGGCGTCACCGTGCGGCCCATCATCACCATCGACGGATCGCACGAGGTGAACGACGTTTTCCTCGAGGACGTGCGCGTCGCCGTCGAGAATTTGATCGGCGAGGAAAACAAGGGCTGGACCTACGCGAAGTTTCTGCTCGGCAACGAGCGTACCAGCATGGCCGGGATCGGCCGGTCGACACGGTATCTTGCGCGCCTCAAACATATTGTGAAGACCGAGATCGGCGAGGACGACCCGACCTTCGGGGAATTCATCAAGGAAATTGCGCGCGTCGAGCTGGATGTGCTCGCGCTGGAGGCAACCGAGCTGCGGATCGTCGCGCAGATGGCGCGTGGCATCGATCCGGGACCGGCCGCATCGCTGTTCAAGATCAGGGGCACCGAAATATTCCAACGCATCACGGATCTGACGCATCAGGCGATCGGCAACTACGGTCTGGCGATCCGCGAGCACCCGGTGAGCGCCAACCGTTTCATGCCGGGACCGGATTACGGGCACACCGCCACGGAGAAATATCTGAACTCCCGAAAACTCAGCATTTACGGGGGATCGAATGAAATTCAGCGCAACATCATCGCGAAAGCAGTTCTTGGTCTCTGACCACATCGCACGAGGCATCGGATGGATATCCAGTTGACGGAAGAACAGGAATTGCTCCGTTCCAGCATTCAGCGGTTCCTGCGCGATCAATACGATTTCGACGAGCGTCGAAAAATTGTTGCGACGGATGAGGGCTGGAGCCGCAAGCACTGGAGCGCCTTTGCCGAACTTGGGTTGTGCGCTGCACCGTTTCAGGAAAGCTCCGGCGGTCTTGGCGGCGGATCGCTTGCGACCATGATCGTGATGCAGGAGTTCGGTCGCAGCCTGGTCGTCGAACCGTACCTTGAGACCGTTGTTCTCGCAGGCGGCCTGATCGAAGACACCGGCTCATCGGAGCAGCGCGAAGCGTTCCTGCCGAAAATCATGGATGGCAGCGCCATATGGGCTCTGGCCTGGGCGGAAGGGCGATCGCGCTACGATTTTGACAACGTCACGACGACAGCGCGGCGCCAGGGGGACAACTTTGTCCTGAGCGGAACGAAGGCGGCGGTGATTGGTGCGCCGTGGGCCGACAAGCTGATCGTCTCGGCGCGGACGTCCGGTGGACCCCGCGATCGCGTCGGCGTAAGCCTGTTCGTCGTTGATCGCCATTCGGCGAATCTCCACTTGCAAAGCTTCAAAACCGTCGATGGCCGCCGCGCCGCCGAACTCACGTTGATGGACGTCCACGTTCCAGTCGACCAATTGCTCGGTGCCGAAGGCGAAGGCGTCGTGGCGCTCGAAGCGTGCCGCGACCGTGCTATCGCTGCACTCTGCGCGGAAGCCGTCGGCGCGATGTCGGTGCTGAATTCGGCGTCGCTTGAGTACAGCAAAGCGCGCAAGCAATTCGGGGCGGCAATTGGGACGTTTCAGGTGTTGCAGCACCGCATGGTCGACATGTTCATCGCGCTCGAAGAGTCGATCTCGCTCACGCAACATTTGAACCTCAGCCTCGCGGCCCGGGAGCCAAACGGATCGAAGCTGGCGTCGGGTGCGAAGTCGAAGGTTGGCAACGCCGCCCGCTTCGTCGCAGAGCAAGCCGTGCAGCTACATGGCGGGATGGGGATGAGCGACGAATTGAACGTCGGCCATTACTTCAAGCGGATAAACTCCATCAACATCCAGTTTGGCGATCCCGCCTATCATCTGATGCGGTACGCGCAGCAAAATTGAATATCCCCTCCGAGGCGGCAATCCGACTGCCGTATCCAACCAAAGGTATAACCATGACTGAAGCTGTGATCGTCTCGACCGCACGCACTCCGATCGGCAAGGCATACAAAGGCGCGCTCAACCATACCGAGGGCACCACCCTGTTGGGGCATGCGATCTCTTCGGCGCTGTCACGCGCCAAGATCGAAGGCGCCGAAGTTGAGGATGTCGTGATGGGTTGCGCCATGCAGCAGGGCACTACCGGCACCAACATCGCTCGAAAGGCGCTGCTACGCGCCGGGCTTCCGGTGAGCGTGGCGGGGACGACCATCGACCGGCAATGCGCGTCTGGCCTACAGGCGATTGCCTTGGCTGCGCGCTCGGTGATCTTCGATGGCGTGGAGGTTGCCATCGGCGGCGGTGGCGAATCTATCAGCCTGGTCCAGAACAACCAGTTCAACAGTTTTCATGCCGTCGATCCCGAACTGCTGGCGATGAAAGGGGACGCCTACATCGCGATGCTGGATACTGCCGAAATTGTATCGAAACGCTACAGTATCTCGCGCGAACGCCAGGATGAGTACAGCCTTGAAAGCCAGCGCCGGACGGCCGCGGCGCAACAGGGCGGTCGCTTCAACGACGAACTCGCACCAATCAAGACAACCATGGCAGTCACCGACAAGGCGACCAGTGCCGTGTCATATCGGGAAGTGACGCTGTCGGTTGACGAGGGGCCGCGTCCCGATACCACTGCTGAGGCTCTCGCAGGCGTCAAGCCGGCCAAGGGGCCGGGCTTCACCATTACCGGTGGTAATGCGAGTCAGCTCTCCGACGGCGCAAGTGCGGCTGTCATCATGAGCGACAAGCTGGCGGCGCAGAAGGGACTAAAGCCGCTTGGCATTTTCCGGGGCTTCGTCTCGGCAGGTTGCGAGCCGGACGAGATGGGAGTGGGGCCGGTCTACGCCGTGCCGCGCCTGCTCAAGCGTCACGGACTGAAGATCGAGGATATCGATCTCTGGGAGTTGAACGAGGCCTTCGCGGTGCAGGTAATCTATTGCCGCGACAAGCTCGGGATCGATCCGGAAAAGCTCAACGTCAATGGCGGCTCGATCGCGGTTGGCCATCCCTACGGCATGACCGGAGCCCGGCTGACCGGCCATGCTCTGATTGAGGGTCGTCGGCGCAAGGCGAAGTATGCCGTCGTCACCATGTGTGTCGGTGGCGGCATGGGGGCCGCGGGGCTTCTGGAAATCGTTCATTGAGAAAAAGGCGCGACAGAAAAGCAGGAGCTCCTCGTGAAAACAGCAATTACTGAATTGTTCGGCATCGAACATCCCATCATTCAGGGCGGCATGCATTATGTGGGCTTTGCCGAAATGGCAGCGGCCGTGTCCAATGCTGGCGGCCTGGGTCTCATCACTGGATTGACGCAAAGAACGCCTGAACTGCTCGCAAAGGAAATCGCGCGCTGTCACGAAATTACCGATAAGCCATTCGGGGTGAATCTGACCTTTCTGCCGACCTTCAGCGCACCTCCCTATCCGGAATACATTGCAGCCATCAGGGAAGGCGGCATCAGGATCGTCGAAACCGCAGGGCGTAGCCCCGAGCAGTACATGCCGGCCTTGAAGGCGGCAGGCATCAAGGTCATCCACAAATGCACCTCGGTTCGGCACTCGCTGAAAGCCGAGCAGATCGGCTGCGACGCCGTCAGCGTCGACGGCTTCGAATGCGGCGGCCATCCCGGCGAAGACGACATGCCCAACATGATCCTGTTGCCGCGTGCAGCCGAGGAACTGAAGATACCGTTCGTTGCCTCCGGTGGTATGGCGGACGCGCGCAGCCTGGTCGCTGCGCTGGCGATGGGTGCTGCCGGCATGAACATGGGAACGCGCTTTATCGCAACCAAGGAAGCGCCGGTACACCAGAACGTCAAGGATGCGCTGGTGAAGGCAACGGAACTCGACACCCGTCTGGTCATGCGCGCGCTGCGAAATACCGAGCGGGTATTGAACAACAAGGGCGTCGAACAGCTTCTCGAAATCGAACAGAAGAAGGGGAAGCAGCTCAAGATCGAGGATATCCTCGATCAGGTGGCAGGCGTCTATCCCAAGGTGATGATCGACGGCGACATGGACGCCGGCGCCTGGAGTTGCGGCATGGTCGCGGGCCTCATTCACGACATTCCCACGGTCAAAGAACTGATCGACCGCATCATGGCGGATGCCGAACAGATCATCCGTCAGCGTCTGACTGGCTTCCTTGATGATGCCGGGAAGAGGCCGGCTGCGGCTCTGGCGATCGCCTGAGCTTTCCGAGCGAAATATAGCTGTCGGGGGAATTCATGGATCTGACCGACTTCCACTATTACGAGCCTTCGAAGGGCCACGGACTCCGGCATAATCCATTCAACGCGATTGTCGCGCCGCGTCCGATTGGCTGGATTTCGTCGCGCAATGCGGCTGGTCAACTGAACCTCGCTCCTTACAGCTTCTTCAACGCGTTCCTCTACGACCCCCCGATAATCGGGTTCTCCTCAATTTCGTGGAAGGACACGGTCAAGAACGTCAGCGAGACCCGCGAATTCGTCTGGAATCTGGTTACGATGGATCTTGGCGAGCGCATGAACGTGACGGCGACGCCGCTCGATCACGGCGTGAGCGAGTTCGAAGCAGCAGGGCTGACGGCAATACCCGGGCGCCACGTCGCTGTGCCGCGGGTAGGCGAGAGCAGGGCCGCTATGGAATGCAAGGTTGTCGACGTCTCTCAGCTGTCGAATGCGCGCGGTGAGAAGGTCGAAGGATGGTTCGTGCTCGGCGAAGTGGTCGCAGTATACATCGACAAGTCCTTGATCGAGGACGGTGTCTACAACACCGCACTCGCGCGTCCCATACTCCGCACGGGCCGGGGTGGCGATTACCTTGAGGTCAGGACGGAGAACATGTTCGAGATGAAGCGTCCGGCTGGCAGCAGCAAACCGGAGTTCCATGGCACCTAATGGGGAGCAGGTGACCTCAGGCCCCAGGCGTACAAACCAAGAGCCAGCAGTGAAAACGCGCTCAACACGACACCGAGCGCGAACATTGCTTCATGCGACACCGTTGCAGCGAGCCATACACCGATTGCTGCGTTCATCATCTGCCAGAAACCCAGTAGCGCCGAGGCGGCGCCGGCCTTCTCCCCGAATGGAGAGAGCGCCCGCGCGGTAGCCAGTGGACTGACAACGCCCATGCCGAGGAGAAAAACGCACATCGCGCCCAGGAACGGCAGGAACGTCGGGCTGATCATCGAGATGAGTAGGATCGCAACGCTGCTGGCGGCCGTCGCCCACAGCCCTGCCCGGATCGGGCGATCGAGCCCGTAGCGTGGTGCCAGTTTCGTCGCCAGCATGCCCGCGGCGAATACGATAAAAACGGTGCCGGCGAAGAAGAGGCCGAGCTGGATCGGCGTGAAGTGCATTGCTTCAATGAACAGGCGCGGTGCAGCCGAAAACATCGAGAACAAGCCGCCTATGATCAGGCTCGCGGTTGCAGCCGGGATAGCGAAACGACGATCACCAATCAGGCCAACATAGGTCCTGGCGATGGCGACCAGATTGAGCGGCGTGCGGATCGAATTGTGGGTTTCGCCGAGGATGATGCTGTAGGCAATGGCGCCAGCTGCGGCAAAGGCCGCGACGAGTGCGAATTCGGAGCGCCAGCCAAAACTGTGATCGAGTGCGCCGCCAAGCAGAGGTGAGAATCCGGGGGCTGCGGACATTACGATCATGATTAGCGCCATCGCGCGCGCCAGCGCCGGCCCACTGAACATGTCGCGGGCGATGGCGCGAGACAACACTGACGTCGCGCAAGCGCCAGCAGCCTGCACGATGCGGCCGGCCAGAAGATTAGGTAGATCTGTTGCCAAACCGCACCAGACGCTGCCGCCGATGAACACAACAAATCCGATCAGGACTGGCCAGCGTCTCCCGTAGCGATCCGAAAGCGGTCCGACCAGGAGCTGGCCTATCCCGAACACCGCAAGAAAGACGGTGATGGCGGACGTGACCGCCGCACTGGTGACATTCAAAGAGATCGCAATCTGCGGCAGCGACGGCAGCAAGATATTGGTCGCGAGCGTTCCCGTGGCGGCGAGGACGGAAAGGACCGCAATCGCCAGGCCGCTGGAGACGGGAACATCCCGCGGCACGCTCTTGGTCGTTTGGCAATGGTCAGCCATGGGAACTTTCGCGCTGATCGGGATAGGCAGGTTACAAGGCGGCGAGTGACGCGGTTCGCGCCGCTCGCCGAGCCCCTATCTGTCGGATCGGCCGTGCTATCTGCGGACGACGCGCTCGATCGCGATGGCGGTGGCTTCACCGCCACCGATGCAAAGGGCTGCAACGCCGCGTTTGAGGTTCTGCGCCTCCAGCGCGTGCAACAGCGTCACGATCAGGCGCGCGCCGGTGGCACCAATGGGATGACCGAGTGCGCAGGCGCCGCCATTGACGTTCAGCTTCTCCCTGAGGATGCCGAGATCCTTCTGCGCCGCCATCGCCACCACGGCAAAGGCCTCGTTGATCTCGAACAGATCGACGTCGCCGACGCTCCAGCCGATCTTATCCAATAGCTTGCGAATGGCCGGGATCGGCGCCGTGGTGAACCACTGCGGTTCCTGGCTGTGGGTCGCGTGGCCCTTGATCTCGGCCAGTACGGGGAGGCCGTCGCGATCCGCGAGTGAGCGCTTTGCGAGAATGAGTGCCGCGGCGCCATCGGCATTGGCGGAGGAGGCGGCCGGCGTGATGGTACCGTTGGCGCGGAACGCGGCTTTCAGCCCGGGGATCTTGGCGGGGTCCACTTTCAACGGATGTTCGTCGTTGGCGACGATCCGCGGCCCGGCTTTTTCGGTTAGCGTGATCGGCACGATCTCGGCCTTGAACGCGCCGCCTTCGACCGCCTTGCGCGCGCGGGTCAGCGTTTCGATCGCGTAAGCGTCCTGATCCTTGCGGGTGAATTGATAGGCTTCCGCGGTAGCCTCGCCGAAATCGCCCATTGAGCGGCCGGTCTCATAGGCGTCCTCCAGCCCGTCCATCATCATGTGGTCGATGATCCGGTCATGGCCGGCGCGGTAACCGCCGCGCGCCTTGGCCAGCAGATAGGGTGCATTGCTCATGCTCTCCATGCCGCCGGACAGCACGATCGAGGCCGAGCCTGCATTGATGATGTCGTGGGCCAGCATGGTGGCCTTCATGCCGGAGCCGCAGACCTTGTTAATGGTGGTGGCGCCGGTGGCATCCGGCAGTTTGGCGCCGCGGGCGGCCTGGCGCGCCGGTGCCTGACCCTGGCCGGCCGGCAATACATTGCCCATGAAAACCTCATCGATGCGCTCGGGCGCAAGCGTGGCCCGCTCCAGCGCCGCGCCGATCACGTGGGAGCCGAGCTTGTGGGCGCTGAGAGGCGACAACTCGCCCATGAAGCGGCCCAGCGGCGTGCGGGCGGCGGAAAGGATGACGACGGGGTCGGAAGTGGTGGCCATGGCGAACTCTCCTGTTGATAGGTGTTGTTATATGACGATAGTCATATAAGATAGCCGGCATTGCAATGAAATGTTGCCGTGACCATCAAGGAAGCGCGGTTCCAGAATTGCTCGGAGGGGATGGGACGGTTCGGACAGCCGACCACCTTAGGACCTTGCACGGAGTGGCGATGCGATACGTAGAAGACCACCGGCGTCAAACCCACAATCGAATCGTTGAAAATGCCTCCTACGGCTTGCGCCTAAAGGGTACCAAAGGGCTCAGTGTTGTCGACTTGATGAAGCTCGCGGGTCTGACGCACGGCGGCTTCTATAATCATTTCGATTCACGCGCCGCGCTTGTTGGCGAGGCGATCGCTTTTGCAATGGACCAAACGACTGAGCGATGGAAAAAACTGGCGGACGGGAAGGCCAACGGGGAACGCTTCGAGGCGTTGATCGCCGATTACCTTAGTCCCCGGCATCGCGACAATCCTAAACACGGTTGCGCGCTCCCAACCCTGGCCGCCGATGTCGCTCGGTCGAGCCCCGGCGAGCAGCAGGCCCTGGCTTCCAAACTGGAGAAGATGATCGATGTCTTTGTCGAGCTGCTTCACGGCGAGCCACCTCAACAGGCCCGCCAAATCGCGACGGGCGCTATCGCAACCATGGTGGGATCGATCGTGCTGTCGCGTGCCGTCGGCTCAGGGAAACTTTCCGACCGCATCCTCGATGCCGGACGCAAGACCGCAGGCGGTCGGATTCGGAAGCCGCAGCGAAGAACCATAAAGGCGATGCGCTGCAAATAATCATAACGTAAGGGAGGTCACCATGACGGCCGGCAAATGGCTCAAGACAGCCTGCAACCTTTGTTACATCAATTGCGGGATCGAAGTCCTGGTGAACGACGAGCGCCTCGAGAAAGTACGGGGCGACCGTTCGAGCCCGAAATCACAAGGCTATCTGTGCAACAAGGCGACCCGGATTCCATATTATGCGAATGACAAGGATCGGCTTACGACTCCGCTGCGTCGTCGCGCCGACGGCGGCTTTGATGCAATCGAGTGGGACGTGGCGATCGCAGAAATCGCGGAGCGGCTGCGAGACATCGTCGATAGATATGGCGGCAAGACTATCGCCCTTTACGGCGGTGGCGGGCAGGGCAACCACGCCGGCGGTGCCTACGCCAGCGGATTGTTACGCGCGCTGGGTTCGCGCAGCGTCTTCAATGCCCTTTCGCAGGAAAAAACCGGCGACTTCTGGGTCAATGGCCACATGTTCGGTAGCCAGACGTGCCACACCGCCGAGGACGTCCATCATTGCGATCTCTTGCTTGTCATCGGTGCCAATCCCTGGATCGCGCACGGCTTCCCCAATGCGCGCGATCATCTCAATCAGATCCGCAAGGATCCCGCACGCAAGCTGATCGTCATTGATCCCAGGCGAACCGAAACTGCCGAAATGGCGGATCTGCATCTCGCGGTTCGTCCCGGTGCCGACACGTTTCTCCTAGGCGCGCTGCTGGCCATGCTTGTCCGGTCCGACCGGATCGATCATGCCTTCATTGAGGAGCACGCGATCGGCTTCACGGAAGTGAGACAAGCGCTATTAAACATCTCCGTTGAAGAATGGGCTGCCGCCGCCGATATCTCGATCGCGGACATGGAGCGTTGCGCCGCGATGATCGTCGCGGCGAGGGCCATGGTGGTGCGGGTCGAGCTTGGCATCCAGCAAGGCATCAACTCGACGCTCAACTCCTATCTCGAAAAGCTTCTGATCATGCTTTCCGGCAATTTCGGCCGTAAAGGCACCAACCAATTGCATAGCTGGCTTCAACCGCTATGGGGTAATTCTCCGAACCAGACATTCGCGCCGACCGGCGACGCGATTATTGGGGGCCTGTTGCCGCCCAACATTTTCCCCGAAGCGGTGCTCAAGGACCATCCTGACCGGTTGCGCTGCGCCTGGATCGACAGTTCCAATCCCGCCAACACGGCAGCAAACACCGAGGCTGTGGAACGCGCGCTGCGCTCGCTCGATCTATGCGTTGTGGTCGACGTTGCGATGACCGAAACCGCACAGCTCGCGCATTACGTTCTCCCGGCGTCCTCACAGTTCGAGAAAACTGAATTCACCCTGTTCAACTTCGAATTTCCGACGAACTATTTTCACGTACGCGCCGGCGTATTGCCGCCGCTTGCTGGCACATTGCCGGAGCCCGAGATCTACACGCGGCTTGCCATCGCCCTGGGGCTTCTGCCAGGTGACAATGTGCTCGCGCCCCTGCGGGAGGCGGCGCGGCGTTCGCGAGCCGAGTTCGCCATCGCCTTTCGTGCTGTCATCGCTGAAAACCCCGGCGCGGTCGCTGCGCTGGTGCTCTATCACACGCTAGGGCAGACGCTTCCGGACGGCACGGCTGCTGCGGCACCCTTGTGGGGGGCGGCGCTGGCTTGCGCGAAGCGATCGCCGCAAGCGGTGCGGCGGGCGATCGGTGCGTCGGACGAGGTGGCGGATCACCAGCTCGGCGATCTCCTGTTCGACACTATCGTAGCCACCCGGCAAGGCACGGCCGTTACCCGGCACGACTATGACGAGGTCTGGTCATTGATCAGCCATTCGGACCGCAAGGTTCGGTTGGTGATCCCGCAGATGCTGGAATGGCTGGCGCGGCTCGATCCGCAAGCAGCGGGGGCGCCAAAGGAGTTCCCGTTCATGTTGGCGGCAGGTGGCCGCCGCATGTTCAATGCCAACCAGATCTTTCGCGATCCGGCGTGGCGGCGCGAGGATCCGGACGGCGCCATGTTGATCAATTCGAGCGACCTGAGCGAGTTGGGCGCGGAAGATGGTGACTGGATCGCCGTCGAGTCGGTGGTCGGACGGCTCGTCGTCCGCTGTAAGGTCGACGACGCCATGCGGAATGGCCAGCTGGCGCTTCCGCACGGCTACGGTCAGGCATACCCGACGTCGGACGGAGAGCGCCTGATCAACGGGCCGCGTATCAATCTGCTCACTGAGAGCGGCAACCGCGATCCCATTGCGGGCACGCCCTACCACAAGAACGTAGCGGTTCGTCTGGCGCTGGTGTCCGCGCACGAGGCTGCCACCTATCAGTCGCAGTCCGAGCGAATTCACATGAGAGCGGCCGGACAATAGCTCGAAGGGAGCGTTAAAATGACCGAGAAGCCAATCGCGATCGTGACCGGGGTAGGGCCGGGCACGGGAGCTGCCATCGTCAAGCGGTTCTCTGCTGGCGGGTTCCGTATCATTGCGCTCGCCCGCTCAGCGGAGCTCACCAATCGCCTTGCGCAAGAGCTTCCCGACGTACACGCGGTGACCTGCGACGTGGCCGACGAGAGCCAGGTGCGTACCGTCGTCAATGACGTAAAGCGCCGTTTTGGAGCGGCCGAGGTTCTCATCCACAACGCGGTCGGAGGAGGCTGGGGAAGCTTTCGCGAGATCGATCCGAAGATGCTGAAGGGCAATTTCGAGGTGAACGTGATGGGCTTATTGTACCTGGCGCGCGAAGTGGCCCCTGACATGATCGATCGAGGCAAGGGTGCGATCCTGGTGACCGGAAACACGTCTTCGATCCGGGGCAAGGCCAATTTCGCCGGCTTCGCTCCGACAAAGGCGGCGCAGCGTATATTGGCCGAGTCGATCGCGCGTGACATGGGGCCCCTCGGCGTCCACGTCTCTTATGTTCTCATCGACGCCGTGATCGATACGCCCCGGATGCGCGCGCGGATGAGCGACAAACCGGATGAATTCTTCATCAAGCCTGCCGCCATCGCCGACGAACTGTACCATCTCTACGGTCAGGACCGATCGGCCTGGTCATTCCTCGCGGAACTGCGGCCATTCCGCGAAAACTGGTGACGCCTGACCGGTGAGAAGCGCGGTCACAGCTGGGGAACGCGCTTGCTCATTTAGGATCGCCGCAGACGCAGGACTGGAAAGGTCGAAACCATGACTGATGAGTCAATCTCGATTGATACGGGAACGGACGAGTTGCTGTGCGCGATCCGGGATCGCGTTGCCGTGATCACCTTGAATCGGCCCGAGGCGCGAAATTCGCTGTCCGACGATCTCACGCCGGCGTTACGCCGGATGATCAAGCGCAACGGTGACGATCCTAACGTCGGCGCATTGCTGATTACCGGTGCAGGCAGCGCTTTCTGTTCGGGCGGCGACGTCAAGGGGATGGGCGGCAGTTCGGCTGCACCGGCCATGTCATTCAGCGACAAGGTTGCGCGACTGAAGGAGCGTCAACGAACCCTGACCGGCGTGCTTGTCTCGGTGCGTAAACCCACCATCGCGGCCCTGCCGGGACCGGCGGCTGGCGCTGGGCTTGCGATCGCGCTCGCCTGCGACATTCGTGTCGCTGCCGAATCCACCATCATGACGACTGGTTATGCCAGGATTGCGCTAACGGGCGATTACGGCATTTCGTGGCTGTTGACCCGGCTGGCCGGGACGGCGCGTGCCCGCGAACTGATGTTCCTGTCCGAACGAATCGATGCACGTCGCTGCGAAGCGCTGGGGCTGGTAAATCGCGTGGTGCCTGATGTTAACCTGCAGAGCGAAGCATTTGGCATTGCGAGGACGTTGGCGAACGGTCCGGGGAGTGCGTTTGCCTCCATCAAGGATAATCTCGACCTTGCGCTGTCGGCTGACTTCCTGACGTCATTGGATCACGAGGCCGAGAAGATGGTCCTCGCAGCGAGCACCGCGCAGCACGCCGAAGCCGTGCGGGCCTTCATCGAGAAGCGCGCTCCTAATTTCAGGTGATACAAAGCGCTGAAGTCACCCCTCGGCCGATTTGTTTTCCGGGGATGGTCCGGCAATATCCGTCACCACGGCAGCCATCAGCGATTCCGCCAGAGGGGCATCCGCAATCACCCGAGACAATATGACAGCGCCGATCATTTCCGAGAGGATAGCAGCGGGATGTCTGCTGCCCGCGGCTCTCGGGGTCGCGGATGACAGTCTTGTTATCAGGTCGAGATAGCCTTGAATCGCCGTGATGAAGACAGCTCGGAGAGCGGGGTCGTCGCTCCGCGCGGCGTCCACGGCCAATGCCGGCAGAATGCACCCGGACCCTGGATCGTCGCGATGGGCCGACGACACATAGCGTTCGATGAGTTCGCGAAACGGATCTTTGGGCTGTTGGGCCAGTCCATCCTTCAGCAACGCTGTCGTGTCCGCGATCGCACGTTCGCTGGCCTTGACCGCCAGATCATCCTTTGAAGCGAAGTTGCGATAGAAGCCGCCATGGGTCAGGCCGGCGGCTTTCATGATGTCGGCAACGCCGATCCCATCGAAACCATGCTCGCGCAGCAGGCGCGCCGCAGTCTCGATGATCTGCTCGCGGTTCTCCAGCGCCTTTTCGCGCGACACCCTCATCGTTTTCTCACTCCGTTGGTCGCAGGACCTGCGTCTGCTGGTCCTGACCACGGCCGAGCGATCTCAGATTCGTAAAAACTCCGCTTGACTTTTTTCATGACGATCATCATCTAACATATAAGATGACGATCGTCATCAAAAAAGTGAAGCGAACGACCGCTGCCAACCCCTGGAAGTGGGCTGTTTCATAACTGAGAGGTAAAATAATGCCGGGTTTGAGCGCACCGGAGGGCAAGAAGACAGCGTTCCTCGCCGGCTCGTCGTGTGGCAAGGCCGCGCGGCAGGTCGCCTGCGCCCGGTGTCGTCGGGCCCTGTTCGACACGATTCTGCGGTCGCAATTCGGTCTGGCGTAATCAGCACATGTATTGGCGCGCGAAGAGAGAACCGTACCATCCGGCCGACTATCCCTTCCATCTTGGGATTTTCGGTCCGAGCTGGACAATGGAGAAACCCATGGCAAATTTTGTTACTAGCCTCGGGCGAGCGGTGCGCTACATAGATGCACCCACGCTCTCAATAAATGTCGGGGGGACCCCTTTCGTCTACCGCGACATCGGCCCCCGGAGCGGCGTGCCGCTCATTCTTCTGAATCACTGGGGCGCGGTTCTGGACAATTTCGATCCGCGGATTGTCGACGGCCTCGCCAATAAGCATCGCGTGATCGCGACCAATTACCGAGGTATCGGTGCGTCGGGCGGAACAGCGCCTGTGACCATCGATGAAATGGCGCGGGATGCGATTGCCCTGATCCGCGCGCTGGGCTTCGAGAAAGTCGATCTGCTCGGCTTTTCCCTCGGCGGATTTGTGGCGCAGGATATCACGCTGAAGGCACCAAAGCTGGTGCGAAAGCTCATTTTGACCGGCACGGGGCCGGCGGGCGGCGAAGGTATCGACAAGGTGTGGCCGGTATCCTGGCCTTTGATGATCAAAGGCTTTCTGACGCTGCGGGATCCGAAATTCTACCTGTTTTTCACGTCCACGGCCAACGGCCGCCAAGCGGCGGCAGCCTTCCTGAAACGGCTGAAAGAGCGCAAGGCGGGCCGGGACAAAGGACCTACGCCCGGCGCTTTCTTGCGGCAGGTCAAGGCGATCACTGCTTGGGGCCGACAGGCGCCGCAAGATCTCGGGAGCATTCGGATCCCGGTACTGATCGCGAATGGCGACATCGATATCATGATGCCGACCGCAAACAGCATCGATATGGCGCGCCGTATCCCGGGCGCAGAACTGGTCATCTACGAAGATGCCGGGCATGGCGGGATTTTTCAGAACCACGCCGATTTTGTGCCGAAGGCCCTGTCCTTCCTCGGCGCCTGACACCGCGACAATATTTCAAATTGGAGAAGACGCCATGAAGGCCTTCGTTGTCGACAAATACAAAAAGAAGGGCGCTCTGCGCTTGGCCAAAGTAGCGGAGCCGAAGGTGCGAGACGATGATGTCATGGTTCGAGTTCACGCAACCGGTGTGAACCTTCTGGACTCCAAGATCAGGGACGGAGAATTCAAAATCTTCCTGCCGTATCGTCCGCCTTTCGTTCTGGGGCACGATGTTGCCGGGATCGTCGCCAGGGTTGGCCCGAAGGTCAGGCGGTTCAAGGCGGGCGACGTGGTCTATGCACGGCCGCGCGATCATCGGGTCGGAACATTCGCGGAATTCATTGCCATCAATGAAGCCGACGTGGCGCTAAAGCCCAAAAACATCAGCATGGAAGAAGCCGCCTCCATTCCGCTGGTCGGGCTGACCGCCTGGCAGGCGCTGGTAGAGGTGGCCAAGGTGAAGCCCGGGCAGAAGGTCTTCATTCAGGCCGGCTCCGGTGGCGTGGGGACTTTTGCCATCCAGCTCGCCAAGCACCTCGGCGCGACAGTTGCGACGACGACGAGCACGAAAAATGTCGAGCTGGTCAAGGGACTCGGCGCGGACGTTGTCATCGACTACAAGACGCAGGATTTCGAGAAGGTCTTGTCGGGCTACGATCTGGTCCTGCACAGCCTGGACGCCAAGGCGCTCGAAAAATCCCTGCGCGTGCTCAAGCCCGGTGGCCTCCTCATTTCGATCTCGGGGCCGCCCGACCCCGATTTCGCCAGGGAATTAGGATTGAACCTGTTCCTGAAGCTGGTGATACGCCTCCTGAGCCGTGGTGCGCGGAAGCAAGCCAAAAGCCTGGGTGTGCGCTTCTCATTCCTGTTCATGCGTGCGCAGGGGCAACAGCTGAGCGAAATCACGTCCCTCATCGAGTCTGGCGTGATCCGTCCGGTCGTGGATAAGGTCTTTCCGTTTGAGAAGACCGGAGATGCTTTGGCCTACGTCGAGGCAGGACGCGCAAGAGGCAAGGTCGTCATTGCAGTGAAACAATAGGTCTCGCAATCACGCCGCCTGAGTTGCGGCGCCACGACGCTGGCCGGCCACCAAACGCATCGGAGGAAGCAACATGACACAATCCAAAGGCGACACCCAACCTTCCGTGCAAGACGTTGCACTCATTGTCGGCGGCGGTCCCGGCATCAGCTCGAGTTGCGCCAGGCTGTTCGCGGAGAACGGCATGCGTGTCTGCGTCGCTGCCAGGAATCCCGAAAAGGCGGTCCTTGAGACCCTCGAGACGACGCATGGCGTGCGTCGATACGCCTGCGATGCCAGCGACCCGGCGGCTGTGGCACGGCTGTTCGGGAGCGTCGTCCAAGACGTCGGGACGCCGAGGCTTGTCGTGCACAACATCGATGGCCGGGTTCCCGGCATTTTTCGCAAGAGCGTGATCGAAGCTGACCCGGTCATGGCGCTCGAAACACTTCGAAACTCGGCGTTCTCTGCGTTTCTGGTTGGTCAACAGGCAGCTCGGCTCATGCTCGGAAACGAACCCGATGCCAACGGCGCGAGAGGAACGATCATCTTTACGAATGCCAGCGCGGCGCTCAAAGGCTTCCCGTTAAGTGGCGCCTTTGCAATGGCGTGTCATGCCAAGTCCGGACTCGCGCAAAGCATGGCAAGAGAACTGATGCCGCAGGGTATCCACGTCGCGAATGTGCCGATCGACGCCGCGATCGGCTGGACCCAGGAAGACGGGACCCGCGCGCATCGGCTGGCGGGCACGACTGTCGACGACAACATGGCCGACCCCGTCCATATCGCGAAAACCTATCTTCAGCTTCATCGGCAGCATCGGTCGACCTGGGCGTTCGAAGTCGTGCTCCGGCCGTGGGCCGAAAAATGGTGACTCGCGCTTGCTTTGGTGCGGACCTGCGAAGCGACTGACCATTGCCTTTCGAGTTGACCTGCCTCTCGCCGACATCGACCGAGTGTTCGTCAACAAGAAGTTGGAGGTCGCCGCTTGACGAGGCTTCGGCGGAACCGGAAGCTATCATTCGCGTCCGGGCCGTCTCAATCGATGCTGGAGCCTGGCTTCTTATTCCTGTCGTTCCCAAATCTGCGAACGACCCAGCATTGACACGCCAATGTAGCCGCGCACGTTGAGCTTCCTGCCACCATCGGTCAGTTGGATTTTGCTGCTGTAGACCTTGCCATTGTCCGGATCGAGGATTTTGCCGGCGGTATATTCGGTGCCGTCCTTCTTCAGGCCACTCAGGATTACCAAGCCGATTACCGGTACATTCTTGGGCGCGCCCTCGCATTTTTCACATTTCGGGTTCCGGTCTTCGGACAGAGCGGGGAATACCTTTTCAATCTTGCCCTGCAGGGTGCCATTCGATTCCGTGACGCGGATGAGCGCTCTCGGTTTGCCGCTGACGTCATCGACATTTTTCCACAAGCCGACAGGTGAGGCATTATCCGCCCAGGTCCCGGAGGACATGAGTACAGCAGCCAAGGTGAGCGCGAGGGCGCCTGATCGTTTCAAAAAACGCATAATGGTCTCCAAGAGGATTTTGCGGGCTTGTTGCTGCGCGGTCCGATTTTCATCGAGGCGTCGCCAGGCAAGTCCGATCGTAAGATAGCTAGGCATTGACGTCGACGACGGTGCGGCCCTGCACCTTCCCGGCGAACATTTGACGCACCACATCGGGGACCTCTGCGAGGCCGACCACCTGCATCGTTCGGGCGAGCTTGTTCACGTCCAGATCGCGCGCCAAACGCGACCATGCCTCGAGTCGCGCCGCCTGAGGGGTATTCACCGAGTCGATGCCCGCCAGGGTGACATTGCGCAGGATGAACGGCAGGACCGTTCCGGGAAGATCGACACCCTGGGCCAGTCCGCAGGCCGTCACCACGCCGCGGTATTGCGTCTGCGCCAGCACGTTCACCAGCGTATGACTGCCGACGGAGTCGACAGCGCCAGCCCAACGCTCGCGCGCGATAGGCGCTCCGGGCTCCGAAAGCGTTCGTCGATCGATGACATCAGCCGCGCCGAGACTTCGCAGATAATCGGCTTCCTCAAGACGTCCCGTCGATGCAACGACGCGATACCCGAGATCGGCGAGGAGGGCGATCGCGATCGAGTCGACGCCGCCATTGGCGCCGGTTACGAGGATGTCTCCACGCTGCAGTGTGATGCCGCCATGTTCGAGGGCGAGCACCGACAGCATCGCGGTGTAACCGGCCGTGCCGATCGCCATGGCGTCCTTTGTCGAAAATGGCGCCGGAATCTTCACCAACCATTCGCCTTTCAGCCGTGCCCTCTGGGCATATCTACCATGATGGGTCTGACTTAACCCCCAGCTGTTGGCGACGACGCGGTCTCCGACTGCGATGCCGGGATAGGAGGATGCCTCCACTGTTCCAGCAAGATCGATGCCGGGAATGAGGGGAAACTGGCGAACGACCTCCGTGCGCCCGCTAATGGCCAGTGCATCCTTGTAGTTCACGGTCGAATAGTCGACGGCGACCGTAACGTCGCCAGGCATGAGATCTTGCTCGTTCATTTCGACCACGCTGGTCGTAATCTTTCCGTCTGTCTTTGCTGCCAGCAGTGCCTTGAACGTCATCGCCATATCCTAGGTCGGTGTTGCGTTGTCCACGGACCTAGGGTCGCGCCTCCTTTCTGCAAGAAGGCACAATTAAAGCGGGTACTATCATTTATGGACGTACCGACGGTCAAAGCGGGGAGCCGGGCCTTGGCGGATATGACAGCGGGCCTGACATGGCGACGTAGCGCCCGGAAGCGCGGGCAGGCTACCGGCCATGCCGAGGCTGATCCGTGCAGCCGCTCCGGCGCGCGCTGTCAGTGAGTTCCTTGCCGAAATCACGCCGCTGTCTTGCAGGAGGCTGCGAGCATCTATTGTATTAGGATCGTCATGTGATATAAATCCTGACGTCGGTTCAAATGGCATCGACGGCAACATCCAAAGACGTCAACCGAGCGAGTGTGACCGGAGCTTAGGCTCCGCCGACCCGAATTCGTGTCCCCGCAGAACGGATAATTATGGCAGATGCGACCATTTTTGGAGGTGTCTATGCGTCCAAGACGGTTTGACGCGAAGAGCGGATGTGCTGTCGGAGTGACGCTGTCCGTGATTGGCGGCATGTGGAAGCCACTGATCCTGTTTCATCTCTTTGCTGGCAAGAAGCGGTTCATGGAACTGTCCCGAGCCATCCCTAACGCCACGCAGAGGATACTGACCCTTCAACTGCGCGAGCTGGAGGCCGACGGCGTGATCGTGCGCCATGCCTATCCGCAGTTCCTCCGAAGGTGGAATATGAAATCTCCCCCTTCGGGCAGAGCCTGGGGCCTGTACTGCTTTCGCTTCGGAGTTGGGGCAAGCAGCATGGAGGTTCAATTCAAGGCGTCCCGCAGTTGCACTAGGCGCTTGAAGATCGCCAGCTAAACGCATGCTCCCTGTAGCGTGAGATTGAGTGATGCGTGCTGACTTTGTGCTGCGGACGCCTGAGCAGTCGAGATGTTTCACCGTACGGCGCCCAATGAGCTGGCGTCGTACGGCGAGTTGCCAGCTTCAGCCCGTGTTCACTTAGCGACGCGATTATTGCGAGCCGCTAACGAACGATGCCTGTGCCAAACTTCTCCAACCTGCGCACGCGAAGCGAGCATTCGCGTGGGATCAGCTGACTCTAACGAGCGCTGAATATCGCGACAGCGCGTGCCAACGAGCAACGCACTTCCCTAAGTTAGTCTTATCCCCCGGATTTCTCCGAATAATCTGCGTCTCAAATATTCAATTCCAAATAGGAATTGATCGCGTGAGATGGTAGCCAGACTCGCTTCCTAAATGGCATGCGTCCATCCGGCTTGACAGTTCTATTTTAGAACTATTTACTCAAGCGGCCGATGGAAGTGAAGGAGCGGACTTGCCCGTTTGAAGGGGAGGCCACGCAGCACCCCGAAAACAAGGCGCGAGGAGGATGGCATGAGGAGCGTGGACGAACTCACTGCGGCCGAGCTGCTGGACGGCCTGCCGTCCAGGGTGCACGAGGTCTACGCGCCGTTCGTGCGGGACATCCCGGATCATCCGGCGTTCGTGGAAGGGGGGCGTTCGTGGAGCTACCGGCAGTTCTCGGAAGCTGTCGACGCCGCGGCGAAGGATCTTTCCAATTTGGGGATCAGGCCTGGCGATCGCGTGATGATTGCGAGCGAGAACAGCGTGGCCCTGGGGGCGATGCTATTCGCGGCGAGCAAGCTCGATGCCTGGGGCATTGCGGTTAATCCTCGCCTCTCGGCCAGGGAAATCGACCTGATCGGGACTCACAGCGGCGCACGACGCGTACTGTTCAACTCGGCGCTTTCGAAGGAAGCAGCCGATCACGCAAGCCGCGTCGGCGCCAAAATAGACGCTGTGGGACCGTTCGGTGGAATCGGTATTGGTCCACTCAATGCGGATGCGCAAGCGGAGCCCGTCGAGAAAGATGGCGCCCGCCAGGTCGCTGGCCTCCTGTACACCTCGGGCACGACCGGTGCTCCGAAGGGAGTCATGCTGAGCCACCGCAACCTGCTCTTTACCGCAAAGACTTCGGGAATTCTTCGCCAAAGCGGTCCGGCGGACCGCATCTACGGCGTGCTGCCGATGTCCCACATCGTCGGGTATTCGATCCTGCTGATCGCCACGCTGATGCACGGCGGCACATTGTATGTTGTGGCGAAGGCCGATCCCGCTGCGCTGGCCCATGCCATCGCCGAGGAGGGAATCACGAGCCTGTTCGGTGTTCCCGCCACATATCAGCGTCTGCTCGAACACAAGGCGGTCAAGGGCATCCAGCGACTCGAACGAGGCAAGCTACGGATCATAGCCGTCGCCGGCGCGCCGCTCGACCTCGACCTGAAGAAGCGGATCGAGGACGAATTCGGGATCCCGCTATTGAACAATTACGGCATAACCGAATGTTCGCCCGGCCTGTCGGGTGTCCGTTCAGAACACCCTGTCTCGGACGAGTCAGTCGGCCCCTTTCTTCCCGGTATTGAGCACCGGATCGTGGACAGGCAGAGCAAGAAGGTGGCGACCGGCGACGTGGGCGAATTGCACGTCCGAGGCCCCAACGTGATGCTTGGTTACTATCGCTCTCCCGAGCAGACCGCCGCGGCGATCGATAACCAGGGATGGTTCAACACAGGGGATCTGGCCCGGGTGAACGGCGAGGGCCATCTCTACATCGCTGGCCGAACCAAAGAACTCATCATCCGCTCCGGCTTCAACGTTTATCCTGCCGAGGTGGAGGCGGTGCTGAATGCGCACGATCAGGTCGTGCAATCGGCTGTGGTGGGACGACCGGTTGATGGCAACGAGGAGGTTGTCGCGTTCGTGCAGCTTCTCTCCGGCGCCAGTGTCAGCGCCGAAGACCTGAAGGCGTACACAGCCCAACAGCTCACTTCGTACAAGCGTCCGACTGAATTGATCGTGCTCGACGCTCTGCCCTCAGCCTCCACCGGCAAGATACTCAAACACAAGTTACGAGAGATGGCGATCGAACGGGCGGTCGGGAAGGCGTCCGATGCCGCAGCAGCGGGCTGAGTGATGCACTGCATGGATTGAGACGAAGCCGCACCAGGGGTCGGTCGCCGAGGCCGCACGGAAATTCAACGATTGATGAGCGACGTAACCCGTCGCCGCGCAAGGGAGAAGTCGATGTTCAGGAAGTCTATACTGGCAGCCGCGATCGGCGCGACGATTGTTGGCGCGCCCGCGCGTGCAGAAACACCCGGCGTTACGAGCGCCGAAGTGAAGGTGGGGGCTACGTTCCCGTTTAGCGGTCCCGCGTCGCCGCTCAGCAATACCGGGAAGGGTCTGATCGCTTACATCAATTCGATCAACGAGCGCGGTGGCATCAACGGCCGCAAGATCAATCTCATCACCTACGACGATGCTTACAGTCCTCCCAAGACGGTGGAGCAGACCAGGAAGCTCGTCGAAAGCGATGAAGTGGCCTTCCTGTTCGGCCCGCTCGGTACACCCGGCATCGGCGCCACCATCAAGTACGTCAACGCGAAAAAAGTGCCGCATCTGTTCGTGGTGAGCGGAGTCACCAAATTCACGAACTTCGCTGAATTTCCGATGACCACCACGGGGTTGCCCAGCTATGACACGGAAGGGCGAATCTACGCGAAATACGTCACCCAGGCCCGGCCGGACGCAAAGATAGCGATCCTGTATCAGAACGACGATTTGGGTAAGGACTTCCTCAATGCATTCAAAGGCTATCTGAAAGACGACTTCGACAAGAAAGTTGTGTCGTCTTCCTATGAAGTGACCGAGCCGACGATCGATTCCCACGTGGTGAAGTTGAAATCGTCTGGCGCAGAGGTGTTCCTGGTCGCCGGCACGCCGAAGTTCGCCGCGCAGGCCATCAAGAAGGCCGATGAGGTCAATTGGAAGCCTCTGTTCCTGATCAACTTCGTTTTAAGCTCGGTTTCTTCAACCATCGTTCCCGCGGGACCGGAAAAGGCTGTGGGCATCGTGGCGGCAACGATCACCAAGGATCCGAACGACAAGAAGTGGGCCGACGACCCCGGCATCAAATGGTACCGTGAACATTTCGCGAAATACCTGCCGGGCGCGGACATCGGTGATGCCAATTATCTGTTCGGTACGCAGCAGGGACAGATCCTGGAGCAAGTGCTCAAGCAGTGCGGAGACGATCTTTCGCGTGAGAACATTGTCAAGCAATCGCGGAGCATCCGCGGGCTGTCACTCCCCACTCTCATACCCGGTGTTACGATCAACACGGGCCCGGAAAGCAGTATGGCGTACACGCAGCTGCAGCTGCAGCGCTGGAACGGCAGCACGTGGGATCAATTCGGCAAGGTTCTCAGCGCCGAGGAAAAATGAGCTTGCCTCTTGAACGAGCAATGTGGGTAATCGGAGCCCGCAAAGCTACTAACTGAACCAGGGAGCGCGAATGTCCAGTGACGCACTTTTCCGGCCTTTCAAGCTGAAGGGGCTGAACTTGCCGAACCGGGTGGTGATGGCGCCGATGACGCGCTCATTCTCTCCGGGCGGTATTCCGACCGAAGACGTCGCGCGGTACTACCGCCGCCGTGCCGTAGGAGCGGTCGGGTTCATCATCTCGGAGGGGACGGGGGTGGATCGTCCGGCATCCCTGAACGATCCGAATGTTCCCCGCTTTCATGGCGATAAGGAACTGGCGGGGTGGCGGCGCGTGGTTGACGAGGTACACGCCGCGGGTGGCCTGATGGCGCCGCAGCTATGGCATGTCGGCGCCGTTCGCACGCGCGCCGAGAATTGGTCTCCTCCCGGCGCCTACGACAGTCCGTCCGGCCTTTCACGACCGGAGAAGAAGTTCGGCGAGCCAATGAGCGAAGAGAACATCGCAGACGCCATTCGCGCTTTCGCCGATGCGGCGCTTGCGGCAAAGCGCCTGGGGTTCGATGCCGTCGAATTGCATGGCGCGCACGGCTATCTGATTGATCAGTTCTTTTGGGAGGGTACCAATCGCCGCGAGGATGCTTACGGAGGCAAGGACCTGCCCGCCCGGGCCCGGTTCGCCGCTGATATCGTTCACGCCGTGCGCAAGGCGGTCGGATCGGACTTTCCGATCGTGCTACGGATCAGCCAGTGGAAGCAGCAGGACTTTGAAGTGAAGCTGGCCGATACGCCTCGCGCACTGGAAGCCTGGCTCAAACCTCTGGTCGACGCGGGCGTCGACATGTTGCATTGCTCGCAGCGGCGCTTCTGGGAGCCGGAGTTCGATGGCTCCCATTTGAATTTTGCCGGATGGGCCAAGAAGGTGACGGGAGTACCGACGATTTCGGTCGGGTCGGTCGGTCTGACCGGCGAATTCATCGCCGCATATGGCGGCGAGAGTTCCCGTCCGGCGTCCCTCGACGAGTTGATCCGCCGCCTCGATCGCGAGGAGTTTGATCTCGTCGCGGTGGGCCGGGCGCTGCTTCAGGATCCGCAGTGGCTGCTCAAGGTACGTGACGGCCGGACGGATGAACTGATGCCTTTCGAACGGACCGCGTTCGCGGCGCTGAGCTGAGTTGAGCGATGAAAGGTTTCACGGCGGGGCACATCGCCACTGAATAACGGTTATCCAAATCTTTTGTAGCTAGTGTTTAGGCGACTGTTCAAAGCTGCTGGCAAGCAATAGTCGGCTGCAGCCAGCCGACGGGGAAAGCCTGCGTGTCGTTGCGCAGTCGCCTGGAAGCCATTCGGAGACTTGCAAATGAATGAGACGAAAACCCAGGTTGGCCAGATCCGGACCGAGGTGCACGGGCATGTGTTCAAGATCATCATCGACAATGTGGCGAAGAAGAACTCCTTTAGCCCGCAGATGATGGCGCAGATGTCGGACGCGATGACGCTTCTCGACCGAACGGACGATTACTGGGTAGGGGTACTCTGCGCCGAAGGCCCTGATTTCACGGCCGGGCTGGATATGCCGAAATTCTTCGGACCAAAGGCCGAGAATACCGAGATCAAGGCCGGAAATATCGATGCGTTCGCGCTGAAAAGCCGGTGCCGAAAGCCGATTGTGACGGCAGTGCAGGGGATCTGTTTCACGATCGGCATCGAAATGATGCTGGCTGGCGATATCGTCGTTGCGGCCGATGACGCCCGGTTCTGCCAGATGGAGTCAAAGCGCGGGATCGCCCCTCTTGGTGGTGCCCATTTCCGGTATTTGACGCGGGCAGGATGGGGAGATGCGATGTATCACCTGTTCTTGTGCGACGAGTTCAACGCAGCGCGGGCTTACAAGATCGGATTTGTCCAGGAGGTCGTTGCTCCTGGCCAACAGATTGCCCGCGCAATGGAGATTGCGGATCTGATCGCCCGGAACGCTCCGATCGGAATTCAGGTAACCAAGGAGGCCGCGTTGAAATACATCGAGGCCGGTGAAAAAGCTGCGATCGAGTACATCCCGAAGATCAAGGATCGCGTCTTCAGCAGCGAAGACATGAAGGAAGGCATCCAGTCTTTCGTGGAACGTCGCTCGGCAGTGTTCCGCGGGAATAGAGATCCCGCGGAACCCCACATTACCGTGCAGCGGAACTTCGCCCACAAGGGGATTTGACTATGGGAAGCATCAAGAAGGCATTCGATCTCACCGGCAAGAATGCCCTTGTTACAGGCGGCTCCCGCGGCCTTGGGCTGCAAATCGCCGAGGCGCTAGGTGAGCAAGGGGCGCGGGTCGTGATTTCCTCTCGCAAGGCGCCGGATCTGGAAAAGGCCCAGGCGCATCTTGCCGGTCTCGGTATCAAGGCAGAGTGGATCGCAGCGGATAATGCCAGGGACGAAGACGTCAAGCGGCTCACCGACGAAGCGATCAAGAAGCTCGGCCGGGTAGACATTCTGGTGAACAATGCGGGCGCAACCTGGGGCGCGCCGACGGAAGATCACCCGATCGAAGCCTGGGACAAGGTGATGAATCTGAATATCCGCTCGCTGTTCCTGCTCAGCCAACAGATTGCGAAGCACTCGATGATTCCCAACAAGTATGGCCGCATTATCAACCTTGCGTCGATCGCGGGCCTGTTCGGAAGTTCCGGAGATATGCAGATGATCGCCTACGACACGAGCAAGGGCGCGGTGGTTAACTTCACGCGAGCCCTGGCGGGTAGTTGGGGACGCTACGGAATTACGGCCAATGCTCTGGCGCCCGGCTTCTTTCCGTCGAGGATGACGAGGGGCACGATCGAAGCTGTCGGGGTCGAAAAGCTCGCCGCCGGCGCGCCGCTGCGCCGCATCGGTGACGAGGACGATCTGAAAGGCGCCGCGGTTCTCTTCGCCAGCGACGCGGGCAAGCACATCACCGGTCAGACCCTTGCCGTCGATGGCGGTCTGACTTCGGTGATATCGGGCTAGAGAACCACCAGCGGCAGCGTCTCGGCAGCCAGGGCCGGCGTTTGGCTGCGTGCCATGTGACGAGAAGTCTTCGCCTGATGCGTGGTAAGCGAACGGCCGCTCGTGGTGCGCAAAGCGGACATTCGTCCGAGCCCTAATGTCCGAAAAGTGCCACAAGCGGACCTAGTGGAGCGTACAAAACAGACTTTGACAGCAGCGCAGCCGGACGTAGACGATCTTGGTCCGTCATCTATGTTGGTTTGGCACCCGACCCAATTATGAACTTGAATCTCGTTGTGAAGCCATCGTCGGTTTCATTCATGAATGTCGCCCCAAGCTCCATTTGGTAGCTTGAGCGGGATGGTCCTGTTTCCTCTAGGGATTGTCCCGCTATCCCGGTCACGCTGAAGCTGATTCCGCCGTCACCACGATAATGGCCGCGCATAGCAACGCCCCTTTACGGCGGTAACTGTGCGGATGAGCGCAATCGAAATACATCGAGTCGCCCTGGCCGAGCGTGAAGTCCTCTCCCTCCAGGTTCACCACGAGTTCGCCATCCAAAACGTAGATGATCTCCGCGCCGGGATGCTCGTGCGGCTCCGACTTCTCGTCTTCCTCCCCAAACTCAACGTAATAGCCGTTGAGCTTTCGATCGCTGACAGGATAGTCGAGGGACTCGAAGCAGTAAGCGGGCGAAGTCCGCCCTGCCTTCTCCGGAAGACGAATGCGGTCCGCCTTGCGCACAAGGGCATGAACTGGCCGGTCGCTGTCCTCTCTGAAAAAGTGATCGAGCCCGACGCCGAACACCAAAGCGATCCGCAACAAGGTCGGTAGCGTCGGAAACAGATGCCCTCGTTCAATTTTCGACAGCATCGCCGGCGAGAGACCGGTGTGCTCGCTTAGTTGGACCAGCCCTAGCTTTTTGCGCAGTCGCAGCCGGCGGATCTTTGGGCCGATGGCATAGCCCTCAAGGGCCGTGATCAGGGTTTCCGACAACATGTTTCCGGCCTCATTTCATCCCAGTTCAAAGATGGGCGCATTTTCTATCCCTACGAAAACTGCTTTTCATATCACATCAATGTGCCCTTGAAGAAAATCAGTTTTACCACCATTCAACAAGGTGCGAGGCAAAACACGTTTTCTCCCCTCGAAAACAGAACGCCGGCCAAGCCGGCCCCATCCCGTCACAGGAGCTAAAAGATGAGCAGAGTAGGTATTGTGTCGAAGGCCGCGGTCGTTTTGGCCGTTGCAGCTTTGGCGATCGGCAGTAATTTCGCGCGCGCCAGCAATCAGGACATTGTCGACACGGCGGTCGGTGCCGGCCAGTTCAAGACGCTGGCGGCAGCGCTCAAGGCGGCCGATCTGATTGCTACCCTGAAAGGTCCCGGACCGTTCACGGTGTTCGCACCGACGGACGAGGCATTCGCCAAATTGCCGGCCGGCACGGTGGAGAACTTGCTGAAGCCCGAGAACAAAGCGAAGCTGACGGCCATCCTCAGTTACCACGTGGTGCCGGGCGCGGTGAGAGCCGAGCAGGTAACTAAGCTGGACCAGGCCAAAACCGTCAACGGCGCAATGGTGAAGGTCACAACCAAAGACGGCAAGGTGACGATCAACGACGCCACCGTCGTAAAGGCTGATACCGCGGCCTCGAACGGGATCATCCACGTCATCGACAAGGTCATCCTGCCACCCCAGAGCTGATCGGCCTAATATCCCCGGTCCGCTTTGCTCCAAAGCGGACCGGCACCTTATCGGCAAGGCACCCCACAGAGATGCGATCGCTGCTGCTCATCCGAGACAAGAGAACCACTGACATTCTTTTGCCGAACAACAGCAACGAAGACCCATTCGAATGAAAATGCGCGCGGCCGAACTCGGAAGTTTATTTCTGTTTGTTGCGCTCGTTCTGGGTGGCGGCCTTATCATCGGTTTCGCTACCGCCCCCGGTGCATGGTATGCGGCGCTAAGCAAGCCGACTTTCAGTCCGCCTAACTGGATCTTTGCCCCGGTTTGGAGCACGCTTTATATCATCATCGCGATCGCTGGGTGGCGTGTTTGGAGAAAAGGCCGCAACAGCCCACCAATGAAGCCGTGGTGGGGGCAGCTGGCCCTGAATTTCGTTTGGTCACCCATCTTCTTTTCAGGCCATCGGGTCGATATCGCCTTTGGCGTGATTTTGCTGCTGTTGATAACGATCATTGGCTTCATCATGATAACGCGGCGGCAAGATAAGATAGCATCTCTCCTGTTCGCGCCTTACGCCGCGTGGGTGGCGTTCGCTTCGGTTCTAAACGGCGCGATCTGGCTGTTGAACTGACTAGGAGGTCCGATGCGCCACCGCGTCGTGATCGTCAGCGACAAAAATGCAGAGAGGCTCGCCATGTATTGTCTGCGCCGGCCGGCCGCGATTTCGACCCGATTTGACGCCCAAGCAGATGCTCGAACTTGGGGTGTTCTGCGGCAAATACCTCACCGATTGTCGTGACGATTTCCCGCGAACCGATCAGCAAGCGCGCTACTTACGCCTTCGGGCTGTGTTCAATGGCGCTGGCGTCGGGGCTCTATTGGTTAATCCACAAAGCCTCACTCAGGGTGTAGAGCGGCTTTATCCGCTTCCAACTCATCGATCAGTTTTTGCGCTCCGTCGATGAGTTGCTGATCCAGGATGCGTTGCTTTATCCGGCGGTACCGCTCAATCGTCTTATCGATCTCATCGCACTTCTCGCACATAGCCCGGCTCCGCGATCAGGCGGGAGCCAACCGGGCCACCTGGTTCCGAGTCATGCCTATCCCCGCAGATTAGTTCCGGCCGGTCGGTTAACGGAAATTAGGACACTTCTAAATTCAGCTTACACAGCACCAAACAGGCCGCCAACTGAAGCGGCCTCAATTTAGCTTTCGGCGGAATTTCTTAATGAGTTCCCGCAAGGCATTTGCGTACTCAGCGATCACCCGTCGGGCCTCATCCGATAGGGGAGGCTTCGGTTCCGGTCCGTCGTTGCTCGGGGCGGGATCGTCTTTCATGACCCATGATAGTTGGTCGTCGGCGCGCGCCGCTTTGACCAAAATCAAAATAGACCACCGCCATTTTCAAACTAGGCCACTGAGGGTCGAAACAGGCCAGTACCAACAGGCCCATGGGAACGGATCGTGACCTTGGATCAATTCAGGAACGTGGCCGTCGTTGGCCCGCAAGTCCGCTATGGGTCAAACACGGAAGTCGAACCTGTCGAGGCCGACTTCCGATTTATCCCTCAAAGCAGACATCCGGCGGGCGCGCTGGGATGTCTGTTGAGTGCCAATAGGCGACATGGAATTCGCATCGATAAATGAAAGAGGCCGCCAACTGAGGCGGCCTACTTCGTCTCGTCTTTGACGATTTCCGTGTTCAAGTTGGTGCGACCGAAACACGGGGAGTTCACCTCAGCTGGGATGCCGTAACCGCTATGGCAGCGGATCCGTCGAAATTGGGACAACTTTCCTGTCTCGTAGGATGGTCAGGCTAACCAACAAGACCCACAACGGAAACACAAGCAGACTCGATTCGAAATAGGAGCTTCCGATCAGGAGCGCCGCCGCGATGATGAATCCCACGATTGCGAGCCAACGGGGCATCAAACGGGTATAGATGGCAATTGTCGACGTCGTGATCATGAAGACCGCCGCCGTCTTTACCACGTAAATGTTGATCATCCCGTAGGCCAAGCCGCGCCCGAAATGAAAAGTGGCGGAGTGGACGAGCGCGTCAGGTGCCGCCCGAAGTGCGACTATGATCGCGCCAAAGACCGCGGCGGCAACGAACAGCATCGCCAGCAGTAAGACTCCGCTGCCCAAGAACACGGTCGCGAAAAATTGGTCCTCGCGAGCCCCAAGTCTGTCACGAAGTACTCCGATGAACCAGAGAAAGGCTACGCCAGCGACAGGCACAAGATTTAGGGCAAGCGCCACAAACGTCGTATCCCCCGCGAGCCAAGCGCCTTCCTCGAAGGGATCAGATGGCACCGAAAGCCGCATGAGTCCGAACACAGCGACCCACAACACAGAAAATATGATGCCCGCGAAGGCTGCGGCCTTTGGAGTTCTCAGGTAGGCGCTCGTCAAACCCGGTTGGCTGGAGATCATTGCGAAACTCCCACGGGAAGATTTCAGACACTGTCAAGGATGCCAGAGGCATGGGATCACCGCGCCAGCCCGGCTTGGATAGTGAGGACCGTTGTTATGAAACTTCAACCCCGCTCGTCCATTCCGATAGGACAATGACGCTGCTACTTCTGATCATAAAGCCCTTTTGTGGCCGGGCGAGACGGTGAGGCGCAACGTCCGTTCTGGGTCAATCGCGTCACTTTTAACAGGCTCCGCGAACTTCCGGTCTTCCTCGCTCAGCAGACATGGCCGACAAGGCGCGGCAGGTCCGGTTCGTGCCAATAGGCGACATGCTTGCAAAGGCACGGATCCGGGCTAATGCGCAATGGTCGTTCGTTTGTGTCCGCAAGAGGCCCTCGGCGGTGAACCTTTCGCGGGCGGCCCGCGACAAACAAGCCGCCATCGTCGCGACGGCGGCGCGTGCCGCGCCGATCGCGCGACGCCAATTGAGGTTTCCCATGCCGATCGTCCGAATCCTCTTGGTCCTTCTCGCGCTCGCTTCGCCGCTGTCGATGGCGGGAGGCGCTGTTGCGGGGCCGTTTGAGGATGCGCAGGCGGCGCATAGCAGACGCGACTACGCAACCGCGCTACGGCTCTGGCGTCCGCTGGCCGACCAAGGCAATGCCGAGGCGCAGTACGCACTCGGGTTCATGTACGACGGCGGCCAAGGTGTGCCGAAAAATTACGCTAGGGCTGCAAAGTGGTGGCGCCTCGCAGCCGATCAAGGCCATACCTTCGCCCAGTACAACTTGGGGACCTTGTACGACAACGGCAATGGGGTGCCTCAGAACAAAGCTGAAGCATTGAAGTGGTATCACCTTGCCGCCGAGCGCGGTAACGATGGTGCGCAGTTCAACGTCGGGGTCCTGCATTTCGCGGGCGTGGCCGTGTCCGAGAACCGGATCGAGGCTGCGAAGTGGTTTCGCCGCGCTGCAGACCAAGGTCATATTGGAGCGCAAGTATACCTTGGCCTCTGTTACGCTACGGGACTAGGCGTGCCGCAAGACAATATTCAAGCATACATGTGGCTCAGTTTGGCGGCTGCGCGAAGTGACCAAGATGCGATCAGCAATCGAAATCGCGTCGCGCAGCAGATGACCCCGGCACAGATCGCCGAAGCGCAGAAGCTGGCGGTTGAGTGGAAGTCGAAACCGGAACGGTAGTATTCCCGTGCGTCGCGGAAGCAATGTCTGCTGTGGGTCAAAAGCTGACTTGGTCGGCATGTCCGCTCTTGGCGCAAAGCCGACCTTGTCCTGCCGCTTCAGCTGAAGTTTACCGATCATTAACCATACCGACCCATCCTGAACATTCTTCTGGATGGAGCGATATCGATTCATGGCCCTGGGGGCTCCATGTTGCCTGTTGGCACATAGCGGGAAGAGATCCGACGCGTGGCGAGCTGAAAGTCTGATTTCGCTTGCTCCACATTCCAATACTAAGATTTTTGAATGGGGACTCACTGCAGGCCAAAGAACATGCGAATAGGCTTCTTACGGAAGCCTTGCATAGAGTTGGGGCCATGAAGGCTTTGCCGACCACTTGCATCGTGGGTCTTATCGCATTCATGGGATTTTATCTGGCTGGCGGAAACCGGCCAGTCGCGACGGTGCCGGATGCAACGCCGGAAGCGGCAGCTAACGCGGTGGCGCCTGCGCTATACGCGGAGGCATCGGCCAAGCTTGCAGCAGCGCTTCAGGCTGCGACTGCCTCAGTGACTTCAGCGGGTTCTGGACCGTTGACGGTCCGAGCCGAAATCGCCGACGATTCCGTAGGGCCAAAATTGGCGTCGTTGGGCGATCAGGCTACGGCCCAGCCGCCGCCGGTAGCACGAGATGCGTCCAATGATGCGCTCAAGCCGGCGCAGGCGACGCAGGATTTCCGGCATCTAATCTACTACGTCTGGTCCGAACTGCCGCCCGCCCAGAAGCCGGCGGAGATCGTCTTGCGTTCATTCAAGGACATTCCGGTCGGAACGCCAATCGAGGAGATCAAGCGCGCTTCCGTCGCTTTCGGTCTGGATTTCAATTTCATGAAAGCGGTTGCCAAGATCGAATCCGGCTTCAACCCCAATCGACGCACCGGGTCGTATATCGGACTGTTTCAGCTGAGCGAAAAGGAGTTCGGCAAATTCGGCTTTGGGCAGATTCGCAGTCCCCGGGACAACGCCGTTGCGGCTGCCTACAAAGTCATTACCGAAGGCATCCTGTTCGAGTGGATCACGCACCGGAAGCCGGACCTGAGCGATCTCTATCTGATCCATCAGCAGGGATGGGAAGGTGCCGCCGAGCACATCAGCCAGCCCGATCGCATCGCCTGGAAATCCATGTGCGCCACCAGCGAAGGCAGGGAGAAGGGCGCGAAGCGGTGCAGACGCGCGATCTGGGGCAATACCCTTCCGGCCCTCAAGAAGGATTGGAAATCAGTGGACAAGGTGACATCGAAGGCGTTCGTCGGCATGTGGCGCGCGCGGGTTGCCGAATTCTACACGAAATACATGGCGACCGCCGACGGCGGGGCGACCCCATAATTCGGTTGATAGCAGGGCCCTGGCCGACTGCCGGCGCTAACCGGACAGCCGACCAAAAAACTCATTCCAACATCATCGGTGGACTCGAGCAGCTCCCAATTCCTTCGTTCCGTCTCGTCAATCCAGTTTTCCAACAGGCTTGCAGTGGCCGTGTCCCCCCTTCCTTCACAGAGTTGGTGGGCTGCCCGCATTCTGATCGCCAGCGACCGGTTATCTAAACTGAGTTCGGCAAGCATATCTTCCGGCTTGACGAATTCAGCATCGTTGTCGGCCAGCCGCTGAAGCCGTGCGGTATGGCCTATGGAACGAAGCGTGTTGCCGCCGATAGCGCGAGCGCGCTCGGCGATCGGATTCGTGATGGCCAGCAGGTCGGACGCCTGCTTGTCCAGCATGAGATGGATGCTCCTGAAGTGAGGACCGGAAACATGCCAATGGAAATTTTTCGTCTTGAGGTACAGAGCGAAAACTTCCGCGAGCAAGACCGCGAGGGAAGCAGCAATTTTCCGCACGGCCGATTCCGCGATTCCCGAGGGCATGGCGAGTGCTTCCGGGAGTTCGAATTGCCGTCCGTAGTAAGAAGGGTCGATCTGGACATTTAAGCACCCCGAATGAAGCTCAGGAGATCCGCATTCAACTGGTCCTTGTGCGTATGCGGAAGCCCATGGGGCGCGCCCGAATACACCTTTAGTGCGGCGCCGACGACAACCGTCGACGACAGCATAGCGGAGGCGACAATCGGAACGATCTGATCGTCATCGCCATGAACGATGAGAGTGGGAATGTCCATGCGCTTCAAATCGGAAGTGAAATCAGTTTCCGAAAATTGCTTGATGCAATCGTACGCGCCCTTGATCGCACGCTTGCATTCCCTGCAGCCAGAATTCATCTCTGACGCCCTGAAAGGGGGTTGAGCCTGGCCTGTTGTAGCCATAGAACGCCAAGCTCAGATTCTTGAAGAACTGCGAGCGATCGTTCGCGACGCCATCTCGGATTTCGTCCAAGACGTTGATGGGCAAACCCGTGGGATTGTCCGCCGTCTTCAGCATTTTTGGTGGAACTGCGGAAACGAGAACGGCCTTGGAGACTCGATCCGAGCTGTACCTCGCGATGTAGCGGGCGACCTCGCCACCTCCCGTAGAGTGTCCTGCGAGGATCGCGTGCTTCACCGAGGGCTTTATGACGGTGGACCTGCGACGCGCTAGAAGTCTGTTGGAACTGTTATCCTGACGATAACATTACCGACGCTCGGGGGCCGCTACACGAGAACGTCTGCAGCCCGGTCAACTCGACCTCGCTCCGGAGCTCGAACGTTCATGCCGCCGGCGCACATCATGGATAATCGCGATACACCCGGAGCAGACTAAGACGCAGAGCTCGATGCTCTATGATACGCCGTAACTTTCGTCTACTGCTTTGGAGGCGATGGCCGCCGCACAACATTTCCTTCCCAATTTCAATCACCATCAGTGTTCAACAACTTCGAGCCGCCCGTCATAGGCCTTGCGTGACGCGGGATCAGATCTTCGTTCAAGGCGATCGGTGGAAGTATGTGGGAGTAAGCGGAGCGAAACGAGGCAATTGATCATTTACTCCGCAACGTGACGTTGCCGCGCGAATTTGTTGATGCCCTGCGGAAAGCTGTCCTTCAGCTGCACGAATAAGGCCGCCATGTAGCGGTTACTCTTCTTCGGTAGGTGTGAAGTTCAGCTTCCGGTTGTTAAAGGAAAATGCCCCAGCGATGGCCAGGGCTCCAGTTTAAAGTCAGGGAGGGATGTATTCGGAAAGACGCTAGATTGCTTCCCACTGCTCAATCGGAAGCGTGCCTTTGTGATTCGACATCAGATCGGTGGGATTGATTGACCCAGCGACGCCTGCCTGGGAAGGCGAGAGCACAGTGTGTGACCAGGCAAATGCAACCATAAAAGCAATCGCGAGGGCTCCGATTGAAAAAACTAGTTTGCGCATCGTAGGCTCCTTGGTTGGCGAATTCGATGCGGTGAGGATGAGCTCATCGTGTTTCAGGAATTTGCCATCGCAAGCCATGATTGGTGTCGCCGCAGAATTTGTTGGTTTCATCAGGAACTGTACGAAGAAACGTCTTCACGAGTTCGCGAGGAAAAACGTCGGTTCAACTAGGACTGCAAACGTGCCCTGTCCGACCAAAAGGACAGCACTACGTCCCTAAACAAGGCGAGCGACCGTCTCAGTTGGGGGCCTCTTTCATTTGCCGATGCGGTCCCTTGTCTTCTAGGCGCTATCCCGTCCTAGTGCCCATCCATCGGACCTAAAACAAGGCCGCGCGAGCTGAAGATGTGGCCGATGGTCCTAGAGAGCGCTGCCGGCACAAGAGACCAGCGGATCCGACGCATCCGTTTTTTGGGAACCTCTTCCCCACAAGACCATCCAATTTGCAGCGAGAAAAGCGGGAGGGCAGGTCCGAAGACCAAGGAGAACAACCAATGGCACAGGATTTTTGTAAGTCGCTCACAAGACGAAGTCTGGTCGCAGCAGGGCTGGCGCTGAGCGTTGCCCCGGTCGCTTTGGCGGGGGCTGATGACGCCTACGCGCA